>CAKTKT010000001.1 GCA_934572325.1 uncultured Oscillospiraceae bacterium
ACAGACAGCAAGCCCTTTCGGCTGCTTGAACAATTTTTACTTCGAAATATTGTCTAACTTTTTGGGGTCACTTCAGCGGGACGACCCCTTTTTTGCTGCTATATTTTACACCAGCGCCCTGACCTTTGCGGCGATATGCTCGGCGGTGAGACCGTACTCCTTGTAGAGCTCCGCCGGAGAGCCGGACTGACCGAAGCGGTCATTGACGCCGACGCGGTCAAACCTCGCGCCGGACTTGCCCGCGATGACCTCCGCCACGGCGGAGCCGAGACCGCCGGTGATGAAGTGATCCTCCGCAGTGACGATGGCGCGCGCCTTGGCGTTGTAGGAGAGGATGCACTGCTCGTCAATGGGCTTTATCGTGTGAAAATCCACGACGGCGGCGCTTATGCCCTCGGCGGCGAGAATGTCCGCCGCGGCGAGCGCGCGCGTGACCATGAGACCGGTGGCGAATATCGCCGCGTCCGCGCCCTCGCGCAGGACGAGCGCCTTGCCGGGGATAAACGGGGTGCTCTCATCCGTGACGTCGTCCGTGCCCGGACGGGTCAGGCGGATGAACACCGGACCTTCCAGCTCCGCCGCGGCGCGCACCGCCTTGTGCGTCTCGGCGGCGTCGCACGGGGAGAACACCGTCATGCCGGGCAGCTCGCGCATGAGCGCAACGTCCTCAAGCGCCTGATGAGAGCCGCCGTCCTCGCCGACGGCAAGCCCCGCGTGTGTGAACGCAAGCTTCACGTTCGCGCAGGGGTAGGCGACGGAGTTTCTTATCTGCTCAAACGCCCTGCCCGCGCCGAAGATGGCAAAGGTGCTGGCGAACGGCACATAGCCGGAGAAGGCGAACCCTGCGGCGGCGCAGATCATGTCAGCCTCGGCGATGCCGAAATCGAAGAACCTGTCGGGAAAAGCCTTCTTGAAGGTGCCCGTCTTTGTCGCGCCCGCGAGGTCGGCATCCATGACGACAATCTTTTCGTTCTCCCTGCCCAGCGCCGCCAGAGCCTCGCCGTATGCTTCTCTTGTCGATTTGCCCATCAGTGCACCTCCAGTTCCTTTATCGCGGCTTCATAGTCCGCAGTCTTGATGGTCGCGCCGTGCCAGGCGGCGTTGTTCTCCATGAACGAAACGCCCTTGCCCTTCACCGTCTCGCAGCAGACGAATTTCGGCTTGCCGGTCACGGAGGGCGCTTCAAGCGCGGCGGTGACGGCGGCTATATCGTGCCCGTTGACGCTGACGACGTCGAACCCGAACGCCCTGAACTTCGTGCATACGTCGCCCAGACTCATAACGTCGTCGTTCCTGCCGTCTATCTGAAGCCCGTTGTGGTCGAGAATGACCGTGAAATTGTCGAGCTTATAGTGTGCGCTTGCCATGGAAGCCTCCCATACCAGCCCCTCCTGCGCCTCGCCGTCGCCGATGAGCGTGAACACGCGGTAGTCCCTGCCGCCGTGCTTTGCCGCGAGCGCCATGCCCATCGCAATGGCGACGCCCTGACCGAGCGAGCCGGTGTTCGCGTCCACGCCGGGGGTCTTGCGCATATCGGGATGCCCCTGCAAATGACTGCCGAGCTTTCTGAGCATCGCCAGCTCCGCCTTGTCGAAGTACCCCCTGTCCGCAAGCACCGCGTACAGCGCCGGACAGCAGTGCCCCTTGCTCATCACGAACCTGTCGCGCTCCTCCCAGTGCGGCTCATCGGGGCGAATGTTCATCACATTGTAATAGAGAGCCACGAGGATGTCCATGCACGAAAGAGATCCGCCCGGGTGTCCGGACTGAGCCTCGTACAGCTCCTTTATAGTGTCCAGCCGGAGCTGTCTTGCTTTTTCCTGAAGCGTCATCATATCGACCTCCTGTTTCTTTTCAGCTTATTATACACTTGCGTCAATGTCTGCGCAAGGCAATATATTATTTTTGTGCAGTTTATTCAGCGCCGGTTGAAATACCACTTGCCAAAGCGACGGTTTTAGGGCATAATCAAGGGTGAAACGACAGGGAGGGAAAACAAAGTTGAACTGCCGGCTGATAGCTTTCGATCTGGACGGAACGTTTCTCGACACGGCAAAGAACGTGCCGGAGAAAAACCTTGCCGCGCTCGCCGCCGCGGCGGAGCGCGGGATATACACAGTGCCCGCGACGGGGCGGATATACGACGGCATACCCAAGGCGCTGCGCGAGCTGCCGTTCATGCGCTACTACATATGCATAAACGGCGCGTATGTCTGCGACGCGGCGGAGAACGCCGTCATCCATCGGGCGGAGGTGCCGCTGGAGACGGCGCTGAAATTCTATGAATACATGGACGGCAAGCCCGCGCTCTATGACTGCTATCAAAACGGGCGCGGCTATATGACGCGGTCGATGTACGACAGGGCGGAGGAGTACATACAAGACCCCGGGATACTGCACCTTTTGAAGACCCTGCGCGTTCCCGTGCCGGAGCTGAAGGCTTATCTGCGGGAAAAGGGCGAGGACGTGCAGAAGCTGCAGGCGTACTACGCCGACACCGCCGAGCGCGACATGGAGCTGGCGCGTCTGCCGGCGGCGTTTCCGGAACTTTTGTTTTCGACCTCCGTCAAAAACAATATAGAAGTCAACTACCGCACGGCGGGCAAGGGCAACGGGCTGGCGGCGCTCTGCCGCCATCTCGGCATGGATATGGCGGACGCCGTCGCCATCGGCGACAGCTCGAACGACACGGATATGCTCCTCGCCGCAGGGTGCGGCATCGCCATGGCAAACGCCCTGCCGCAGGTGAAGGACGCCGCGGACGCGCTGACGCTCTCCAACGACGAGTGCGGCGTTGCCGACGCGATATACAGGCTTATATTGGATAAAAAAATCTGAATACATTTTTTCGGGAGGATGCGGAAAATGAAGCTATGCAATGCAAGGGTATACCGGAACGGGCGCTTCGTTCACGGCGGGCTGGACTTCGGCGCGGAGATACGCGGCTTTGACGGCACGGACGGGCAGGACGTTCACGGCGCGTACATCATCCCCGGGCTTGTCGATGTGCACACGCACGGCGCGGTAGGCGCGGACGCGAGCGACGGCGACGGCGAGGGGCTGAGACGGCTCAGCGAATACTACGCGGCGAACGGCGTGACGAGCTTTTGCCCGACGACAATGACGCTCAAGGAGCCGGAGCTTATACGCGCCGCGCAGTGTGTGCGCGATTTTACCCGCCCGGAGCGGGGCGCGCGGATAGCGGGCATACACCTTGAAGGTCCGTTCATCTCCTACGCCAAGCGCGGCGCACAGAATCCGGACAACCTCCACGCGCCGGACTTTGATATGTTCCAACGGATAAACGACGCCTCCGGCGGTCAGGTGCGGCTCATCACCGTCGCGCCGGAGCTGGACGGCGCGACGGACTTCATCCGCCGCGCATCCGAGGTGTGCGCCGTCTCCCTCGGGCACAGCACCGCGAATTACGAGCAGGCGATGGCGGGCTTTGACGCGGG
Source organism: uncultured Oscillospiraceae bacterium (assembly GCA_934572325.1). GTDB lineage: Bacteria > Bacillota > Clostridia > Oscillospirales > Oscillospiraceae > Limivicinus. The sequence goes on from CAKTKT010000001.1 coordinate 3,459, forward strand.
CGCGACGCACGTTACGCACCTTTTCAACGGCATGGAGCCGCTGCACCACAGAAAGCCCGGTCTTATCGGCGCGGCGCTCATGGCGGGCGCGTCGGTCGAGCTTATCTGCGACGGCTTCCACATTCATCCGGCGGTCATAAACGCCGTGTACCGTATGTTCGGCAAAGGGCTCGTTGTCATCAGCGACTCCCTGCGCTGCGCGGGTATGCCGGACGGGGAGTACGAGCTCGGCGGACAGCCGATAGTCATGCGCGACGGGAAGGCGACGCTCTACGACGGGACGATCGCCGGCTCGTCCACAAACCTCATGCAGGAGCTGCGCAACGTTGTGGCGTTCGGCATACCGCTGGAGGACGCGGTATACGCGCTCACGGAAGCGCCCGCGCGCTCCGTCGGGCGCTTCGACACGATAGGCTCGCTCGCGGAGGGCAAGCTGGCGGACCTTCTCATCGTCGGGGAAAACCTCGAGCTGGAGGCGGTCTTTGTCGGGGGAGAGAGGGTAAAATAAAAATATTATGTAAATTTGCGAAAAACTGTTCCAAAAAGGAAACAAGTGTGGTAAAATCAAATATGTATAATATTTATTCCATTTGACCTCGCACGCCCGACAAAGTCGGGATACCGAAAGGAGAATATATAAATGAAAAAAACTATCGCATTGATGCTTGCGGTCGCCATGGCGCTTTGCTTTGCCGCCTGCGGCAGCAGCGGCGCGACCGCCCCCTCCGGCGACCCCAACGCCGTCGGCACGGGCAAGCTTGAGGAGACCGCCGGAGAGACCATCGCCGACGTCAGCAAGCTCAAGCCGGAGGCGAACGTCAACCCCTCCACGCTCGACGTCGGGCAGGCGATGAACAACGCGCACACGGGTGACGCATGGTATGCCAACGGCATCCGCGGCGACAACTACATCTATTTTGAGAAAGCCGACAACAGCAGCATCGGTCTTGCCTATTTCAAGGTTGAGGCGGGGCAGGTGGTCAAGTCCGTCGTGTGCGGCATGACCGACGACAACCACCTCGTTGACGAGGAGGCGGCAGAGAACGAGAGCGGGATAGACATAGCGTTCCTTGATGAGTTCAAGGCGTATGACTATAAGAACGACACATGGTATGTCCGCGGCGACCCCAAGACCATTGAGCAGCTCTTCGTCGGTATACAGCTCGCCGAGCAGAGCAACCCCTCCAACACCCTTATCCTCAAGGGCGACGGCACCGGCGTTGAGGTGTTCAACGGCGGGGAGTACGCCCTCACATGGACGATGACGAGCGCGTCCACGCTGAAATTCAACGACGGCGAATACGACTATAAGCTCGACATCATTGTCGATGAGAACAACAACTTCATCAGCCTCTCCGAGCAGAACCTCCGCGTCTTTATCCCCGAGAATATGATAGGGCAGCCGACAGAGGCGCAGGGCGAGGACACCGCCCCCGCGCAGGCAGCCGCGCAGAGCTGATAACCGTACAGCCGAAAAAACACGCACCCCCGGATAATTCCGAGGGTGCGTTTTCTATGCGAGAGAGCTATTCGTCCTTTGTGCCGTCGGGCTTTGCGGCGGGGCTTTCGGCGCTCCTTGTGCGGCGCTTTCTGCGCACTGACCTGCCCACGCCCACGCCCGCGACCACCACAGCGGCGAGGACGAGCAGCACCGGCAGCGCGCCGACGAGCCAGATGAGAAGCTCACTGAAGAAGCTCCCGATGTCGCGCAGACTGCCGCGCAGTGCGTTCATGAGCCGCTGACCGTAGCCGGGACTTGCCGCGGGGGTCTCTGGCGTGTACGCGGCGACCTCCTCAACGCTGAGATATACCGTGCTGTAGCTGACCTGACGATCCCAGTTTTTCAGCGTGGATTGCAGCGACTCTATCTGATAGCGAAGCTCCGTGAGCTTTTCCTCTATCTTTATCACGTCCTCCACGGTCTCCGCTTTCTCCATCATCTCCAGCAGCCGCGCCTCCTGCGTCTGATACGCGGTCAGGCGCGCGGCGGTGTCGTAATACTGGCTGGTGACATTGTCGGTGTAGGTGTGGGTATACGGCACGTTGCCGAGCGTGGAGAGACTGCCCATAACGTCGGCGAAGCTCGCGCTGGGGATGCGGATGGTGTAGCTTGCGGAGCGGGAGCTCGTGCTGCCGCGCGAGCGGCTGTAGTAGTTTGCGCCGTTGATGCTGCTCGACTCGATCCAGCCCTTGTGCTGCTCGACGAGCTTTGTCACGCCCGCGAGCGTGGCGTCAAAGTCCGTGGTCTCGACGGTCGCGTCGGCGGAGTAGATTATCTTGTCCGGATCCACCTCCGGCAGGGCGTCTCCGCCTCCGGCGGCGCTCTCGGGCGCGGGGGCATTCATGGCGAGCCCTCCGTAGTCGTAGTCCGCAGCGGCTTCATCGCTGAAGTAGACATATTCTTCTGCCGGTGCTTCCATGGGCGCCGCTGCGGTTGTCTGGTAGTCCGCGGAGCGGCTGATCGCCGCGACGGGGCTGGACGCGCCGCACGCGGCGAGCGACAGCAGCATCACGAGCGCAAGGAGAATGTTGAAGGTCTTTTTCATGTCCGTTCCTCCGTTAAGATTATTTATGCAAGTATTATTCTGACGCTGAAAGAGAAAAAAGGTTTCAGTGCTTGGTTGAATTAGAACAAATTTTTGTTGTTTACAATTTGTTCACAGGCTGTTATACTCGGAGCTGAAGTAAAGGAGTTAACGCGCTTCACGGCGCGATACGGAGGGAAGAGAATGCCTGATACTGTCACGGTGATCTGCGCTCTTGCGCTGACGGCGGGGTGCGCCTTGCTCGGCAGGAGCTTTCTCATGGCGTATGAACGAAACGAGTATGACCGCGCGTTCCGGCTCAAGGGCGCGGCGGGGCTGTGCTTTGTGGCGCTGGGGCTGCTGATGGCGCGCGGAGCTGTGCAGCAGGACTATGCCAGGCGCGTATGCATCGGGCTTTTCCTCGGGCTTGCGGGGGATGAGCTGCTGGCGCTGCGCTTTCTGCGTCCGGCGCGGCATGACGAGTATTTTTCCGCCGGTGCGGCGGCGTTCGCGGCGGGGCACGTGCTGTACATATGGGCGCTGACCTCGCTGTCCGGCGCGCGGATAAGCTCCGCGCTGCCGGTGTTTGTCATAGGCTATGCCGCGGCGCTCATCTACGGTCATTGCAGGAGGGTCAACGCGGGCAGGCTCACGCCGTGCGCGGCGGCGTACATCGCGCTGGTGGTGTTCATGGGCGCGACGGCGTGCGTGGCGGCGGTGCGCTCGTTCAGCGCGGGAACGCTGATGTTCGCCGCAGCGGGCGTGTGCTTTTCCGTGAGCGACTGCATACTCTGCGCGTACTGCTACGGCAGCAGGAGAACGACCGGCATGAACATTGCCGTCCACGCCGCGTACTACGCCGCACAGCTACTGATAGCGTGGAGCATCGCGCTGGTGTGAGATCAAAATATAATTACGGATTTGCTCAGGGCGCGGAGAGCTCCGCGCCCTGAGAGCATTCCACGATATGGCACACCCCCGCCGAGCGGTCAACGGCGTAGAGGGCTTGCTCCTCGATGTCGCCGCAGAAGAAATCGGAGTACGTTTTGCGGAAATAGTCGTTCACGTAGAAGAGGTACACATAGTCGTACCCGTCGAGAACCTCGGCTTCCCAATCCTCTGGAGTGATGATTTGCGTATAGTCATCACCGTCATAAAACGGCTTTTCACCGATGCTCCATGTAGATCCCTCATTTATCTCATATGGGCGGAGCTCATACCTCATGACCAACTTTTCATAACCGGAGCTTTCCTGTACAATCAAGTATATTTTTGTGTCACGTTCACCGATGGCATTTTTTATATTTTGCGAGGATGAATCATATTCCCACCGTGTGATATAGGAGATATAAACGTTTTGCTTGCTGAAATATTTTTGGAGAGCAGATGCGTCTGAACAGGCAATGACAAAAGCGGAGAAAATGACAAAATGAAGAACACTGGCTTGGATGTCGCTTGCGGAGCAGAGATAGCCAAGAACAAAAGTCAGCCACAGGCAAGCGACCGGAATGCCTACATACCGTGACATGCTGGCAAGTCTGAGAGCTTCATACTCGGAGAATTTGAACATATAGGTGACGATAAGCCCGAAAAGGTACACTAAGAGCATTACGGCGAGGATAACAAAGTACGCACAGGTAGGCTTGCTCGCGGTTTTTCTGTAGGTGGACGGGCTTTTTTGCATATACATCGTTACGGAGAAAGAGCAGGTGAGCAGCAGAAACAGCACGGCTGCATATGTCATGAAATAAGCACCGACCCGTATTCCACCGCCTGTGAGTTCGGCAAGAAACTTTGGCATTATCTGGCTATGATAACTAAAGTCATTGCCCGAAAGCACCTTGATAAGGACACCAAAGTCATATGGATCGCTGAAAGAAACATATGCATGGTCGAGCCATATATTGAGCTTCCACAGGAGCTTAGGCACGGCTATGCACATGGCAGACAGCAGCCAGAAGCAAAGCTCGCGCCGGTCAAAGCGCGGTTTTATACCGTCAGGCGCGGCGGAGCGCCGGACGCGGATATGGGTGACGCCGTTGAGAATAACGGCGAAGAGCGCAAACAGAAGACCGACGTCCTTCGAGAGAACGAGCGTGAAGCATGTGAGAAATACCGCCAAATTCCGGTAAACGCATCTCTCTCTCTCTCTCTCTCTTGCCAAACAATAGAATGGACGACGGCTGTCGCGGCGGCAATGCCGACAAAGCTGTCGATATAAAGATTGTCAAAAATCGATGAGAGATCGAAGAATGTGAGCGAAAAGAGAACAATAACAGCGCGGAACGCCGAAATGAGAATGCGCCTTAGAGCGGAGCTGCGCACGGAAATCCCAATAGACAAAAACGGCACAAGCAGCGCGGCGACATAGACCTGATAGGCGAAAAGCAGCCGCCATTCGGAAAACCCGTCCGGAACGCCGAGAAGCTGGTAGAGGACTTGGAAAAGATACTGAAACAGCGCCATTGCGGGCGGATAGCTCTGAAATAAGCTATGTGCGGCGGGATTTGTGCCAAAGTCATTTACATAGCACATAGCTTTGACGATGTCCGCCCAGTGGGAAAACTCATCCCATGAGTGCGCCAGCCAACCGGAGCAGAAAAACCCCGCGATAAGGTACGCGGCGACAAAGAGCACGGCAGCGGGGGTGAAGAGATTCCCCGCCGTCTCGCGCCACGACCCGCGCCGGACGCAGATCCACACGGAAAAGGCGACGGATGCCGCGCTCAGCGCGAGCAGCGCATATACGCCAGCGCGCAAAATCCCCGCCGTGCCGAAGAGGAAAAGCAGCGCGCCAATGGACATACAGGTGATGGGAATGACATATTCATTTTTGAGCCTGAAGCAGGATATGCCTAAGAGACTGAGCCCTTCAATGACGAACAAACCGACAAGCTGAACAAGCATTATCTACACCGTCCTTGACTTTTTACTTATGATACAGCTTTTTGACCTGATAGCGCGGCTCGCAGGTCATGTTTATGCCGAGCTTTTTGAACTGGTCGAGATCTACATGAGAGAGGATGACCGTGGAGTGCGCCTCGCAGCCGCGCAGCTTGCCGAGCTGATCGATGGCGTAGCCCGCGATGGGGTTGGTGACGGCGCAGATAGCAAGCGCTATCAAAAGCTCGTCCGTGTGCAGCCGGGGGTTATGGTTGCCCATATGCTCGACCTTGAGGTGCTGTATGGGCTCTATAATGCTCGGCGGGATGAGCAGCATCTTCTTGTCTATTCCGGCGAGCGCCTTCAGCGCGTTCATCAGGCACGCGGACGCCGGACCTAAGAGGGAGGAGGTCTTGCCGGTGATTATCCTGCCGCACGGCAGCTCAATGGACACGGCGGGCGCGCTCGTCTCCTCCGCGCGCGCGAGCGCCGCCGCGACGACGGGGCGGTCGTCCGGCGATATTCCGGCGGTGCTCATCAAAAGCTCGATGCGCCGTGCCTCGCCCGGCTCGGACAGCCCCTGATGCGCAGCGCACGCCGCGGCATAGTACCGGCGGATGATCTCCTGCTTTGCCGCGGCGCAGCATACCGCATCGTCGGAAATGCAGTACCCTATCATGTTCACGCCCATGTCCGTGGGGCTTTTATACGGGCTTTCGCCGTACATACGCCTGAACATCGCCTCGAGCACGGGGAAGATCTCCACGTCGCGGTTGTAGTTGACCGTGGTCTGCCCGTAGGCTTCGAGGTGGAAGGGGTCTATCATGTTCACGTCGTCCAGATCGGCGGTCGCCGCCTCGTAGGCGAGGTTGACCGGATGCTTCAGGGGGAGATTCCACACGGGGAAGGTCTCAAACTTGGCGTAGCCCGCGTTCACGCCGCGCCGGTGCTCATGGTAGAGCTGGCTGAGGCAGGTCGCCATCTTGCCGCTGCCGGGTCCCGGGGCGGTGACGACGACGAGACTGCGCGAGGTCTCGATATAATCATTTCTGCCGAAGCCCTCGTCCGAGACGATGAGGGAGACGTTATGGGGATAATCGGGGATTATGTAATGGCGGTAGACGCGGACGCCGAGACTCTCCAGCCGCTTCTGGAACTGCTCCGCCACTGTCTGACCGCGAAAATGCGTTATCACGACACTGCCGAAATAAAGCCCTATGCCGCGGAATGCGTCGATAAGGCGCAGGGTGTCGTCGTCATAGGTGATGCCGAGGTCTCCGCGGTGCTTGCTGCGCTCTATATCGTCGGCGGAGATGGCGATGACGATCTCCGCCACGTCGCGCATTTCGAGGAGCATACGTACCTTGCTGTCGGGGTGGAAGCCCGGCAGCACGCGCGAGGCGTGGTAATCGTCAAAGAGCTTGCCGCCGAACTCAAGATACAGCTTGCCGCCGAATTTCGAGATCCTGTCGCGGATATTCTGCGATTGCAGCTTCACATACCTGTCGTTGTCAAAGCCGAGAGCACTCATAAAATCCCAACTCTCCCCCATTTTATTCTGTATTTTACGAGAACACATTTTATCACACGCAAGACGCGAACACAACAAAATTATACTTTTTTTATTCATAAACTTGTGCTACAATATTACCTTGTACAGCTATCATCAATTACATCCACGAAAGGTCAATATCATGGGATTATTCGATAAATTATTCGGCAGCTACTCCGACAGGGAGCTGAAAAGGCTCTACCCGATAGCGGACGCCATAGAGAAGCTGGACGGCGAGTACGCCGCGCTGACGGATGCGCAGCTTCGCGCCAAGACAGACGAGTTCAAGGCGCGTCTTGCCGACGGCGAGACGACGGACGACATACTGCCCGAGGCGTTCGCCGCCGTGCGCGAGGCGGCGTGGCGCGTGTTGGGGATGAAGCCGTTTCGGGTGCAGCTCATCGGCGGCATAGTGCTGCATCAGGGGCGCATCGCCGAGATGAAGACCGGCGAGGGCAAGACCCTTGTCGCCGTGCTGCCCGCGTACCTCAACGCGCTCACGGGAGAGGGCGTGCATATCGTCACGGTCAACGACTACCTTGCCAAGCGCGACAGCGAGTGGATGGGCAAGGTGCACCGCTTCATGGGGCTTTCCGTGGGGCTCATCGTGCACGATCTCACGCCCGACGAGCGCCGCGCGGCATATAACTGCGACATCACCTACGGCACGAATAACGAGATGGGCTTCGACTACCTGCGCGACAATATGGCGCTCTATAAGGAGCAGATGGTGCAGCGCGGGCACGCCTTTGCCATCGTGGACGAGGTGGACTCCATCCTCATCGACGAGGCGAGAACGCCGCTCATCATCTCTGGACAGGGCGATGAGAGCACCGACCTCTACCGCCGGGCGGACGACTTTGTGCGCCGTCTGAAAAGGGTGGTATACGCCACGGTGGACGAGAAGGAGGAGGAGAGCGAGGATCTCGACGCAGACTACGTCGTGGACGAGAAGGCAAAGACCGCCACGCTCACCGCGCGCGGCGTCGCCAAGGCGGAGCAGGCGTTCGGACTTCAAAACCTCGCCGACATCGAAAACGCCACGCTTGCCCACCACATAAACCAGGCGCTCAAGGCGCACGGCGTCATGAAGCGCGACATCGACTATATCGTCAAGGACGGCGAGATAATCATCGTGGACGAGTTCACGGGGCGTCTGATGCTCGGGCGGCGCTACTCCGAGGGGCTGCACCAGGCGATAGAGGCGAAGGAGCACGTGGACGTGCAGAAGGAGAACAAGACCCTCGCCACCATCACGTTTCAAAATTACTTCCGCCTCTACGGCAAGCTCTCCGGCATGACGGGCACCGCCGTCACCGAGAGCGAGGAGTTCGAGGCGATATACAAGCTGGACATAATCGAGATACCCACGAATAAGCCCGTCATCCGCATAGACGACCCCGACGTCGTATACAAAAACGAGGCGGGCAAAAACCGCGCCATCATAGAGCAGATCGCCGCCTGCCACGAGAAGGGGCAGCCGGTGCTCGTGGGCACGGTGTCGATAGAAAAGAGCGAGTATATATCCTCGCTCCTCAAGCGGCGCGGCATACCGCACACGGTGCTCAACGCGAAGTACCATGAAAAGGAGGCGGAGATCGTCGCGCAGGCGGGCAAGCTGGGCGCGGTGACGATTGCGACGAACATGGCCGGGCGCGGCACGGACATCGTCCTCGGCGGCAATGCGGAGTTTCTTGCCAAGACCGACCTGCGAAAAGCCGGATTTGACGACGCCGTCATTGCCGAGGCGACCGGCTACGCCGACACGGACGACGAGGACATTCTCCGCGCGCGTGAGATGTTTGCCGACAGGCTCGCCGCGCACAGGGCGGTCACGGGCGAGGAGGCGGAAAGGGTCAAGGCGGCAGGGGGGCTTTTCATCCTCGGCACGGAGCGGCACGAATCCCGCCGCATCGACAACCAGCTTCGCGGACGCGCCGGACGACAGGGCGACCCCGGCGAGAGCCGCTTCTTCCTCGCCATGACGGACGACATCATGCGCCTTTTCGGCTCGGAGCGCATCATGAGTATGATGGAGGCGCTCAACGTCGATGAGGACACCCCGCTCGACCACAAGATGCTCTCCAGCGCGATAGAGCAGGCGCAGAAGACCGTCGAGAGCCGCAACTTCCAGACCCGCAAGAGCGTGCTGGAATACGACGACGTTATGAACAAGCAGCGCAACATCATCTACGGCGAGCGGCGCAAGGTGCTCGACGGGGAGGATATACACGAGCAGATAATGGGCATGGTCAGGGAGTTTGTACAGTCCACCGTGCTCGACGGGCTCGGCGGCGCGGCGGCGGAGAGCCAGCAGCAGCTTGACAGCGCCCTGCAGCCGTTTGAAAAGCTCTTCATGCCGCGAGGAGCTGTGAGGATAGAGGACTTTGGCGGCTTTGCAAAGCCGGAGAGCGTCACCGAGCGCGTGCAGGAGCTGGCGGAGAAGGTCTACGCCCTGCGCGAGAAGGCGTTCGGTCAGGGAATGAACGGCGCGCCGCTCATGCGCGAGATAGAGCGGGTGATAATGCTGCGCGTCGTGGACGAATACTGGATGGATCACATCGACGCGATGAGCGAGCTCAAGCGCGGGATAGGTCTGCGCGGGTACGGCTCGGTAAAGCCCATCGACGCTTATAAGCAGGAGGGCTACGAGATGTTCGAGGGCATGGTGCACGGCATCCGCGAGGAGACGGTGCGCCGACTCTACACCGTGCAGATACGCACGGCGCAGCCCGTGGAGCGCAGGGCGGTGGCGAAAAACGCCTCCGCAAACGTCGGCGGCGAGCCGGTGAAGAAAAAGCCGGTCAAAAAAGCGCCGAAGCCCGGACGCAACGATCCCTGCCCCTGCGGAAAGATGAAGCCCGACGGCAGCAGACGGCTGAAATACAAGGAATGCTGCGGGCGCAACGAGTAAACGACTAAGGAAAAGCTATGGCATTTATCGAAGAAAACGAAAACGGTCTTGTATATATGAGATCCACGCTCATCGCCGCGCGCCATGCGTTCACCACGCGCTATGGCGGCGTGAGCAAGGGGGACTTTGCCAGTCTCAACCTCGGCTCGGGCAGGGGCGATCCGCAGACGAACGTGGAGGAGAATTTCCGCCGCGTCGCCGCCTTGATGGGCGCGGGCAAAAACGACTGCGTCGTGACGCGGCAGGTGCACGGCAGCGAGGTGCGCGTCGCATCAAGCGCCGACAGGCACGTGCTCGGCACGCGCACGCCGTATGACGCGGACGGGCTTGTCACGGCGGAGCGCGGCGTGCCGATAATGTGCTTTGTCGCCGACTGCGTTCCGGCGCTGCTGTGCGATGCGGAGCACGGGGTGATAGCGGCGGTGCACTGCGGCTGGCGCAGCTCCGTTATGGACATACTCGGCGTGACGGTTGAAAAAATGTGCGCTCTGGGCGCAAAGAAAGAGAGTGTCCGCGCGGCGATGGGCGCGGCGATAGGGCGCTGCTGCTTCGAGACGGACGGCGATGTGCCCGCCGCGATAGAAAAATATCTCTCCGGCGACACGGCGGGGCTCTTCGACCGGCGCGGAGACGGGAAATACCTCGTGGATCTGCGCGCGGCGAACGCCCGCCGGCTAGTGCAGCTTGGCATACCGGAGGAGAACATCGACGTGTCGGCGGAGTGCACGATGTGCAGCCATGACAAATACTGGTCACACCGGTATACGCAGAGACACGCCCAAAAGCGCGGCACTATCGCCGCGGCGATAGTGCTGGAATGAGCGGGGGGGGGGAAGCGAATGACAGGCAAGCTGAAGAAAACACTGTGCGCCCTGTGCGCGCTGGCGCTGCTTTTCGGCTGCACCGCGTGCAGCGAATCGGGCGCGGCGCTGACCTATGACACCATCCCGACCTCCTCCGGCGGCAAGGATGTGGAGCGCTCCGCGGCGGAGGACGACGTGTTCTCCCTCAACTCAAACTCCAAGCGCAGCTTCAACCCCATGATCGCCACGAACCGCTCCAACCAGCTCATCTGCGCGCTGGTGTACGAGAACATGGTCGAGATAGACAACGACTTCAACATCATCAAAAACCTCATTATCGACTGGTCGTCGAACGAGGACTATACATACTGGACGTTCACCGTCGATCAGGGGCACACCTTCCACGACGGCACGCCGGTCACGGCAAAGGATCTGCGCTACTCGCTCGACCGCGCCGTCACCGCCGACCGCTTCAAGGGGCGCTTTGCGAGCTATCAGGGCGCATCCTATGACGAGTACACGCTCTATGTCTCCCTCGGCATCGGCGACTCGCAGCTTCCGAAGCTGCTGAACATTCCGGTGGTGCAGTACGGCACGTATGGCGACGATTACCCCATGGGCAGCGGGCCGTATATGTACAGCGAGGATCACACCCGACTTCTCGCGTATGAGGGGTACATCGGCTATCCCATCGAGGTGACAGCGGAGGACGACGGCGGCAGCGACGACGCGCTCGGCGTGCAGGTGACGCATAAGGAGGACATTACGCATCCGCTCGACGTTATCTACATAAAGGAATACACTGACGCGCAGAGCGCTCTGGACGCATTCGAGTCCTCGCTCATCGACGTCGTCATCAACGACCCCTCAAGCTACACCAACCTCGGCTATGCAAGCACCAACGAGATACACACCTACGCCACGACGAATATGCACTATGTCGTCGTCAACGAGGCGGGCGCGCTCGGCAGATACAGCAACTTCCGCTACGCGCTCAACTTCGCGTTCGACAGGGAGAACCTCGTGACGCTGCTGCACGGCAACGGCGTCGCCTCGCCCGTGGCGATGTACCCCACCTGCGATATTTACCCCACCGAGCTTGCAAACTCGCTCGGCTACGATCTGGCGACCTGCCTTGCCGTTCTGGACAACGCGGGCGTGAAGGACTATGACGAGGACGGGCGGCTGGAGTATATGTCCGGCTCGCCGCAGAAGGTCGAGCTGAATTTCGTTGTCTGCTCCGACAGCTCCGCCAAGACCGGCGTTGTGCGCCGCTTTGCGGAGGATATGGACTCTATCGGCATCACGGTCAACGTGTCCGAGATGAGCTGGGACGATTATATGACGGCGATAGAGGAGGGCAACTACGACCTCTACTACGGCGAGATACGCCTGCGCAACGACTTTGACCTTACGGAGCTTATGCAGGTGCGCTCCAAGGACAACGAGAAAAGCAACCTCAACTATTCAAACTCCACCGACATCAGCTATGAGCAGTACATAAAGGCGTACCTCGCCGCGACCGATATGGAGCGCGCCGCAGCGTATCAGCAGCTTGCGGAGCTTGTCAGCCTCAACGCCATGCTCATCCCCATCGGCTTTGAAAAGCAGCAGATAATCTGCCACCGCGGCGTCGTCAAGGGCATAGATGCGAACTTCGGCAACCCGCTGTACAACTTCGTCAACTGGGAGTTTGTAGAGGACTGACATTATTTGAAGCCACGTGTTTTGAAAATAAAATAAATGAAAGGGAGGTCATCACTATGACTGACAGAGAGCTTGTGTCCATGGCAAAGAAGGCGTCGCTGAACGCCTATGTTCCATATTCGCGCTTTTCCGTCGGCGCGGCGCTGGAGTGCGACGACGGAACGGTGTTCACCGGGTGCAACGTGGAAAACGCCGCCCTCGGCAGCACCATCTGCGCCGAGCGCACCGCCTGCGTCAAGGCGGTCAGCGAGGGGCATCGCAGCTTCCGCCGCATCGCCATCTATGCCGACAGCGAAAACTGGCCCACCCCGTGCGGCGCGTGCCGGCAGTTTCTTGCCGAATTTTCGCCGGAGCTGGAGGTGCTATGCGCCAAGGCTGGCGAGCGCTATGTCAGCTACAAGCTCTCGCAGCTTCTGCCGTATATGTTCAACTACTGATATGGAGCTTGGTGAGCTTGCCATATTCGTCGCCGTCGCGCGCCGGAAAAGCTACAGCGCGGCGGCGAGGGAGAAGTACATCAGCCACTCCACGGTCAGCCGCGCAGTGTCGTCGCTCGAACGGGAGCTTGGCGTGCCGCTCGTGGTGCGCCATAACCGCGTGGAGGAGCTGACGCCGGCGGGCAGGGTGCTGCTGGAGGAAGCGCAGGCGCTTCTCGCGGCGGAGCGGGAGGCAGCCGAGCGCGTCCGCGCCGCTGCAAGGGCGGCGGAGGTCAGAGAAGAGGTAGAGAGAGCTTGAGTTTTTTCACACCGTATGAGGGCGGCAAACCCTATATATTCGTCAGCTATGCCCATGCCGACTCCAGGGACGTGATGGAGGTCATCACCGATATGCACCGGCGGGGGTACAGGCTGTGGTATGACGAGGGGATAGAGGTCGGCAGCGAGTGGCCGGAGTGCATCGCCGAGCACCTTAGCGGCGCGAACCTCATGCTCGCGTTCATATCGGGGGCGTATATGCGCTCCGACAACTGCCGGCGCGAGATGCACTATGCGCTCATGAAGCGCATAAAGGTCATCAACATCTTCCTTGAGGAGACGGTGATGACCCCCGGCATGGAGATGCAGATAGGCAATATCTTCGCGCTGATGAAATACAGCATGCCGGAAAAGCTGTTTTATGAGAGGCTTTACACCGCGCCGCCGCTGCTCGGCTCGGAGGGGCTTGCGGAGAACGGCGGAGCGGGGGAGACGGCAGCCGCCGCGCCGATAAACGCCGTGCCGGAGACCGAAACGAAGCCGGAGAGGAAGCCCGACGCGAAAAAGGCGGAGAGCGAACGGCTGAAGGCTGAACGGGAGGCGGAGCGCGAGGAGCGCAGAGAGAGAAAGAGCAAAGCCCGCGAGAGCACACGGGCGGAAAAAGCCCCCGCGCCGGAGAGAGCGAAGAAAAGGAAGTGGACCGCCGGACGCATAACGGCGCTGGCGCTTGCGCTGCTCGTGCTCGCGGCGGCGGTGACGCTGGGGATAGTCGGGCATTTCACAGGGCTGACGGAGCGCGTGATGGTAAGGCTGAACACGCAGGACGCGCAGCTTCTGCCCATGTCGTCGAGGGCGGAGTTTTCAAGCGAGACGTTTGAGAGCATCGCGCGCGAGTATACGGGCGTTGCCGAGGGGGATATATACGTGTCCGACCTCGCCTCGCTCACGGAGCTTCGCATCATGGGCGCGAGCTTTTATTTCGGCGGCGATGTGACGCGGGAGAACGCGCACCGCATCGTTCCGGAGGGGACGGAGCTGCGCGATCTGAGCGATCTGAAATATTTCACGGGGCTGAAAACGCTGCACATAAACGGACAGAGCCTCAGCACCCTTGCCACTCTGCCTGCGCTCAACGTGCAGTATCTGGACATAAGCGGCAGCCGCGTGACCTCGCTGGAGGGCGTGGGGCGGCTGACGAAGCTGCGGGAGCTGCGCGCGGCGCAGTGCCCCGTGACGGACCTGGGCGACATACGCCAATGCCTCGATCTGCGCCTTTTAGACCTTGACGGCGCGGCGGTCACGGACTTCGCACCGCTCAAGCCGCTGACGAAGCTGAGCTCGGTATCGCTCGCCAACTGCACGGCGGCGGAGATGAAAACCGTGCTGCGCATGAGCTCGCTGACGGATGTGCGCTTCACGGACTGCGACCTGCACGGCAGCTTCTTCAAGAGCTTCGACAAGGAATCCGCCATTACGAGCCTCTCGCTCACGCGCTGCACCCTCGACTCTGCGGCGAACATCTCGGATTTTGACAGCCTGACGACGCTCACGCTCATATCCAGCGGGGAGACGCTCGACTGGAGCGAGCTTGCCGAGCTGTCCGCGCTCACGACCGTCAATATCGACGCGCCCATGGAGAGCGCCGTGACCCACGCGCTCAAGGGAACGCAGACGGCGGTGAATATCCTGACGGACGAGCCGGAGAGCGAATAGACATAGGGTGAGCGAATAGACCATGACAAATAAGCCCGCGGGCGTTGCGCCTGCGGGCTTGAAGCATATTTGCGGATAGCTCAGTACACGTCCTCGACGACCCGCGTGGGGGGCGCTTCAAGGATCTCGGGGTGCTGGAAGAGATAGCGGATCGCCTGAAGGAACTGGGCGTAATAGTGCCCGTCAACGGTGCGCTCGTCCATGACGAACTTGCAGTCCACATACTTGTGATCGACGACTTGACCGTGGCGGTCGATCTCGTAGG
The DNA here is from genome assembly GCA_934572325.1 of uncultured Oscillospiraceae bacterium. Taxonomy (GTDB): domain Bacteria; phylum Bacillota; class Clostridia; order Oscillospirales; family Oscillospiraceae; genus Limivicinus. The sequence continues at coordinate 18,516 of CAKTKT010000001.1, forward strand.
CGTGGCGCTTCGAGCCGAACGCAACGAACACCGGCAGCGTGCCGAAGTTGTAGATATGGTGATATATGGGTCCTATGCGCAGAGAGCCGACGTCGGTGATGATCATCGAGCCGTGGAACGGGCTTGCATCCACAAGGCTCTGCGGCAGCCAGCCGAAGTAGTCCATTATGCGCAGGATGGTCAGCGCGAAGCGCAGCAGCCAGCGCGGCGCCTTGCACAGCGACTCCGCCACGTCCTCGGTGTTGTTGCTGCCCTCGGAGGTCTTTATCTCGTCTATCTTCTCGTTCATCTTGCGGTAAACGTCGAAGATGGTGTCCGTCGGCTCAAAGACGACCTTGATGGTGGTCTCCGTCGCGTCAACGGTGAGCGCGCGCTTGACGGTCATGACGATCTCGATAGTATCCCTCGCGTAGATGCGCCGCCCGACGACGAAGCGGTTGATGCCCGGCAGCATGGATATGCCGCGGATATAGGCGGCGATGATGAAGTGCAGAATACCGATGCCCTTGTACCCCGCGACGCGAAGCTGGCGCAGACGGCGGTCGAGCACCGAGACCTCGAAGCTCTCCTCGTACTGGTTGCAGGCGTCGTTGCGCGCGGGCATTATGTAAGGCATGAATTTGGCAAAGGCGGGCAGGGAACGCAGAAGCCGCCCATCCTTGCGGTCGCCGAAGCGGCGCTTGTACTTGCTCATTTCTCTCTCCTCCGTATATGTGCGCGGCAAAGCGCGCGAATGTATCTTTCAAAATTTGAAGCATTGATATTATACAGTCATTCTTATAATAATACAAGTGCAAGTTGCAAAAGTTAATAATTTTGGGAAGCTCCGATCAAATGCGTCAGCCCCACAGCGCGCGGCATATCCACGCCGCAGAGAGGAAGCCAGCCGCGTCGGCGAGGAGCGCCGCCGGTATCGCCCAGCGTGTCGAGCGCACACGCGCCGCGCCGAAGTACACGGCGATGACGTAAAACGTCGTTTCGCTCGAGGAGAGCATGACGGCGGCGGTGCGCCCGGGGAGCGAGTCCGCGCCGCAGCGCTGCATTATCTCCGCCGCCGCGCCCAGCGCACCCGAGCCGGACAGCGGGCGCAGCAGCAGGATGAGCGCGGTCTCCTCCGGTATGCCGAGGCGCGAGAGGAGCGGCGAGGCGGCGCGCGCGAGCAGCTCCGGCAGGGCGGAGGCGCGCAGAAGATAGATCGCGGCGAAGAGCACCGTCAGCGCGGGCAGCATATCCGCCGCGGTCTTCAGTCCGCGCCGCGCGCCGGCGGTCATCGCGTCCATTATGTTCACGCCGTTCAGCGCCGCCGCGAGCACGACCGCCGCCGTGATGAGCGCCGGCAGCAGCGAGAGCATACGGCTCATCGCCATGTCCGCCTCAGCGCCGCCGCCGCGCCCAGCCCCGCCGCCAGTGATATGAGCGAGCACAGCCACACCGCGGGCAGAATGTCGAACGGCGTCTGTGCGCCGCAGGACGCGCGCACGGCGGCGACCGTCGAGGGGATAAGCTGGAGCGAGGCGGTGTTCACCACCGCCAGCAGGCACAGCTCGTCCGTGGCGCTGCCGTCGGGGGAGAGGCGCTGCATCCCCTGCGCGGCGCGTATGCCAGCCGGAGTTGCGGCGTTGCCGAGCCCCATGAGGTTCGCCGCGGCGTTTTCCGTCAGCGCCGCCATGACCTCCGGCTTATCCGCGGCGCACGGGAAGAGCAGGCGCAGAGGGCGGCGCAGGGCGCGCGCGAGAACTCCGTCCGCTCCGGCGCGCTCCGCCAGCTCCATCACGGCGCTCCAAAAGCAGAGGCTGCCGCTGACGGAGACGACGAACTCCACCGCCGCCTGCGCCCCGTCGAGCAGGGCGTTCCCGTCCGGAAGGGGAGAGAAAAACAGGGAAATACAGGGAATAATGAAGAGAAAAGCGAGAATGTAAGAGAATGACATGGCAAAACAACCGAATCCGGCGTCGAAAAACGTCGGCAAAATGAATAAAATGTTAATTCTGCGACTAAACTAGGAAAAATTAGTTGACTGGATGAGATTTCATGCTATAATCAGAGGCAGGTAAAGCGGATCTAAGGAGAGAGATCGCGAATACCAAATTTTGCATCAAGAAAAGGAGCGTAGAAAGATGAAATCTACCGGTATTGTGCGTAAAGTTGATGAGCTCGGTCGTATTGTCCTTCCCATAGAGATGCGCCGCACGCTCGACATCGCGGAAAAGGATGCATTAGAGATATATGTTGAAGGAGAGGACATTATTCTTCACAAGTATCAGGCAGCCTGCGTGTTCTGCGACAGCGTAAAAGAGATCCTCCCCTACAAGGGAAGATTTGTCTGCCCTGAGTGCGTCAAGAAGCTTCAGGAGATCGTCTGAGCGAATCCGCCTATAGCAATCGAACAGAAAATCTGAAAAGCCGCTCTGCCGGAGCTGACGTATCGGCAGGGTGGCTTTTGCGCTTTGCGGCGCTTCCTCACGGGGAGCGCCGCAATTACCGGTAATGCTTCCGGAAACCGCCGATGTGCATTATTATTCATACCGGTATGGTAAATAAACATCTGAACGCGCTAACGTCGGTATATGCGCCGGTACTCGGCGGATTCGCCGCCGTCGGGATCGGTGAGGATGAGCGGCGGCTCTATCCTCAGCCCAGGTCTGCCGCCGCGCCGCCCCTCGACGAGCACGAGCGACGGAGCGCTTTCCGCGCGCTGCTGCACGCAGCGCAGGCGCTTGGGCTTCATGCCGTGCGCGCCCATGCACGCGAACACCTCGCCCAGCCGCTCCGGACGGTGGACGAGTGAGAGACTGCCGCCCGTGCGCAGAAGCCACTGCGCCGCGGCGCATATATCGTCAAGGGTGCAGCTCGTCTCCCCGCGGGCGGCGGCGCGTTCCGCGGCGGCGGGGGCTTTGCCGCACCCGACGGGGAAATACGGCGGGTTTGCCGCGGCGAGGTCGAAGGAAGCGGCGGGGAAAAGCTCCCTCACGCGGCGTATGTCGCCGCAGACCATGTCCGCGCGCTCCGTCAGCGCGTTTTCCGCCATGTTCTCCCGCGCGAGCGCCGCCGCCTGCGGCACAAGCTCCAGCCCCGTCATGTGCAGCTTGGGCGAGCGCACGAGCAGCAGCAGCGATATTGCGCCCGACGCGCAGCCAAGGTCGATGCCGCGCCGCGCGGACGCGGCGTTCACAAAGTCCGCCAGCAGAACGCAGTCCGTGCCGAGCTTGAAATGCCACGCCTGCGCAAAGCGCGGTCCGCCCTGCCAAAGCTCGCAAAACTCCGCCATGCCATGACCTCCTTCAAACGATGAATACGAAAAGCGGGACGGCAGCGCCGCCCCGAAAAAAGCAGAAATAAAGAACACGGAACGGCACAGACCGTCCCGTGTTCTTTGCACCCTTACTCCTGAACGATTGCGTCAGCAGGGCACTGAGCCGCGCAGGCGCCGCACTCCAGGCACTTGTCCTGGTCGATAACGTAGTGCAGGTCACCCATGTCGATCGCTTCAGCGGGGCACTGAGTTGCGCAGGAACCGCAGGACAGGCACTCGTCGGTAATAACAAAAGCCATAGTGTTACCTCCGTATGTATATTTGGCGTCTCCCCGCGCGGGCGAGAAAACGACCCTTCCACTGCACATTGTAACACAGAAAATCAAAAAATCAATTGAAAATTTCGCGCCGCTATATAATTCCTGCAAAAGCTGGGGATAATTTTTCTGCCCGAACGCCGTTTCGCCGGATTCGGCGCGGCGTTTGGGCGATAATCTTATATCAGGGCAGCATCCAAAGGGAGGTAACACGGTATGAAAAGCAACGGACAGTTCACGCAGAGGGCGGAGCTGGCGATAGAGAACGCGCGTCTTGCGGCGGGGAGCTTCGGGCACGGCTTTGTCGGGACGGAGCACCTCGTGCTGGGCATAACGATGGAGCGCGAGGGGCTGGGCGCGCGCATCCTCGACCGACGCGGCATAAGCGAGAGCGCACTGCGCCGCGTCATAGGCGAGCTGGACGGCACGGGCGCGCCGGGCACGCCCGGACAGGGGCTGACGACGAGGGCACGCCTCGCCGTGGAGCGCGCCGCCGCAGAGGCGGCGGCGATGCAGCAGAGCTACATCGGCACGGAGCATATCCTCCTCGGCGTGCTGCGCCAGAGCGACAGCGGCGGTGTGCGTGCGCTCGCGCTGGCGGGCGCGGACGCGAACGAGGTGTATACCGACATAATGGACGCTTTCGGCGCGCCCGGCAGCCGCGGCAAGCCGCAGACCGGCACGGCGCGCCAGACGGTGCGCCGCGCCGAAACGCGCATACTTGACCAGTACAGCCGCGACCTGACGGCGCTTGCCCTCTCCGGCGCGACCGACCCCGTTGTCGGGCGCGAGAGCGAGATACTGCGCGCCGTGCAGATACTCTCCCGCCGGACGAAGAACAACCCCGTGCTCGTGGGCGAGCCGGGCGTGGGCAAGACCGCCGTGGCGGAGGGGCTGGCGATGCTTGCGGCGCGCGGGGAAGCGCCCGCGGAGCTTGCGCGTAAGCGCATCGTGTCGCTGGACATACCCGCGATGCTCGCCGGAACGAAGTACCGCGGCGACTTTGAGGAGCGCGTGAAGGCGGTGCTCAAGGACGTCAAGCGCGCGGGAGACGTGATACTCTTCATTGACGAGCTGCACACCATCATCGGCGCGGGCAGCGCCGAGGGCGCGATAGACGCGGCGAACATCCTCAAGCCCGCGCTGGGGCGGGGCGAGGTGCAGATCATCGGCGCGACGACGCCGGAGGAGTACCGCCGCCATATCGAAAAGGACGCGGCGCTGGAGCGGCGCTTCCAGCCCGTGCGCATCGCCGAGCCGGATCGTGCGCAGACGCTTGCCATGCTGAAAAGCCTGCGGCGCGCGCTGGAGGCTCACCACGGCGTGAGCATATCCGACAGTGCGCTTGAGGCGGCGTATGAGCTGTCCGTGCGGTATATAAACGACCGCTTTCTCCCCGACAAGGCGATAGACCTCATCGACGAGGCGGCGGCGGGGGTGCACGTGGCGGCGCGCGCGGATATGACCGTGCGCCCCTCCGACGTGGCGCAGGTCGTCTCCCGCTGGACGGACATACCCGTGACGGGGCTGGACAAAAACGAGAGCGAGAGACTGAAAAACCTTGAGAGCGAGCTGAAGCGGCGCATAATCGGGCAGGACGAGGCGGTGTCCGCCGTGGCGCGGGCGATACGCCGCAGCCGCGTGGGGCTGAAGGATCCCGCGCGCCCCGTGGGCAGCTTCCTCTTTCTCGGTCCGACGGGCGTGGGGAAGACGGAGCTCTGCCGCGCGCTCGCCGCGACGGTGTACGGCGACGAGCGGGCGATGATACGCCTGGATATGTCCGAATACATGGAAAAGCATACGGTCAGCCGTCTCATCGGCTCTCCTCCGGGCTACGTGGGGTACGAGGACGGCGGACAGCTCACGGAGAAGGTGCGCAGAAAGCCGTGGTCGGTGGTGCTCTTTGACGAGATAGAAAAGGCGCACGAGGACGTGTGGAGCATCCTGCTTCAGATAATGGACGACGGTCACCTCACGGACTCCGCCGGTCGGCGCGTGGATTTCAGCAACACGGTGGTGGTGATGACCTCGAACGTGGGGGCAAAGGCGATAACCGACGGCAGACCGCGCCTCGGCTTTTCCGGCGGCGGAGACGACGGCGAGAGCGGGATGCGCGAGCAGGTCATGGCGGAGCTGAAAGCGACGTTCCGCCCGGAGTTTCTCAACCGCATCGACGAGACGATAGTTTTCCACCGGCTCACGGAGGAGAATATGTACGCCATAACCGAGACGCTGCTCGACGGCGTGAAAAAGCGCTTTGAAAAGCTGGGGCTGACGCTCGCCGTGCCGGAGGAGACGGTGCGCTTTATCGCCCGCGCGGGGAATGACGACGCCTTCGGCGCGCGCCCTCTGCGGCGCACGGTGCAGCACAGCATAGAGGACGCGGCGGCGGAGCTGCTGCTCGACGGGCGGGCAAAGGCAGGCGATGCGATAGCGGCGCTTGTCGCGGGCGGCGAGGTGACGCTGACGGTCGCGGCGCGGTATACGGACGCGGTGTGAGGGCACACACCGCGTCTTTCTGCGCCATTTTTCCTTGTAAATAAACTATTGTTGAATTATAATTGAATATGAGTTTAACGTTATTCGGTAAAATAGCAAAAACTCTACGATTGGAGGCAGCGTATGTTCAAGATACTTATAGCGGAGGACGACAGCGAGCTTCGGCAGCTTTTCAGCCATGTGCTCATAAAAAACGGCTATTCCGTGACCGGCGTGGACAACGGACAGCGCGCGCTCGCGGCGATGGACGCGAGCTATTACGACATCATCATTTCCGACATCATGATGCCCGTGATGAACGGGTTCGAGCTGGTCAAGACCATCCGCGCCTCCGGCAACAACACGCCGGTGCTTATGATAACCGCGCGCGACGCCTTTGACGATATGCGCGAGGGCTTCATCTCCGGCACGGACGACTATATGGTCAAGCCCGTGAACGTCAACGAGCTGCTGCTGCGCGTGGGTGCGCTGCTGCGCCGCGCGCAGATCATCAACGAGCGCCGCCTCGTCGTGGGCGACACGGTGATGGAGTGCGATTCGCTGACGGTGACGGCGAACGGGCAGAGCATGGTGCTGCCGCAGAAGGAGTTCATGCTGCTGTACAAAATGGCGTCGTACCCCGGGCGCATCTTCACGCGCCAGCAGCTCATGGACGACATATGGGGGTACGAGTCCGAGACGAACACCCACACCGTCGATGTGCACATCGGGCGTCTGCGCGACCGGTTCAAGGACAACCGCGACTTCCGCATAGTGACGATGCGCGGGCTGGGCTATAAGGTGGAAAAGGCATGAAAAGAAAAGCCGGAAAGCCGAATGCGAATTTTCAGCTCAAGTTTTCCGCCGCCGCGACGCTGGGCGCGATCTCCGTCGTGATGATGACCTACGGGATGGTGCATATGCTCAACGACGTGTGGCACATCTCCCTCGGCGTGCCGATGGGCGTGAGGATGCTCATTTTCGCGGTGGTGTTCGGCGTGGCGATCGCGGCGGCGCTCAACCACGCCTTCATAAAGCCGATGACGGATATGGCGAACGCCATGCGCCGCGTCGCCGACGGCGACTTCGGCACACAGCTTGAGTGCGCGAGCGCGATAAGCGACGTGAAGGAGGTCTACGCCAGCTTCAACCTCATGGTAAAGGCGCTCGGAGAGACGGAGACCTTGCAGACGGACTTCGTCTCCAACGTCTCGCATGAGTTCAAAACCCCCATAAACGCCATAGAGGGCTACGCCTCGCTCTTGCAGGACAGCGAGCTTCCGCGCGAGCAGCAGGCGCAGTATGTCGGCAAGATAATCTTCAACACGAAGCGCCTTTCGGATCTCGTGGGGAACATACTGCTGCTCAGCAAGGTCAACAACAACAGCATCCGCCCAAAGGCGAGCGTGTACCGCCTTGACGAGCAGATACGCCAGTCGGTGTTCGCGCTTGAGAGCAAGTGGACGGAGAAGAACATAGACTTCGACATCGAGATGGACGAGGTGGAATACTGCGGGTATGAGGGGATGATGATGCACGTGTGGTCAAACCTAATCGACAACGCCATCAAGTTCGACTCCTACGGCGGGTCGATAACCATGCGGCTGAAAAAGTCGGACGACAGCGTGGAGTACTCCATCGCGGACACGGGACCCGGCATCGCGCCGGAGGAGCAAGAGCGCATCTTCGCAAAGTTTTATCAGGTGGACAGCTCCCACCGCGAGGAGGGCAACGGGCTGGGGCTCGCCCTCGTGAACAGGATAGTAACGGCGAGCGGAGGAACGATCACGGTGGACAGCGCGACCGGCGCGGGCGCGTGCTTTATCGTGCGGCTGCCGCTGTCGGTCGAGGGCACGCCGTACACCGCGGCGGATGACAGCAGAGAGGACGGTATATAAAATGAAGATCACGGTATTCGGCGATTCCATACTTGAGGGTGTGCGTCTCGAGGACGGCAGGTACACCCGTGCGCACCGGTTCATGAGCCTTTTCGAGGCGGAGCACGGCGTGGAGACAGAGAATAAATCCAGATTCGGCTCGACGATAGACAAGGGGCTGGCGCGGCTGCAAAAGCATCTTGAGCGCGCCGCGCTCGGCAGCTACACGGTCATAGAGTTCGGCGGCAACGACAGCGCCTACCGCTGGGACGAGGTCGCGGCGAACCCCGAGGGGGAGCATTTCTGCGCCACGCCGCCGGAGCGCTTCGCCGCGATATATAAGCAGATGATAGACCTCGTCTATAAAAACGGGAGCTGGCCCATACTCTGCACGCTGCCGCCCGTGTCCTCGCGGCTGTATCTCGACTATGTGACGCGCGGCGGGCTGGACAAGGCGGCGATACTGCGCTGGATGGACAACGATGTGGAGACCATATCCCGCTGGCAGGAGGGCTTCAGCCGCACCGTGCGGGAGCTGGCGGAGGACCGCGGCTGCCTGCTGCTGGATATGCGCGCGCCGTTCCCGCCGCGCGGCGAGGAGCTGGAGGCGTACCTCTGCTCCGACGGTATGCACCCAAACCTCGCCGGACAGCAGCTTATCTACAAGCAGGCGGTTCGCTTCTGGGACGAGTTTATGACGGCGCGCGCAGATACGGCGGGCAAATGATATGACAAAGAAAAAACGCGGCTATATCCTCAGCGTCGCCGTACTCGCGCTGCTGCTGGGGATATGCTATTTCGTGTTCCGCGACAAGCTGCCGGAGATAATGAGCGCCATATCCGGCATCCCGACCGCGACGGTCGCGGCGATACTGTGCGCGGGCATGGCGTATCAGATCATCGACACGGCGATGTGCATGGTGCTCGTGCGCTCGCGCGTGCCGTCGCTCGGCTACGGCGAGGCGTTCGAGCTGACGATGACGGGGATATTCGGCATGGTCTGCTCCAACAGCGTCGTCACCATCCCCCTGCAAAGCCTGTATCTGCATACCGACGGGCTGGACGTGGGGCACACGGTTGGGCTGATGACCGTCAAGTATATTTTCCACAAGGCGGCGGTGCTCACCCTCGCGCTGGTGATGCTGCTGTTCAATTTTCAGTGGCTGCGCGCGAGCGTGCCGGGCGTGATGCGCTATCTTCTGCCGGGCTTTGCCGTGTGCGCCGCCATCATCACGCTGCTCGTCCTTCTCTGCACCTGGGATAAGCTCCGCCTGCTGCTGTATAAGATACTCGACCGTCTGCCCGATAAGGGCAGGTGGGGCGAGAAAAAGGCGCTCTGGCGCGAGAGCATCGACCTCATGTACACCGAGATGCGGTTCCTCCTGCCGCAAAAGCGCCGCGTCGCGGCGGTCATCGCGCTGGATGTGCTGAAATTCACGGTGGTGTACGCCGTGCCGTGGCTCGCCCTGCGCGCGCTGGGGGTGAGCTCGTTCGGGCTCGCCCGGGGGGAGTTTCTCTCCTCGCTCGTGTGGCTGATCGCGGGGGTGCTGCCTGCGGTGTCGGGGCTCGGTCCGCTGGACGTGGCGTTCGCGCTGCTCTTCGGCAATTTCGCGCCGGAGAGCGCCGTGAGCGCGGCGCTGGTGCTGTACCGCGCGTCAACGTACTTTGTGCCGTTCGCGGTCAGTCTGCCGACGGTGTTCGTAATGCAGCGGACTATCACAAAACGGCTTGAGGCTAAGGGAGCTGACGGCGGCAAGCCCGCAGAAGAGATATAAAACAGGGGAGATAAAATAAATGAGCTTTTACGAGACAGCATGGGTGATATTCATCTATTCGTTCCTCGGCTGGTGCGCCGAGGTGGTGTTCGCCGCCTGTCGGCGCGGCATATTCGTCAACAGGGGCTTCCTCAACGGACCTGTGTGCCCGATCTACGGCTTCGGCGTGGCGCTGGTGCTGTGGCTTTTGGAGCCGGTGAGGTCGAGCTTCCTGCTGCTCTTTTTCGGCAGTATGCTGCTGACGACGGCGCTGGAATTTATCATCGGCTTTATAATGGAGAGCTTTTTCCACGACAAGTGGTGGGATTACTCAAATAACCCGTTCAACATCAAGGGCTATGTCTGCCTTGAGTTTTCGATAATCTGGGGGCTTGCGTGCGTGCTGGTGGTGGACGTTATCCACCCGCTCATACAAAAGCAAATCGACGCCATCCCCGTCAATGCCGGCTGGTGGCTCATCTGGATATTCGCCGCGATAATGGCGAGCGACGCGCTCATCACGCTCATAGAGCTTTTGAAGCTGCCCAAGCGCTTCAAGGCTGTGGAGGAGCTGGAGAAGCTGATGACCGCCGTGTCCGACGCCGTGGGCGAGAAGGTGCTCTACGAGGGGTATGACCGCGCGAAAGAGCGGCGCGAGGCGTTTGAGGAGCGCCATCCGGAGCTGACCGAGAGGAGCAGGGAGGCGGTGCAGGACGTGCTTGAAAAGCGCAGCGAGATCAACACCGCCCTGCGCGAGCGCGAGGACGAGCGCGCCCAGCGCCGCGCCCAGCGCCGCAGCGAGATGGAGGCGCGCATAAACGGCATCCTCAGCCACAACGTTATTCACGAGCGTATCGCCCGCGCGTACCCGCACCTTGCCGAGGGCGAGCACAACGGCGCGCACTTCCGGCGGCTCCTTGAGCGCGCCGACAAGCGCCGCCAGGAGAAAAAGGAGGACAAAAAGAGCGCGTAAAGCCTGCGTATGCGCAAAATATGGCAAAAACAGCACCGGTCAAACGGTGCTGTTTTTGCGTGTCAATATTCTTTCCAGTGACTGCGCTTGCAGCAGGTCAGATACATGAGGTAAACGCTCGCGCTCATCGCGCAGATGCCGATGAACATGAAAAGGTAGCAGCGACCGTACCAGTCGCCGTGGCGCTGCACGAAGTATTCGCTCAGCCCCACGCACACGAGCGAGAGAAAATACCCTATCCACAGCGCCCAGTGGCGCGCGCCGCGCCCGTTGACGCGGATGGACACGCGGCTGTAATGCACGAGGATGGCGAGAATGGTTATCGCGGCGACCATCTGCACGATGCTGACAAAGCCGTTGAAGTGCATGAAGCTGGAGTCATAGCGCGTGCTGTCGAGAATAAGCTCCGCGGCGCTGAATATCAGCAGGAACAGCCGCGCGGTGTGCCCGTCGCTCGACTCGCCCCCGCGCATGGGGAGACTGCGCCGCGCGAAATAAAACCGCATCAGCGCGAACACTGCCGCCAGCATCACGAGAAACTCCACAAAAAACGTGGCGAAGCGGTAGTCCGGCGCGCCGCTTATGTAGATGGGCGAGGCGAGAGGCAGATGCTGGAGCGCCGCCGCCTTTACGGCGATCTTGCCGCGGCAGGAGTTGTTGAACACCGCCGACAGCCGGATGAACGCCACGCACAGCGCCGCGCCCGGGGCGACGGCGTCCATCATGCGCGGCACGTTATCCGTAAAGCCCAGCCGCCCCACGATGAATGCCGCCAGAAGCGTGCCCAGCAGCGCGCCCGGCAGGCAGTACCCGCCGCCGGAATAGTCCGTCAGCGCACCCCACAGCCCCGCGTACTGCTCGGCGTGGCAGTACCAGTGTATAACGCGGCACAGCGGCACGGAGAAGAGCACCGCCAGCGGCAGCAGCACCCACAGCGCCTTGCCAGAGCCGACATACGAGGTGTACAGCGAGTAGCTGAGCGCGAAGCACGCCGCCACGCCCAGCGCGATTATCACACCGCTCCAATAGATGACGGTGCTGCCGGAGTATATGGCTATCCCGCTCATCCTGACACCTCCGATTCGGGTATTGCCGTGGCAAAATAGATTATATCGCTGACCGTGCGCTCATAGCCGAAATCGACGTGGTTGACAGCCTCGTTTTGAAAAACGATCTCCGAGGTCTGCCCGCCGTCGAGGTTATATGCCTTCACGCAGCCCTTTGCCGCCATGAAGCGCGCAAACTCGTTGACCTTCGCGCGCGGGCGCATATCCGAGTGGTTGACGGTCATGAGCAGATAGTGCAGCTCGTCCGTCATGCCGATGCCGGCGCGGGAGTATTCAAGCTCCATCTCGCCTATGGGGTAGCCGCTGCACTGCTGCACCTCGCCGTTATCCACGAGCACGGGACCGAACGACAGCGAGAACACGACGTCGTTGTCGGCGATGTACTGCTGCACCGCCGCGTCGCCCGTCAGCTCGCCCGCGCGGGAGAACAGCATATCGCCCCCCGCCGTGATACAGCAGGTGTCCAGCTTCTGCGCGTCGTTGCGGAAAAGCTGCCTTTGATATACGGTCAGCCCTATCTGACGGAAAGCGTAGAAGTCGGCGTTCGCCGCGACGACGGCGTTCGCCGCGGAGGCAAGCTCGGTTGCGTAAAGCTGCACGGACGAGCCGTAGGTGTCCTCGGCGAGCTTGCGCCGAAACTGCGAGCCGTCGGCGATCTTCACCTCCGCCAGCGTCGCGCAGCGCTCCTCGATTATCTCCTTCCACACGATGACGAGGATGGTCGCGTCGCGGTAATAATGTATCTCCTTGCCGGGGTAGAACGGCAGATCCGGCTGCCAGACGGTCTCCTGCCCGTCCAGAAGCTCCGCCGCCGCATCGATGACGCCCTGCACGACGGCGGGGTCGGTCGTCGTGCCGAAGGCGGCGGGGTTGGGCTTGGGGGCGACGGTGTCCGTCTCGGCGAGCTTATATATCTTCTTTATGTACGTCAGCTCGCCGAGCGCGTCGCTCGCGGCGTTGTTGACGTATACGTCGAGCTTGCTGGTGAGGTTGAGGTTGTTCTGCGCCTTGGCAGCGGTCGATGTGCCGGAGTCGGGGTGGATGTTCACGCCGATCCAGAAAAGCGCGAACACGGTCAGCACCGCGAAAACGGCGGCGAGAAGGTTTTTCACGGGGGTCTCGGCGCGCTCGCGCCGCGCGTATACGCGCTGCTGCTCCTCGGCGGCGTCGCGGTCCTTCTGCCGCAGTGAGGACTTTTGCGCGTCGAGCTTCGCCTGCTTGTCCTCGGCTTTTTTTTGCAGCGTCGCCGCGCGGTGCTTCTCGTCCGGCGTGAAAAGCCGGTCGGGGTCGAAGCTCTGCGCCGAGGGAGAGCGCTTGCTGCCCGCGCCCGGCATCGCCCACGCCTCCGGCGGGCGGTACGCCTTGCCCGCAGGCTTGAACTCCGGCGTGAAGTCCTCCCCGCCGACGCCGTCCTCTCCCGCGTCCTCGCGCGACGGCGCGGCGGGCTTGCTCTTGCGGGAGGAGAGATAGTCCTCAAGCTGCGACACATCGACGTAATACTGCGCGCCGCCCTTGCCGCCCGCGTTTGCCGGGGCGGCGGGCTGCGCGGGCGTTTTCGCCGTCTCCGGCTTTGCGCCGTCACCGGACAGGGAGCTGGAATACGACGAGAACTCGGCGAGTATGGCTTCGAGATCGGAATTGAAATCGTTGGTTGTGTTGCTCATGGCGTGTCTCCGAACGGTCAGTATGCCACGCCGCCCATGAGGGCGTTGAGCATGGCTTGGTTTGTGATGATGAGCCATTGCCCGCCGCGGTAGGTCAGCTCGATGTCGATTGCGGCGGCGGTGCAGTAGCTGTCGGCGTGGCTCAGCACGGATTGGAGCGACGCGCTGTACGCCTCCTCCGTCACGCCGGGGAGATATTTGTCGTCCGCATCGTATACCTCGTTGCGCGGACGGCTCTCGACGAGCTTTTCAAGATTGCGCTGCACGCCGTCCTCCACGCTCGCCTCAAGCGAGGCGAGGTCGAGATACTTCACGCGGACGGTCTGCTTGGCGCTCAGGCGGTCGCGCTCCGCCTCGCCCACAAGGGCGTACTCATAGCTGCCCTTCAGCGCATCGTATACGAGCGCGGCGTTCTCCGAGGACGGCGCGGTCTCCAGCCCGAGCCCGGTATAGTCGCTCAGGCAGGAGTACGCCGTGGGATAGTCGCCGATGATGACGGCGTCGTAAAACTTTCTGACGGTGTCGGCGGGGTCTCCCTCCGCCTTGGAGTAGAGCGCGCCGACGGACGAGCCGATGATGGCAAAAAGCATCGCCGTGCCGGAGAAGATGATCGCCAGCACCGCCCACGACACGCGCAGCATCCCGCTGCGCCCCATGCGCACCGCGACCGCCATCGCCGCGAGCATCAGCGCGACGATAACGAGCGCCATGACGAGCGCGGCGGTGTTCGCGCTTGTCTCCACGGTCTCCTCATAATATGTCTGCGCCGTGGCGTGCGCCGCCGGCGAGCACCACAGCGCCGCGCCGAGCGCCGGTATAAACGCGATAAGCCTTTTCAAATGCCTCATGCCTTTTCTCCAGACGTGTGATAATACATACGAGTGCTATTTTACAATTTTCGCAGTGATAATTCAAGAGAAATAATTATACTATCTTTTCTGCGCCGAATGTGCCGCCCAGCACCTCAAGCCCCGGACGGTAGAGCTTATCGACCGTCCATATGCTTATCCCCGCAAGGTCAAATTCCGCAACGAGCGCGAGCCGCGCCTGCCAGGAGCGCGCGTCCTCGTACCACACCGCGTGCTGCCGCCCCTGCGCGTCGGTATAGTAAAAGTACGGCGCGGCGGCGACGGCGTCGTAGCGCACCTCCGCCCCGACGCTTGCGGCGAGGTCGGATGCGGCGGCGGAGGAGATGACGGAGGCAGCCTCGCCCTGCCGCCACGGGAGGAGCCAGTTGTAGCCGTAGTTTGAAAAGCCCATGAGGAGCTTCCCTGCGGGTATGCGCGTCACGGCGTACTCCAGCACACGGCGCATTTTGTCCACGGGGGAGACCGCCTGCGGCGGGGAGTAGGTGTACCCCCACTCATAGGTCATGACGATGACGCGGTCCATATACTTCCCGTGCACGGCGTAGTCGTGCGCCTCATAGAGAAGCCCGCCCTGCGCATCGCCCGTTTTCGGGGCGACGGCGGTGGAGAGATAGTACCCCAGCGGGTGAAACGTGTCTGCGGCGCGGCGGAGAAAGGCGTTGTAGCCCTCGCGGTCAAAGGGGTGGATATATTCGAGGTTGAAATTTATCCCGTAGTATTTTTTCTCGCGCAGGGTGGAGAGAATATTGTCAAGCACGCGGTTTTGCACCGCCTCGTCCGTGAACACCGCGTGGGCGATGTCGCCGGAGAAGCCGCCGCTGCCGCCGAGGTTCGTCACGGTCATGAGCGGGGCGGTATTCGCGGCGTAGGCGGAGAACACGAGCGGGCGGTCGTCAATGGGGACGAGCGCGCCCTCTGCGGTCATGCTGTACGAAAACGGGCAGAGGAACGTGAGGTACGGCAGCGTGGCGCTGAGCACGGCGGCGGAGATGTTGGGGTAAGCGTAGGCGTTGACCTCCGACTGGCGCAGCGCGCCCTCGGCGTACCCGGGGATGACGAGCGCCGAGCCCACCGCGAGGCGCGAGGGGTCGGCGAGCTGATTGACGGCGGCAAGGCGCGAGAGGTCAACGGAGTATTTTCCTGCGATGGAATAGAGCGTATCGCCGGAACGGACAGCGTATATTTCCATAAAACCAGTCCTTTCGATGTAAGCATTATGGAATAATATATGCCGTGACGATTGCGGATAAAACGTATTTATGATATAATGAGAATATAAAATTTTGTAAGGAGGGCGCACTGTGGAAGAGCAGGTCATACCGAGAAGAGAGGACGTTCCGGAAAGGTTCACATGGGAGCTGGGGGATATATTTGAAAGCGACGAGGCGTGGAGCGCGGAGTTTGAGGCGGCGCAGGAGCTGCCCATGCGCGCCGCCGAATTTGCCGGACGCCTGTGCGAGAGCGCGCAGACGCTGTACGAATACCTCCTGCTTGAGGATGAGGCGGGCGTGCGCATCAGCAAGCTCTACGGCTACGCAAGCTGCAAGAGCGATCAGGACACCGCGAACGCCTTTTATCAGGATATGCGCGGCAAGGCGATGAGCCTTTACGTAGCGTATGCCGGAGCGGGCGCGTTCGCCACGCCCGAGCTTATCGCCGTGGACGACGAGCGCTTCGAGAGCTTTTATAAGGACGAGCCGCGCTTGGAGACCTATCGGCGCGTGCTGTACCGCGTGCGGCGCATGGCGGAGCACGTCCTTTCCGAGGCGGAGGAGCGGCTGCTCGCGGCGTCGAGCGAGATGGCGGCGAGTCCGGACAATATCCGCAGCATCTTCATGAACGCCGACCTCAGCTTCCCGCCGGTGAAGGACGCGGACGGCAGCGAGCGCCTCCTCACGAACGAGACGTTCGTGCCCATGCTCGAAAGCGCGGACAGGACGCTGAGGAGAGCCGCGTTCGAGACGTACTACGCCCGCCTCGGCGAATTTAAAAACACCATAGCCGCCGCGCTCGACGGGCAGTTCAAGCAGCTTCGCTTTTTCGCCGAGGCGCGCAATTACCCCACGACGCTCGCCGCCGCGCTCGACGAAAACGAGGTGCCGGAGGAGGTGTACGAAAACCTCATTGAAGCCGTGCACGCGAACATGGACCGGATGTACCGCTATGTCGCGCTGAGAAAGAAGCTGCTCGGCGTGCAAAAGCTGCATATGTACGACGTGTACGCGCCGCTCGTGCCGGACGCGACGCAGAGGATAAGCTTTGACGAGGCGAAGGAGACCGTGCTCGCGGCGCTCGCCGTCCTCGGCGAGGACTATACCGCGCTTTTGAAAAAGGGCTTTGACGAGCGCTGGATAGACGTGTACGAAAATCAGGGCAAGCGCGGCGGGGCGTACTCCACCGACGCCGCCCGCCCGCACCCATATGTGCTTTTGAACCACAAGGACACGCTCGACGGGATGTTCACCCTCGCCCACGAGATGGGGCACGCGCTGCATAGCTGGTATAGCTGCAAAAAACAGCCGGTGTGCACGTCGGACTATGTCATCTTCGTGGCGGAGGTCGCCTCCACGTGCAACGAGGTGCTTTTGATGCGCTATCTCCTCGGCAAAACGACGGACAAGCGCGAGCGGGCGTACCTCATCAATCACTTCCTCGACCAGTTCAAGGGCACGCTCTACCGCCAGACGATGTTTGCCGAGTTTGAGCTGGAGCTGGGGCGCATGAGCGAGGCGGGGGATACTCTCACTGCGGACGCGCTGTGCGAAAAGTACTTTGCGCTGAATAAGCTCTACTTCGGGGAGGACATGGTCTCCGACGATGAGATCGCGCTCGAGTGGGCGCGCATACCGCACTTTTTCTATGATTACTACGTGTTCCAGTACGCGACCGGCTTCGCCGCCGCCGTCGCCCTCGCCGAGCGCATCCTCGCCGAGGGCGAGAGCGCCGTGGCGGACTATAAGCGCTTCCTCTCCTCCGGATGCAGCACCGACCCAATATCGCTGCTGAAGATTGCCGGAGTGGACATGAGCACGGCAGAGCCGATAAACTCCGCCCTCGCCATTTTCGGCGAGCTTACGGACGAGCTGGAGGAAACGTTGAGGTAATAATTACCGGCTGCTATCGGCAGCCGGTAATTTTTTTTCTGACAGGTCACGAAAACTCCCTGCACGCGCCGTTTTCGCAGAGATAGAAGTGCGCCCTGCCGTCCTCGGCGGCGGCGGAGGCGGTGAACGGCGCGATCTCGGCGAGCGCGGCGTCGCGCGCCGGAGTTTTCAAAAGCACGGTCAGCTCCGGCGCGTAGCGCGCGGTGACGGCGCGCAGAAGCTCCGGCACGGTCTCGTCCGGCGCGGCGCAGAGGATCTCCCGCGTGGGGTACACAGCGCCCATCAGCGCCGTCAGCGCGAACGCGCATCCGGCGGGGGCGTTCGCGGCGTAATTGCAGGTGAAGGTCAAAAGCGCGTCGCGCGCCGAGCCCATGTCCGCATCCCCCGTCAGGCGGAAGAGCGCATCGAACAGCGCCGCCGCGCCGCTGCTGCCGGAGGGGAGAGCGCCGTCATACACCTCCTGCGGGCGGGTGATGAGCGTCTCGGCGGCGTCGGACGTGCGGTAATACCCGCCGTCGGGCGCGGCGAAGTGCGCCGTGACCTCTCCGGCGAGCGCACGGGCGCGGACGAGGTGCGCGGGGTCATAGTCCGCCGCGTACAGCTCAACAAGACCGAGCGCGTAGAACACATAGTCGTCAAGCTGCGCCGCCGCGCCGAGCGCTCCCGCCGTCAGCGAGGCGCGCAGAGCGCCCGCCCCGTCATAGAGCGAGGCTGCCATGAACGCGGCAAGCTCCTCCGCCGCGGCGAGATAGCGCGCATCGGAAAAGGCGCGCGCCGCGCGCGAGAGCGCCATGAGCAGCAGCCCGTTCCACGCCGTCAGCATCTTTTCGTCGGTTTTGAGCGGCATACGCGCCGCCCGATAGATGCGCAGCTTTTCCCGAAGATCGTTGTACCCCTCCGGCAGGAGGCTCCAGCGCGTGTTCAAAAGGAGGTTCGGTATGCTCCCGCCGCGGAAGTTGCCCTCGGCGGTGATGTCGTAGCACTCGCAGAAGTGCCGCCCCGCGTCCTCGCCGAGGACGGCGCGCACCTCGTCCGGCGTGAAGAGATAGTACGCCCCCTCCTCGCCGAGACCGTCCGCGTCCTGCGCACAGAAGTACCCGCCGTCGGGAGACGAAAGCTCGCGCATACAGTAGTCGAGCGTCGCCTCGGCGACATAGCGGTAAAGCGCCATATGCCCCGACTGCCAAGCCTCGGCGTACACATAGGCGAGCAGGGCGTTGTCATAGAGCGTCTTTTCAAAATGCGGGGCGAGCCATTCCCTATCGGTCGAATAGCGCGAGAAGCCGCCGCCGAAATGGTCGAATATCCCGCCGCGGTACATGGCCTTCAGCGTGTCCTCCGCCATGGCGCGCGCCGCGCGGTCGCCCGCGAGGGCGGCATAGCGCAGAAGGAAAATGAGATCGTGCGGGGAGGGGAACTTCGGCGCTGTGCCGAAGCCGCCGTATTCCCCGTCAAACGCCGCAGAGAGCTGCTCTCTCGCGCGGCGGAGAAGCTCCGCGTCCGCGCCCGCCGCGCCGAGCTTTTTCGGCGCGTTCAAAAGCGCCGTGACGTCGCCCGCCGCTTTCAGCAGAGCGCCCCGCCCGCCGCGCCACTTCGCCGCGACGGCGGAGAGCAGCGTGACGAGCCCCGGCTGCCCGTTCGCATCCTCGCGCGGGATGTAGGACGCGGCGAAAAACGGCTGCTGCGAGGGGGTCATGATGATGCTCAGCGGCCAGCCGCCGCTGCCGGTGAGCGCCGTGCACACGGACATATATACGCTGTCGATGTCGGGGCGCTCCTCGCGATCGACCTTCACGGCGACATAGTATTTGTTCAGCACCTCAGCCACGCGCGCGTTTTCAAAGGATTCCCTCTCCATGACGTGACACCAGTGACAGGTGGAGTACCCGATGCTGAGGAAAACGGGCTTGTCCTCGCGCCGCGCCTTATCAAACGCGGCTTCGCTCCAAGGATACCAATCAATGGGATTTTCCGCGTGCTCGCGGAGATAGGGGGATGTTTCGTTCGCCAATCTGTTGCTCATGCGACAGCCTCCCTGCTGTAAAGCGAGTATATTATATAAATCATCAAAAGTATTATAGCCGCAGATACGCGGAGTTTCAAGTGAGGGATGATAAATGGAGCATACCGATCCGCGCTGCTGCTTTGACGCGGCTGACTACCTCGCCGCGCCCGACGCCGCGCCCTGCCCCGTGACGCTCGACGTGCCGGAGATAGTGCGCGGGCTGGACGAGCTTTACGAGCGCGCTCGCGAGGCGGAGGCGGAGGGCTATCTCGAGGCGTGGCTCGAGCGGGCGAGAGCGTGCGGCGACTGGCGCGCGGAGCTGACCGTGACGAGCGAGCTATTGGGGCAGTACCGCCGCAGTGCGAGCCGCGAAAAGGGGCTTTGCGCGGCGGACAGTGCGCTCGCGCTCATCCGCAGGCACGGCATGGGACGCACGGTCTCCGGCGCGACGATCATGCTCAACGCCGCGACGACGCTCAAATGCTTCGGCGAGGCGGCGCGCTCGCTGCCGATATTCGCGCACGTGGGGCGGGTGTATTCCGAGCGGCTCGATCCGACGGATTACCGCTTCGCGGGGCTATTTAACAACATGGCGCTCTCGTATGCCGACGTGGGCGAGATCGAGCGCGCTATTGAATACTTCACCGCCGCGATGCGCATCATAGAGCGCTGCGACGCGCCGGAGAACGAGCTTGCCGTGACGCTGTGCAACATGGCGGAGACCTACGCCCGCCGCGACGGCGAGGACGAGAGGATAGGCGAGTGCATGGAGCGCGCGTGGGAGTATCTCAACGCTCCCGCGCTCGCGCACGACGGCTATCACGCCTTCACCGTCTCCAAGTGTGCGCCGTGCTTTGACTATTTCGGCTATTTCATCTATGCGAAAGCGCTCAGGGAAAGGGCGGAGAGGATATATGGGCTTTCTTGACGAGGCGCGGGAGCTGTACGTGCGCTATGGCGCGCCGATGATAGCGGAGCGCTTCCCCGACTACGCCGAGCGCATCGCGGCAGGGCTTGCCGGTCACGGGTCGGAGTGCTTCGGCTTTGACGACGAGCTCTCGCGCGATCACGATTTTGAGGCGGGCTTCTGCCTGTGGATCGACGAGGCGACCGACAGGGAGATAGGCGTGGAGCTTTCGCGCGCCTACCGTGCGCTGCCGCTCGAACGCGCGGGGCGGCGGAGCGCTCTGGCGGAGAAAAGCCGGGGCGTGCGGGTAATACCGGAGTTTTACCGGCGCTACACCGGCTCGTCCGGCGCGCCGGAGAGCTGGCAGCAATGGCTGCATCTGCCGTCCTACGCGCTCGCCGAGGCGACGAACGGCGAGGTGTGGCGCGACGACGCGGGCGTGTTCTCCGCCATCCGGCGCGAGATCGCGGACGGGATGCCGGAGGACGTGCGGATAAAAAAGCTCGCCGCGTGCGCGGTGAGCATGGCGCAGAGCGGGCAGTACAACTACTCCCGCTGCATACGCCGCGGGGAGGACGGCGCGGCGATGCTCGCCCTCGGCGAGTTTGTGAGAAGCACGGCGTACATGATACACCTGCTCAACCGCCGCCATATGCCGTACTATAAATGGATGCTCCGCTCGCTCGGCACGCTGCCGCGGCTGGGCGAGTTGCGCGGAGCGCTGGAATATCTGCTCACGGCGGAAAACGACGACGCGGGCAAGAAAACGAAAGCGGGCGTTGTGGAGGACGTGTGCGCCGCGCTCGTGCGGGAGCTTCAAGCCGACGCGCTGACCTGCGGCAGCTGGGACTACATGGAGAGACACGGGCTGGATATGCAGGGGCATATCCAAAACCCCGCGATACGTGCCGAGCATATTATGGAGGGAATTTAACAATCATTCGGGGAGGAAATGCGCGGATTTGTGTTTACAATCCACAAAATTTGTGCTATGCTTAGTGCCGAAGAGGTATATAGTATGCGAGATACTATAACTTAAATAGCACAAGAATTTATTTAAGGAGGAAAACCATGGTAAAATTCGCAGAAAGAATGAATGACGTCAAGGCGTCCGACATCCGCGAGCTGCTCGCCCTTGTCAACAAGCCCGAGATCATTTCCTTTGCCGGCGGTCTGCCCGCACCGGAGCTGTTCCCCGTGGACAAGATCAAGGCGGCGACGGACGCGGTGCTCGAGGAGAACGGTCGCGCGGCGCTGCAGTACGGTCCGACGGACGGTCTGCTGCGCCTGAGAGAGCAGATCGCCGACCGTATGCTCAAGAAGAACGGCGTCAACACCGACCCCGACCACATCATCATGACCGCCGGCAGCCAGCAGGGGCTGGACTTCGCCGCGCGCCTGTTCGTCAATCCGGGCGACGTCGTGCTGATGGAGAGTCCGTCCTACCTCGGCGCGATCAACGCCTTCAAGCTCAGCGAGCCGACGTTCATGGAAGTGCCCACCGACAACGGCGGCATGGTCATGGAGGAGCTGGACAAGATGCTCGCCTCCACCAAGAACGTCAAGATGATCTACGTCATCCCCGACTTCCAGAACCCCAGCGGACGCACCTGGTCCCTTGAGCGCCGCAAGAGGTTCATGGAGATTGTCAACAGGTACGAGGTCGTCGTGCTTGAGGACAACCCCTACGGCGAGCTGCGCTACAAGGGCGAATATCTGCCCTCCCTCAAGAGCATGGACACCAAGGGTCTCGTCATTTACCTCGGCACGTTTTCCAAGATCCTCGCCCCCGGCTACCGTCTCGCGTGGATGTGCGCCAGCAAGGAGATCATCGAGAAGATAAACCTCATCGCGCAGGCGGCAGTGCTTCAGACCTCCACCATCTCCATGATGGTCGTGTCGAAGTTCATCGATATGTTCGACCTCGACGCGCACGTGGAGACTGTCCGCGCCGTCTATGAGCACCGCTGCAACGTCATGATGGACGCGATGGCGAAGTACTTCCCCAAGAAAGTCAGCTACACCATCCCCGACGGCGGTCTCTTCACCTGGGCGGAGCTGCCCGATTACATCGACACCAAGGTCATGGCGTCTCAGGCGCTTGCGCAGAACGTCGCATATGTCCCCGGTCTCGGCTTCTTCCCCAACGGCAACAACCACCACTGCATGAGGCTCAACTACTCCTGTATGCCGGACGAGCGTATCGAAGAGGGCATCAAGCGCCTCGGCGGCGTCATCTGCGACAATCTCAAGTAAAGAGCTGCGATACTTATTAAATTTATGCCCTCCCGCGGCTGCGGGAGGGCATTTTCGCGTTTTGCGCGGTTTATACCCTCGGTTGACAAGGACACACACGGTTTTGACGGGCGGAAATACGCCCATGCCGCTTCAAAGCCCTTGCCAATACACAAAGTATTGCCTGCGGGCTTTTCATTGCCTGATCGCATTTCCGCTCCGACAAAACTGCTTCGCACCTGACAGCGAAGGATTTTCGAGCGATTTTTGGTTTTTGAGACGCAGATGTGTCGTAACCCATCAAGGCGAAAAGGGCAAAAAGCGCCGGAAAGACTCGCTGTCAGGCGTGTGTGTCCTTGTCAACCGAGGGTATCGTTACTTCAGCAGCGCTTCCAGTGCGGCGATCTTAAGGCAGAGGCAGAAGACGCTCATCGCCTTGTCAAGCTCATCCACCGAGGGGTAGGACGGCGCAATGCGGATGTTCGAGTCGTCCGGATCGACGCCGTAGGGGTACGTCGCGCCCGCGCCCGTCATCACGACGCCCGCCTCCTTGCACAGCGCGAGCGTGCGCTTGGCAAGACCATTATTTGTATACACCGAGACGAAGTAGCCCCCGCGCGGGTGCTGCCAGCGGGCGATGCCGAGAGGCGCGATCTCCTCGTCGAGATGGCGCAGCACGCACGCGAAGCGCGGCGCGAGGATGGCGGCGTGCTTTTTCATCAGCGCGAGCGTGTGCGCCTTGTCCTTGAGGTAGCGCACATGGCGGAGCTGGTTGACCTTGTCGTAGGAGATTATCTGCGCGCCCATGAGCTTTTTGAGCCGGTCGAGGTTTTCCACGGAGGTGGCGAGCGCGGATATGCCCGCGCCGGGGAAGGTTATCTTCGAGGTGGACGCAAACTCATACACCATGTCGGGCTTGCCCGCCTCGCGGCAGAGCGTGAGAATATCGTCGAACGGCAGGAAGTCGCCCTCAAACTCGTGCACGCAGTAGGCGTTGTCCCACATGAGGATGAAGTCCGGCGCGGCGGGCTTCATCGCGGCGATGCGGCGCACGGTCTCCGGCGAGTAGACGATGCCGTCGGGGTTGGAGTATTTCGGCACACACCACATACCCTTGACGGCGGGGTCGGCTATCAGCCGCTCGACAGCGTCCATATCCGGACCCTGCTCCGTCATGGGAACGGTGATTAGCTCGAAGCCGAAGCTCTCGGTGATCTTGAAGTGGCGGTCGTACCCCGGCGCGGGGCAGAGCCATTTCACCTTGTCAAGCTTGTGCCACGGCTTTTCCGCGTGGTTGAGCCCGTGGGTGTACGCCTTGGATACGGTGTCGTACATAAGCTGGAGCGAGGCGCTGCCGCCGACGAGACATTCCTCCGCCCTGCAGCCGAGAAGCTCGGCAAAGAGCGCCTTCGCCTCCGGCAGACCGGCAAGCTCGCCGTAGTTGCGCGCATCGATGCCGCCGGATATGCAGTCCTCCGCCGTGGAGAGCACCGTGAGCATATCGCTCACCATGTCAAGCTGCTCACGCCCGGGCTTGCCGCGCGCCATGTTGAGCTTGAGCTGCTGCGCCTTTGCCGCCTCGAAGCCGGCAAGGCAGAGCTCATGCTCGCGCACAAGCTCCTCGCGGGTCATTTCGCTGTATTTCTTGGTCATACGAAAATCCTCCGATTTATTTTATGTTTTTATTACTTTACCACTTGTTTTCGACCTTTTCGGCAAAGCCGGGGAAGTCCTTCACCTCAATGACCGTGCCGTCGTCGAGCACCGCCTTGCCCGCAAACATACCGAACACCTGATGCTGGTCGGACTTGATGAGCTTTATGTCGGTGCACGCGGCGCGGTCGAGCACGGGGACAAAGTCCATCTCAAAGCGAGCGTCGTCCGAGGTGAACGTCCACGGAGACATGAAATCGCGCTCGTTGCCGGGAATATTGAACCTCACCCGACTGAGCTTGTGCGCCCTGCCGTTATAGAAGAGCGCGTTCTCGCTCGCGGCGGAGGTGTCGCCGAAGCCGTAGCCGAGGTTCCAGCCGAACGGCACGCCGTCGATGTGGTAGGATGCGCTGCCCCAGTACCAGGTGTTGTGATACGTCCACACGCCGCGCCCCCAGTCGAGCACCGCGAAGCTGTCCGCGGGGTCGAACTCATAAAGGCGCGCGCCGTACCTCACGCTGCCCTTGGCGCGCATACAGTTGATCTTCTGGTTATAGTAGAAGTGCCCGGGCTTATCGAACGGGGTGCATATGACAATGCTGTCCTGCGGCTCGTCGAAAAGCTCAACGCTCGCAAGCAGCGCGCCCTCCGGACCGAAATCGTCCATGCGGGCTGTCAGCACGCGCCGCCCGCTGCCGTCGTTTTCAAAGCTGACGGAGTGCCTTCTTCCGCCGTGGCGCACGTCGCCGCGCTTGGAGCTCTCCGGCATGCCGACAGAGCCGAGCGGCATAAAGGTCATCGGGCTTTTCGTGATCTCCCACCCCTCGGCAAAGTCGAGCAGAGAGACGGAGTCCAGCCCCATATAGCCGTTGTCGTCCACCGTGAGGGCAAGGGCGTAGCGCCCGTTGTTAATGAGGTAATAATCCCACTCCTTTATGCGCGTTTTCGGCGCCTTCACCGCCCTGCGGCTGTAAACGGGGAGGAGCGAGCGCGCCCAGCCGGGCTCGGTAAGCCCGCCCTGCGCGTTGAGAAGGGGGATCTCGCGCGTTATTTCATGCTGCATGGTCTGACCGCCTTTCACGTTTTTCTGATCTGCCGTATATCACGTCCGGCGAAGGGCACGCGCAGAAACTCCCCTAGGATGCGGGAGCATATCTGGGGGGTATATCTGCGTTCAAGCTCCTCGTCGGAGCAGTTGGTGCTGATTATCATCCTTTTGCCGCTGATAAGGCGGCTGTTGACGAGGGTGTAGAGCGCACTGACGGACATGGGGGTGTTCATCTCCGTGCCGAGATCGTCAAGGATCATCAGATCGCACTCAAGCATATTCCTCACGCGCGCGGCTGCCGCCTGCCCCGCCTCCGTATCGCGGGAGAACTTCTGCTGCTCGAACGCCTCCAGCGCGGCGGAGGCGGAGTCATAGCACACCGAGCAGCCCTTTTCCGCCGCAGTGCGCGCGATGCAGGCGGAGAGATAGGTCTTGCCGAGCCCCGTATCCCCCTGCAAAAGGAGGTTGGAGCTGACGTTGGGGAAGCTGTCGGCAAAGCGGCGGCACACCTCAAGCACCTTGCCCATCGCCTCGCGCGGCACAACGCCGTAGCGCGGGTCAAGCTCGGCGGAGTAGAGCGACAGGTCAAAGCGCTCAAAGCTCTCGCTGCCGTGGCGCAAAAGCGCGCCGAGCTCCTGCGTTACCTCGCGGTTATACGCGCGTCCCAGGCAATCGCACATGCCCCCGTCCGGCAGTGTGCCCGTGTCACGGCATCTCCGGCAGGAGTATATGGGGTCGAGATAGCCGCGCGCGAAGCCGTGCGATGCGAGAAGCGCCGCGCGCCGCTCCTGAAGTGCGAGATTATCCCTCTCGAGCGCTGCAAGGCGCGCTTTCATATCCGCGCCGCGCGCGAGCGTGATGCGCGCCAAATCCACCATCTGCGCACGAAGCTGCGCGTCTATGTCCGCGATCTCCGGCACACGCCGGTATACGAGCGCCGTGCGCCGCTCCAGCTCGGCGGCGTTGTCGGCGCGAAGCCGCTCCAGCGCGCCGCGCGCGCGGGCGAGGAGCTTTCCGTCATAGGTCATATAAACGCCCCTTTGTCCTTGTTATAATTGCTGCAAAAAAAATCAGATCTTATCCAGCAGGGAGTCCAGCCCCTCAAAGTCCGCCGGTCGGCTGCCGCGCGAGACTTGCCTGTCCGGTGCGCCTTTGGGGCGCTGTCGGCTGTCCTTTTCCTCTATCTCGCGCGGGGTGAAAAGCTCTTTTTCCTTCCAGCTCAGGATTATCTTGTTCATATAGCTCCAGCGGAGCGCGCCGGTGTTCGTGACCGTGCGGTCATAGGCGATGGCGATGCTCGCCGGCTCAAAGCCCATGTCGAGCCAGGAGGAGATATACTCGCTCTCCGTTTTTGTCGGCTCGCGTCCGGCGATGCCCATGAGTGCGCACACCTGCGCGGTCGTACTGCGCCGCGCGTCGTCCGCGCGGATGAAATCCTCCGCCTGCTCCATGGTCATTATCTCGCGGTTGACCCAGAAGTAAGCCTCCTTTTGTATGGCGCGGGCGCTGGGGCGGCGCTGCGTGCCGTAGCGTCGGGCGTACTGCTTGGCGCAGTGGTTTATCAAAAGCATTATCACGTCCGCGGGCATACCGAGATAATCGTATATCCCGAAGAGCGTTTTCATGTCCACACTGCTCAGCGCGCGCCCCATGACCTTCGCCGCCTCCGCGATGACGGCGGCAAACTCCCCGTCCTCGCGGCTGCGGCGGATGAGATCCTCCGCGCGGTATTCCGGCAGCTCGTCCGCCGGAGCGGGCGGGATGCGCGCGGGGGCGGGCGTGACCTCCGCCCTCGCGGGCGCTGCGTCGGCAAGACCGAGCCGCCGCAGCTTTTCGTCCGCCGCCTCTATCTCGCGCAGGGTGCGGCAGAGATCGCGCGCGGCGCGCTCGCAGTCGGGCTGTCCGGTGCGCAGACGGTATATGTACAAAAGCGCGACGTCGCCGTCATGCGCGGCGATCAGCCTGTCCGCCGTCTGCGCCGGTATGAAATTGCCCGATCCGCTCTCTGACATGGGAACACCCGTCTCCTGAAAAATATGGATTTAAAATATGGCTCAAATGTAAAAGTGACCGCTCAGGTAATTATAGCATTATTTTTTTCTTGTCGCAATAGGAATAAATGTGCTATAATGCACGATGTATGATTACGCGAGCCATGCTCGGACGAGTAAGGGAAACACAGTGCAGCGCCGCATAATGCCGCAGGCGTATTGTGCGGCGCTGCCGCAATATAAAGGAAATGGTGCAATGCTGGAGCTTCTTTCTCCCGCCGGATCTCCGGAGGCCGTCATTGCCGCCGTGCAGAACGGCGCGGACGCGGTCTATCTCGGACTGGGCGACTTCAACGCCCGACGCGGCGCGAAGAATTTCACGAATGAGGAATTTGAAAAGGCGGTGACCTACTGCCGCGTGCGCGGCTGCAAGGTCTACGTCACGCTCAACACGCTCGTCAACGACGGCGAGATGGGCGCGGCGGTGGACGCCGCGCGTCTTGCGTCCTCGTGCGGCGCGGACGGGCTGATCGTTCAGGATCTGGGGCTTGTCTCGGCGATACGCCGCGCCCTGCCGGACATCCCCCTCCACGCGAGCACGCAGATGAGCATCCACAACCTCGCCGGCGTGCAGGCGGCGGCGGAGATGGGGCTGACGCGCGCGGTGCTCGCGCGAGAGCTCAGCCTCGAGCAGATAAGATACATCTCGAAAAACGCCCCCATAGAGACGGAGATCTTCGTCCACGGCGCGCTGTGCTTTTGTCATTCCGGACAGTGCTATATGTCCAGCCTCATCGGGCGGCGCAGCGGCAACCGAGGGATGTGCGCACAGCCGTGCCGTATGCAGTACTCTCTCGGCGGGCGCATGGACGATTACCCGATGTCGCTGAAGGACAACTGCCTTGTGGACAGGCTCGGCGAGATCGAGGAGGCGGGCGTCGCCTGCGTGATGATAGAAGGGCGCATGATGCGTCCGGAGTACGCCGCGATAGTCACGGGGATATACTCCAAGGCGCTTAGGGAGCACCGCCAGCCCACACCGGAGGAGATGGCGATGCTGACAAAGGCTTTCTCGCGGCAGGGGTTCACGCAGGGCTTCTTCAACGGCGACAGGGAGGATATGTTCGGCGTTCGCGGCGAGCCGGAGGAGGGCACGGAGAAGATATTCGCCGTCGCCCGCCGCGCGTATGCCGACGGCGAGCTTAGGCGCGTGCCCGTGCATTTTTACACCGTTGCCGAAAAGGGCGAGCGGATAAAGGCTATCGCCTTTGACGACGACGGGCACAAAGCCGTGACCTACGGCCCCGTGCCGGAAAAGGCGAAGCGGCAGGGGCTGACGGACGGGTATCTTGTCGAGCAGATGTTCAAGACCGGCGGCACGCCGTATAACTGCGTGGAGAACAGGGCGAAGAGCGACCCGGGGCTGTATCTCGCCGCGGCGGAGATAAACGAGCTTCGGCGCAAGCTCATATCCGAGCTTTCCGCCCAGCGCGCCGCCCCGCCGACGCGGCGCAGTCTCGCGCTGCCCGCGCCGCCGAAAAACGTCCCCACCGTGGCTGACCCCAAGCTCATCATCCAGGTGCGCACGGCGGAGCAGCTCACAAGGGAGCTTGCGGAGCTGCGTCCGGCGTACATATACGTGCCCGCGATGATAATGGCGGCGGAGCCGAAGCTTGTGCTGCCGTTCGTGGAAAAGGGCTCCGTCCCCGTGGCGGTGCTGCCGCGCATCGTGAACGACACGCAGATGAAGGAGGTGTACGCCACGCTCCAGAAGCTCTTCGATTACGGCGTGAACGAGGCGCTCGTGGGCAATCTCGGTCAGGTCGTGATGGCGCGGCGCGCCGGAATGAAGCTTCGGGGCGACTTCGGGCTGAACGCCTTCAACGCCTACACGCTCGAAATGCTCAACGAGATGGGCTTTCTCTCCGCCACGGCGTCGTTCGAGCTGCGCATCGCGCAGATAAAGGACATGGCAAAGCCGCTCGATACCGAGCTTATCATCTACGGGCGGCTGCCGCTGATGGTGTCGGAGCAGTGCATAATAAAAGAGAGCGCAGGGCGCTGCGCCTGCCAGACCCCCGCGCAGATGGCGGATCGCATGGGCTCGGTGTTTCCGGTGGTGAAGGAATACGGCTGCCGTAACGTCATCTACAACGCGCACAAGCTCTATCTCGCGGACAAGAAGGAGGATCTCTACTCCGCAGGGCTGTGGGGGCTGAGGATGATGTTCACGACAGAGAGCGCGCGCGAGTGCGTGGAGGTCGCCAAGGGGCACATGGGGCTTTCCGACTATAAGCCCAACGTTTTGACAAGAGGGCTTTATTACAGAGGTGTTGACTGATGGCTGTTATACTCGCTTCCGGCTCGCCCAGACGCAGAGAGCTGATGGAAATGCTGGAGGTAAAGGATCTTAAGATAATCCCCGCAAAAGGCGAGGAGCGCCCGCCCGAGGGCGCAGGACCGGAGGAGACCGTGACGGCGCTCGCCCGCGCGAAGTGCGCGGAGGTCGCCGCGCTCGCCGAGGCGGAGGATACCGTCGTCGCGGCGGACACGATAGTGTGGTTCGACGGCAGGATATACGGCAAGCCGCACTCGGAGAAGGAGGCGTTTGAAATGCTCTCGGCGCTCTCCGGCGCGACGCACGAGGTCTATACGGGCGTTGCGGTCATGGCGCGGGGCGGAATGTACGTCGAGGCGGAGCGCACGCTCGTACACTTCCGGCGGATAACCCCAGAGGAGATACGCGCCTACATCGCCACGGGCGAGCCGATGGACAAGGCGGGAGCTTACGGCGCACAGGGGCGCGGCGCGGTGTTCGTGCGCGGCATCGACGGGGACTTTTTCAACGTGATGGGTCTGCCGCTGTGCAGGCTGGACGCGATGCTCAAGCGCTCGGGCATGGAACTTCTGCGCTGAGATGCAGGTCAATAGGGGAGTGGTCGCTCTTTGAAAGAATACTTGAAGAAAAACGGAATACGCATCGGCGTTATCGTCATTGCCGTCGCCGTGATAATCGCGTTCAGCTCCGCCGCGCGCAGCGGGGAGATAAGCTTCTTGCAGAACGCCACGGGCGTGCTGGAGGCGCCGATAAAAAAGGTGCTCAGCTCCACGGTCAACTGGTTCGACACGATATACGGCTATCTCTATAAATACGATTCGTTACAGGCGGAGAATGAATCGCTCCGCTCGCAGCTTGCCGACGCGCAGCAGTCCGCGCGCGACGGCATAGCCGCCTCCGAGGAGAACACCCGCCTAAGGCAGCTTTTGAACCTGCGCGAGAAGCACACGGACTATGAGATGGAGTCGTGCAAGGTCGTGCTGTGGTCATCGTCGAACTGGTCAAGCTCGTTCACGATAAGCAAGGGGCGCAGCAGCGGCATTGAGCTCAACGACCCCGTCGTGACGGAGTACGGCGTCGTCGTGGGGCAGGTGACGGAGCTGGGCGAGACCTGGGCGACGGTCAGCACGCTTATTGACGTGGATATGTCCGTGGGCGCATACGTCGGACAGTCCGGCTCGTCCGGAATGTCCGTGGGCGAATTTGCGCTGATGAAGAAGAAGGAAGCGAAGCTGACGTTCCTCGCCGAGGGCGCGCAGATATTCGTCGGGGACGAGGTGCTCACGTCCGGCTCGGGCGGGGCGTTTCCGGCGGGGCTTGTGATAGGAACGATCACCAACGTCCAGACAGAGGCGGGCGGACAGGTGGAGTACGGCATCATAAAGCCCGAGTGCAGGTTTGACACCCTTGTGCAGGTCTTTGTCATAAAAAGCTATGAGGTGGTGGAATAAACCGTGAACATCAACCTCAAGGAGATATTTTCCGGCGAAAACATAAAGCGTCTGCTCAAGTACGCGCTTTATATGTTCCTCTCGCTCGTGGCGCAGAATATGCTCTTCACACAGCTTCGCCCGCTCGGCGTGTGCCCGCTGGTGCTGCCGGCGGTGGCGGTGGCGGTGGGGATGTTCGAGGGCGCGACGTTCGGCGCGGTGTTCAGCCTCATCATGGGCATTTTCGCCGACATGGCGTTTATCGAGAACACCGTCACCTTCACGGTGCTCTTCCCCGCGCTGAGCTTTGCGGCGGGCTTCGTGTCGCAGTTTTTCATCAACCGGCGCTTCTTCGCGTTCATGGGCGCGTCGCTGGCGGCGCTGCTCGTCACGGGCGCGGTGCAGATGCTCAAGACCGCCGCCATGGACGTGTGGTCGGGCTCGATGATAGTGACGGTGCTCTTGCAGACGCTGTGGTCGCTGCCGCCCGCCGTGCTGGCGTATTTCCCGCCGGCGGAGTGGATAGAGTAAACGCACTTCCCTTGAGAAAGGACAAAACTTATGCATCACAGACTTGTCAGAGACGGCAGGATCGCAGCGCTGATAGTGATAATGCTGGTACTGCTGTCCGTCTACGCTTACGAGCTTTATCAGCTCCAGATAATAGAGGGCGAAAAATACTATAACCAGAGCAACGAGATAACCACGGAGGAGCGCCCCATCACCGCCGCCCGTGGCAACATCCTCGACCGCTACGGGCGCGTGCTCGTGAGCAACACCGAGGTCTATAACCTCACGATAGACACGACGAAGCTCTTCGCAAACGAGAACCCGAACGAGACTATCTTGGGGCTTGTGAACATGGTGGAGGGCTACGGCGACAAGTATACGGACGACCTGCCCATCACGCGCGACCCGCCGTTCGAGTACGACGAGAACATGACCGAGATCCAGCGCACCATGCTCAAGGCGTATATCAAGGACAAGGCGGACGACCTCAAGGAGCTCGCCGTTGACCCGGAGAACCCCACGGCGGTGGAGCTGATGAGCTATATGCGCACACGCTATGAAATAGACAACAGCTACTCCGCGCAGGATATGCGCATCATCGCCGGCGTGCGATACTCCATCAACGTCCGCTACGCCATCAACACGGCGGACTATATCTTTGTCGAGAACGCGGGCATGAGGCTCATAACCTCCATCATGGAGAACAAGCTCGCCGGTATAAACGTCAACCGCGCGTATAAGCGCGAATACGGCACGGACTACGCCGCGCACATCCTCGGCTACGTCGGGCTTATGACGCAGGAGGAGTATGAAAAATACTCCCTGCTCAAATACTCCACGGACGCCTACGTCGGCAAGGACGGCGTCGAGTACGCCTTTGAGACGTACCTGCACGGCAAGGACGGCACGGTGCAGGAGACGAAGAACGCCTCCGGCACGGTGCTGAGCACGGTGTACGTGGAGGAGCCCGTCCCCGGCAACCATATCTATCTCACCATTGACGCGATCTTGCAGGAGCAGACCGAGCGCATACTAAACGCCGGCGTCAACGCGCTCATCAAGACCCGCGCGCAGGAGCGCGCGGAGGGTCTCGCGCGCGGCGACTACAACCCCGACATAAAGGACGAGATAACCGGCGCGGCGGCGGTCGTCGTCTCGGTGGACACGGGCGAGCCGCTCGCCATTGCGAGCTGGCCGACCTACGACGTGTCGAGCATCATCGAAAACTATCAGGAGCTTCTGGCAACGCCGAATGCGCCGCTGTTCAACCGCGCGCTCATGGGCGCTTACGCCCCCGGCTCGACGTTCAAGCCCGTCACGGCGATCGCGGCTTTGAACAAGGGCGTTATAAACACCGAGGACAAGGTCAAGTGTCAGGGCGTTTTCACCAAGTACTCCGCCGAGGGCTACTCGCCTGAGTGCTGGATCTGGAACGCGAACAAGAACGAGCATCTCACCCATCCGGAGGAGAACGTCTCCACCGCACTGCGCGACTCGTGCAACTATTTCTTCTACACGATAGGAAACGAGCTGGGCGTTGACTATCTCGGCGAGACGGCGCACGCCTTCAGTCTCGGCGTCTCTACGGGGATAGAGCTTGTGGAGACTAAGGGCAATATGTCCAACCGCGAGAACCACTATGACTATGCCGGCTCGGAGTGGCGCATAGGCGACACGCTTCAGGCAGCCATCGGTCAGTCCGACAGCATATTCTCCCCCCTGCAGATGGCGGAGTACGTCGCGACGCTCGCCAACTTCGGCGACAGGCACTCCGCCTCCATCCTCAAGACCGTGCGCAGCTATGACTACGGCGAGAAGGTGTACGAGCGCGAGCCGGAGGTGCTCAGCCATGTGGAGTCTGCGGAATATAACTGGGCGGCGATAAAAGAGGGGATGCACCTCGTGGTCAACGACCCCGGCAACCAGCAGCTTTACGAGCTGTTCGCAAAGTGCAGATTCACGCGCACGGGCGCGAGCGGGCAGTACGGCGTCAACGGCAAGACCGGTACAGCCCAGAAGGGCGAGGGCATCACCAACGACGGTATGTTCATCTGCTACGCCCCCGCCGACGATCCGGAGATCGCCGTCGCCGTCGTCGTGGAGCGCGGCGGCTCGGGTGCGAACACGGCGTTCATTGCAAAAAATATCCTCGACGCCTACTATGTCATCCGCGGGTACAGCGATTCCTCCGAGGAGGAAATGGCGCTGCTGAAGTGAATTGATGCAAAATCTGCGCAAAAAGAGGTTGCAGTTTGCATAAAGTGTGTTTATAATAAATCAAAAGGAAAAGGTATAATTATTATCTCTATGAAAATCAGGAGACAGAGAAGAGTATGAACATTGCATTGATGGCACATGACAGAAAGAAGGAGCTGATGGTCCAGTTCTGCATCGCGTACTGCGGCATTCTTGCCGAACATTCGCTCTGCGCCACGCACGTCACGGGCAAGCTCGTGTCCGAGGCGACGGGGCTGCCCATTACGCTCTACCTCCATGCCGATCAGGGCGGCGCGCAGCAGATAGGCGCGCGCATCTCGTTCAACGAGATCGACCTTGTCCTCTTCTTCTGCGATCCGGCGAATCCCAAGGGCTTTGACGACATCAACAAGATAGAGCGCCTGTGCGACCAGTATCAGATCCCCTTTGCCACTAACGCCGCCACGGCGGAGGTGCTCGTGCAGGGGCTCAGGCGCGGCGACCTCGACTGGCGCAACATCGTCAACCCCCAGAAGCGCTGAAGAAACGGCGCATATTTTTCCAGCCCCCGAACACCAAGGGGGCTGTGCGCACTTTTTTTGACCGAAGAAACCGAAAGGACTTACTGATATGGCAAAGGTTACACCGCGCACGCTCTCCGGCTTTATGGAGCTGTTGCCCGCGGAGCAGATGAAGCTGGAGCGCATGAAGGACGTGCTGCGCCGCTGCTATGCCTCCTACGGCTTCGCCCCGCTCGACACGCCGCTCATCGAGGCGGCGGAGGTGCTGCTCGCCAAGGGCGGCGGGGAGACCGAAAAGCAGATATACCGCTTCCAAAAGGGCGAGAGCGACCTTGCGCTGCGCTTCGATTTGACCGTGCCGCTGGCAAAATACGTCGCGGCGCACTATGCGGAGCTGTGCTTTCCCTTCCGGCGCTACCAGATAGGCAAGGTATACCGAGGGGAGCGCGCGCAGCGCGGGCGCTTCCGCGAGTTTTATCAGGCGGACATCGACATCATCGGCGACGGGAAGCTGGACATGATAAACGAGGCGGAGATTCCCGCCATCATCTACGACACGTTCACCGCGCTCGGGCTGAAAAGGTTCAGAATCCGTGTCAACAACCGCAAGCTCCTCAACGGCTTTTACGCCATGAACGGCATGAGCGAGCGCGCGGGCGACATTATGCGCGCCGTGGATAAGCTCGACAAGATAGGCGCGGAGAAGGTGCGCCGGCTTCTCATCGACGAGGTGAGGATGCTGCCGTGCAAGGCGGAGAACGTGCTCGACTTCATGGCGATAAAGGGCACGAACGCCGAGGTCATTGCGGCGCTGGAGCGCTACCGCGGCATGGACGCGACGTTCGATCAGGGGCTGGACGAGCTTTTGACCGTGACGCGCTATCTCGCGCAGTTCGGCGTGCCGGAGGAGAATTTCGCCGTTGACCTGACGATCGCGCGCGGGCTGGACTACTACACCGGCACGGTGTACGAAACGGAGATGA
This sequence comes from uncultured Oscillospiraceae bacterium, assembly GCA_934572325.1. Classification (GTDB taxonomy): domain Bacteria; phylum Bacillota; class Clostridia; order Oscillospirales; family Oscillospiraceae; genus Limivicinus. Next base: position 53,689 of record CAKTKT010000001.1, read on the forward strand.
CCGACCACCCTGAGATAGGCTCGATCTGCTCCGGCGGGCGGTATGACAGCCTTGCCGAGTTCTATACCGACCGCGAGCTGCCCGGCGTCGGCATTTCGATAGGGCTGACGAGGCTCTTTTACGTGCTGGGCGAGCAGGGGCTCTTGTCCGACGAGACGGTGAGCGCGCCGTGCGACGTGCTGGTGCTGCCGATGACGGAGGATCTGGGCTTTGCCATTTCCGCCGCGGCGGAGCTTCGCCGCGCAGGCATACGCACACAGCTTTACAGCGAGAAGAAAAAGTTCAAGGCGAGGATGAGCTATGCCGACAGGCTCGGCGCGCCGTATGTCGTGTTCGTCGGCGAGGACGAGATCAGAGAGGGCGTGCTCTCGGTAAAGGATATGCACACCGGCGAGCAGCGCAAGCTCGCCGCGGCGGACGCGGCGGCGGAGATCATCGCCGAGCTCGGCGAGCGCGCGGCGTACCCGCTCATCCGTGAATAGGTCTATTCTAAATTTTTGAGATAGAAGAGAGGGAGATTTATGTTTCAGTCCCGTACACATACCTGCAATGAGCTCAGACTCGGCAATGCAGGCGAAAGGGTCAAGCTCGTCGGCTGGATGGAGAACGTCCGCGAGGTCGGCAGCAACTTTGCCTTCGTCGTCCTGCGCGACTTTTACGGCACGACGCAGGTGGTCGTGGAGACAGAGGACATGATGAAAATCATCAAGTCCGTCAATAAGGAGTCCACCATTTCCGTCGAGGGCGTCGTGCGCGAGCGAGCGAGCAAAAACCCCAAGCAGGACACCGGAGAGATAGAGGTCGTGCCGGAGAAGATAGAAATACTCGGCAAATGCCGCTATAACGAGCTGCCGTTTGAGATAAACCGCAGCCGCGAGGCGGACGAGAGCGCGAGACTGAAGTACCGCTATCTCGATTTGAGAAACCCCGCCGTCAAAAAGAACATCATTCTCCGCTGCAACGTTATCTCCGCTCTGCGTCAGGCGATGACGGCGCACGGCTTTCTTGAGATAACCACGCCCATCCTCACCGCCTCCTCCCCGGAGGGCGCGCGCGACTATCTTGTTCCGGCGAGAAAGCACCCGGGCAAGTTCTACGCCCTGCCACAAGCGCCGCAGCAGTTCAAGCAGCTTCTCATGACCTCCGGCTTTGACCGGTACTTCCAGATAGCGCCGTGCTTCCGCGACGAGGACGCGCGCGGCGACCGCTCCCCGGGCGAGTTCTATCAGCTTGATATGGAGATGGCGTTCGCCACGCAGGATGACGTTTTTGCCGTGCTGGAGGACGTGCTGCCCCCGATCTTTGCCAAATTCGGCACTTATAACGTCGCGTCCGACGCGCCGTTCAGGCGTATCGGCTATGTGGAGTCTATGGAGCGCTACGGCACGGATAAGCCGGATCTACGCATAGACCTGCACGTCAAGGACGTCACCGCGCTCACCCGCGGCACGGAGTTCGCCCCGTTCAATGCCGACGGCGCGGTCGTGAAGGCGATCGCCGTGTCCGACTGCGAGCTGACGAGAAAGCACATCGACAAGCTCTGCACCGATGTGGAGGTGCAGGCGGGCGCGAAGCCCTACTGGTTCAGGGTGGACGAGCACGGCGAGCTTACCGGCGGCGTGGCGAAGTTTATCGCCGATCGCCGCGACGAGCTGACCGCGGCGCTCGATCTCAAGCCGAACACCCTCGTGGGCGTCGCCGCAGGCAAGAAGGAGCTTGCGCAGAAGACTGCGGGCGTCATGCTGAAGATGCTGGGCGCGGCGTGCCCCAACCATATGGACAGGGAGCGCTACGAGTTCTGCTGGATTGTGGATTTCCCCATGTACGAGATAGGGGAGGAGTCCGGCGAGCTGGAGTTCTGCCACAACCCGTTCTCCATGCCCGCAGGCGGGCTGGACGTGCTGCTGCGCGCCGAGCGCGGCGAGATAGACCCGCTCACCATAACCGCCGACCAGTACGACCTTGTCTGCAACGGCGTGGAGCTCAGCTCCGGCGCGGTGCGTAACCACGATCCGGAGATCATGATAAAGGCGTTCGAGATGGTGCGTCTCGGCGAGGAGGACGTAAAGCGCAAGTTCCCCGCGATGTACAATGCGTTCTGCTACGGCGCGCCGCCCCATGCAGGGATCGCCCCAGGCGTTGACCGCATGGTCATGCTCCTCGCGGGCGAGGACAGCATCCGCGAGATCATCCCCTTCCCCATGAACAAGAACGCCATGGACGTGATGATGGGCGCGCCCTCCGCCGTCGAGCAGAAGCAGCTTGACGAGCTGCACATCGCGCTCGTGGGCGAGATGGAAGAATAATCGAAACGCAAAAACCGTCGGCGCATATCTTCATAGCTGGCGGTTTTTTCACAAAGGATGTATGGCAATGTTTTCCTCAACAAAGAGCATGGGCGTGACCGGCGTGGGTGGGTACGAGGTGGCGGTGGAGGTGTACATCTCCGGCGGGCTGCCGGCGTTCGACATCGTGGGTCTGCCCGACGCGGCGGTGAAGGAGGCGCGCGAGCGCGTGCGCGCCGCGATAAAAAACAGCGGCTTCAAGTTCCCCGTCAGCCGCCTGACCGTCAATCTCGCTCCGGCGGACAAGAAAAAGGCGGGCACGGTGTACGATCTGCCGATGCTCGTGGGCATACTCTCCGCCGCAGGGGATATAAAAGCCCCCGGGGATAAGTGCGCCTTTATCGGGGAGCTGTCGCTCACGGGGGAGCTGCGCCCGGTCGCGGGGGCGCTGCCGATGGCGCTGGCGGCGGAGCGCGCGGGGGTGGAGCATTTCTTCGTTCCGGCGGAGAACGCGCGCGAGGCGGCGTTTGCCGACGGGCTGTCGGTATATCCGGTGAAAAACGTCGCCCAGCTTGCCGCGCATCTTTCGGGGGAAACGCCCCTTGAGCGCGCCGCCTGTCCGGATCTGTGCGCCGCACGCCTGCCGATGCCGGATTTCGCCGACGTCAAGGGGCAGGAGAACGTCAAGCGCGCGTTTGAGATCGCGGCGGCGGGCGGGCACAACATCCTCATCGTCGGGCCTCCCGGCGCGGGCAAGTCCATGATGGCAAAGCGCCTGCCCGGCATACTGCCGGATATGAGCCGCGAGGAGATGATAGAGACGACGGAGATACACTCCGTTGCCGGACTTACCGGCGGCGAGCAGCCGATAGTCTGCCGCCGCCCGTTCCGTGCGCCGCACCACACGGTGTCCGCCGCGGGGCTGTCCGGCGGAGGCACGACGCCGCGCCCGGGGGAGATCAGCCTTGCGCACAACGGCGTTTTGTTTCTCGACGAGCTGCCGGAGTTCCGGCGCGACGCGCTGGAGGTTCTGCGCCAGCCGCTGGAGGACGGGGTGGTGACGGTGTCGCGCGTCGCGGGATCGCTGACGTTTCCGAGCCGGTTTATGCTGGTGTGCGCGATGAACCCGTGCAAGTGCGGGTGGTACGGGCACCCGTCGGGGCGCTGCCGCTGCTCGGCGAACGATGTGCGCCGTTACCATTCGCGCATATCCGGACCGCTGCTGGACAGGATAGACCTCATCGTGGAGGTGCCGGCGCTGGACTATGAGGAGCTGAAGAGAAAAGCGCCGGCGGAGAGCTCCGCCGAGATAAAAAAGCGCGTTGACGCGGCGCGGCGCGTACAGCGCAGGCGCTACGCCGACGACGGCGCCATGTGCAACGCCCGCATCGACAGCGGGGCGCTGCGCGAGGTCTGCGCCGTGAGCGCGGAGGGGGAGGAGCTGATGCGCGCCGCGTTTGAGAGCATGGATCTCTCCGCGCGCAGCTATGACCGCATCCTCCGCGTCGCGCGCACCATCGCCGACCTTGCGGAAAGCGAGCGGATAGAGAGCGAGCATATCGCCGAGGCGATACAGTACAGGACATATGATTTTAACGCGGAATAACGCGCAAGGGCGCAAAAACGGCGAGTGACCGGACAGATCACTCGCCGTTTTTTGTATGCGCTTACCCTGCGAAGAGGTTTATTATGCCGCTGATGCCGACGCCTATGTAGACGGTGTTTTTCAGCCGTGCGCCGTCGATGCGGTCGATAATGCGGTTGGCGGTGTACAGCCCTGCCATCATGCACGCTATGCCCAGCCCGACGAGCGGCAGAAGATCGGCGGTCAGTATCCCGCCCCTTACGCGCAGATACGCGCTCATGCTGAGGTTGACGAAAAACAGAGTCTCCGTTGTGCCGAGAAACTCCTCCTTGCTGTCGGTGTGCGCGAGGTAGTAGAGCACCATCAGCGGACCGCCGATGGAGAATAGCCCGCTGCACGCGCCGGAAAACGCCCACGCCGCGACGCACAAAGGCAAGCTCCACGCCTTGGGCTGCTTTTTGGCGAGAAGAAAGTGGTACGCCGTCAGCACGATGAGAAAACCGCCGAATATACGCTTCAAAAGCTGCTGATCCACGCGGGAGGAAAAGCGTATCGCCAGCGCGGAGCACAGCGCGTACACGATAAGCGGCACGATGACCTTTTTGATGGAGATGTGCTTGCGGTAGCGGAGCACCATCAGCATCGTGAGCGCGAGGCTGACGATGCCGGAGACGGCGGCGGCGCGGCTGATGGAGAGAAAAAGCGGCAGCACCATCATCATCAGTATGCCCGCGCCGAAGCCGCACACGCCCTGCGCCAGCCCCGCGAGCAGCGCAACTATGCTGAATGAAATGTATTCGACCATATTATGCACCCCGTCATATATTCATATGCCCCAGCAGTCAAAGAGACTTGCCGTGATCTTTTCCGACGCCTCGCGCAGCGCGGGCAGGTATTTCAAAAGCTTCGCCGGCTCCGACACGCCGATAAGCCCGCTGAACGACAGCGACGCGACGATCGTACCCTCCCTGTCGCGCACGGGCACGGCGATGCAGCTTCCGTTGATGGACGACTCCTGAAAATCTATCGCGTAGCCGTTTTCGGCGGTCTTTTTCAGCTCGGCGCGGTAGGCGGCGGGGTCGGTGATAGTGAACGGCGTGAGCGCCTCCATGCGGTGGGTGGTTATTATCTGCTCGATGAGCGCGTCGGGCAGCTCGCACAAGAGGATCTTCCCGCCGCCGCAGGCGTAGTAGGGGAGCACGGAGTGGAGCGGGGGAACGTAGTTGATGATGCTCTTCGTGAGCGACTGCTGCAAAACGACGCAGTCCGACCCGTTGCGGACGATGAGGTTCATGGCAAGCCCGTGACGCGCGGTGCACTCCTCCATCACGCACTTCGCCGCATCGCTCAGCGCGAGGTAGAAATTATTGCGCTCCGTCACGAAGCTCAGCTTCTGCCCCGTGATATAGCGGTCATCCTCCATCTGGTAGACCCAGCCCGTCATCTCCAGCGTCTTGAGGATGCGGAACGTCGTGGAGGGATTGAGCGAGCACTGCTTTGCAATGGCGTTCACGCCCATGGGGGTCTTGCCCGTGCGCAGCAGGTCGAGCACGCCCATCGCGCTCTCCAGCATTTTTATGGTTTCGACCTTTTGGCTTTTACCGGTCTCCATCATCTCAACTCCAGAACCAATATTTCTTTCAATATTACGACGGATGTACGGTTTTGTCAACAGAGCGTCATGCGCTTATTCTAGCGGCAAAAGAAGAAGCCGCAATGTTGCACAAAACGCAGCCGCGATTTATGTGTACTCATACAAAAGTGAGCGCTCGGCACAAATAGCCATTGACGAACACGGGAAAAGGGAGTAGTATAATTTTCGGAATGGATATTCCGAAAATGAAAATTTAAGGAGCTATTTATTATGGCAAGGCAGAGACTGGAAGGCATTTATATCCCTGTGATCACCCCGTTCAACAAGGACGAGAGCATCAATTTCAGCGCGATCAAGGAGGTCACGAAGTTCTTAGCGGATAACGGCGTAACGGGCATCATCCCCTCCGGTTCTACCGGCGAGATGATAGCGCTTGAGAAGGACGAGCAGATCGCTGTCAACAAGGCGTACATCGAGGCGGGTCATGCCAACGGCATAAAGGTCGTCGCGTCCACCGGCGCGTACCGCACGAAGGACGTCGTCGAGATGTCCAGGGCGGCGGAAGCCGACGGCGCGGACGGCATCATGGCGGTCACGCCGTGGTACATGGGACCGAATAAGCAGGAGCTTTATGAGCACTATAAGACCATCCACAACGCGATAAGCATCCCCGTCATGATGTACCACAACCCGTACTACTCCACCGTGCTGCTTGACGACCGCTTCATCGCAAAGCTCTACAACGAGGGCTGCATCGACGCTATCAAGGAGCGCCAGGCGGACGTGTTCAGACAGCAGAATCTCCGCCGTCTGACAGATGAGAACTTCAACATCTTCTACGGCTACGACGTGTGCGCGGTCGAGACGATGTCCTGCTGGTCCGACGGCTGGGTCGTCGGCACGGGCAACCTCTTCCCGAAGGAGAACTCCACCGTTTACCACCTTGCGCAGGACAAGAAGACCGCCGAGGCGATGAAGGCTCAGGAGGAGCTGGTATGGCCGTATCTGCCGCTGTTCACCGAGGCGGACTCCAACGGCGACGTGCTGTGGCTGCAGATTATCAAGGAGGGGCTGAAGCTGCGCGGCGTTGACGCCGGCTACTGCCGCAAGCCCGTCATCTCTGAGCTGCCCGAGGAGGACGTCGTCCGCCTCAAGAACGTGCTCAAGCACTACGGCTACCTCGCATAAGACAGGAGAGAAGCTATTCTTTTTCATACATCCTTTTTCCAAGCCGCTTCGGGCGGAAAGCCCGAGGCGGTGCGGAAAGGAAGTGTCGGACGGAAGGAGAGACCAATGAACGAAAGAGAATTTGACGTAATAGTTGCAGGCGGCGGTACAGCCGGCTGCATTGCGGGGCTTGCGGCGGCAAAAAACGGCGCAAAGACCCTCATAGTTGAAAAGAACCGCTGCCTCGGCGGACAGTTCACCTCCGGTATGCAGGGCGCGTGGGTCGGCTTCAGCGATAAGCTCAAGCGCTGCGTCGGCGGCATGACATGGGATCTGCGCAACATACTCAAGGACATGGGCGCGATCGTCGATAGGGATCCGGACAAGGATGTGTGCTATCTGTACGACACCGAGGTCGCCAAGGTCGTGCTGGACGAGCTGGCGGCGAAGGAGCCGAACCTCACCACCTGGCTCAACACCCAGATCATCGACGTTTTGCAGGACGGCGACACCGTGACGGGGCTCGTCGTCGTGTCCGAGATGCAGATCGTCGAGGTGCGCGGCAAGATAGTCATCGACTGCACCGGCGACGCCGCCGTGTGCGCCAAGGCGGGCGCGACATACGAGATACGCGACGATAAGGACATCCAGCCCATGACCCTCATCGGCAAGATGGCGGGCATAGACATGGATCGCGTCGTGAAGTATTACGAGGACAACCCGCCCGTCGAGGACACCATGATGCCGCCCGCGTGGCATGATTTCACCAGCTTCCCCGGCGTTATGCACTTCGGGCTGAAGGACGAGCTGAAAAATGTTGAGCTGCCCGCAGACAAGGAGTATCTGCGCCACTGGCTCGGCATATTCACCTCCACCCCCAACCCCGGCGAGATTACCATCAACTGCTCCGGCGCGCTCGAGGCGAACAGCACCGTCGGGCTCGAGACGAGAACGGAGCAGGAAAACTTCTCCCAGAAGTGCCTGTACGACGTGGCGTGGGCGATGAAAAACTACATCCCCGGCTTTGAAAACTCCTATCTCACCGCCATCGCCTCCATGCTAGGCGTCCGCGAGAGCCGCCGCGTGATATGCGACTACGAGGTCAAGTTCCAAGACTTCCTCGACGCGAGGGATTTCCCCGACAGCATAGGGCGCGGCGCGATGCCCGCCGGCTTCCACACCCCCGAGGGCGAAACCATGGTCGTGTATGACCTTGAGCCGGGCACATCCATGACGATCCCGTATAGCTGCATGGTCGTCAAGGGCAAGGAGAACCTCCTCGTCGCCGGACGCTGCGCCTCGTATGAGATTGAGGTCGCAAACTGCATCCGCTGTATGCCGCAGTGCATGGTCATGGGCGAAGCGGTCGGCACGGGCGCGGCGCTTGCGATAAAGGAGGGAGTGACCGCGCGCAGCGTCGATATCAAGGCGCTGCAAGCCAAGCTTATAGAGCAGGGCGGCATACTTTAATAAGTATTCCACGGGTGAGGACGTGCTCCGAGTCCCGGGAAAAATAAAACCGGACAGCGATGCCCGAACAAAATGAAAGGAAGAATCCAATGAACGCAAAGAGAATCTTAGCACTGTTGCTCGCAATCCTCACGATGCTCTCTCTCGCGGCTTGCGGCTCTGCTCCGGCAGCGGCGCCTGCGGAGGAGGCGGCTCCCGCAGCCGAGAGCGCGGCGGAGGACGCCGCACCGGCGGAGATCGACTACACCGGCGAAAAGCTCGTTATCTGGACGAACCTCACTGCCGACGCGCAGTATGAAGTCCTCAACAAGCAGTTCACGGAGCTTGCAAAGGAGATGGGCGTGGAAGTGACCGTTGAGAAGGTCGCCTTCAACGAGATGTATGAAAAGCTCGCCACTGCCGCATCCTCCGGCGACGTTCCCGACATCATGCACACCAACTTCGGCGGCACGGCGTATCTCTACGCTGCCGACAGCATCATGCCCCTTGACGCCATCATCGACGGCATCGGGCGCGACGACTTCTCCGACGCTTACCTGACCGTCCTCACCGGCGCGGACGGCAATGTCTACGGTCTGCCCGACTGGGCGATGCACACCAGCGTGTGGTACCGCAAGGATCTCTTCGAGCAGAAGGGGCTTGAGCTCCCCACCACCTGGGAGGAGTTCAAGACCGTTGCAACCGAGCTGAACACCGCCGAGTGCTCCGGCTTCCCCGTTCCCCTTGACGGCGTGCAGGTCGCCGCGCAGACCCTTTACGAAATGATGTGCTCTGCGGGCGTGTTCTTCATGGATCCCGCCACGGGTGAGTACTGCTTCGACAAGGAGAAGGACGACGCGATAAAGGTCATCGACTATCTTGTTGACCTCTACAAGACCGCCTCTCCCGCAGGCGCTCTCACCTGGTCGTGGGGCGATTACCGCAACGCGCTTGCCGTCACCGGCACTGTCGCCATGACGCTTGACATGGGCGCTGTCATCGGCAACGCGCAGGGCAACAACCCCGAAATGGTCGATAAGCTCGGCTGCTTCGACTTCCCCGGCGTTGACGGCAACAAGGTCGCCTCGTTCGGCTCTGGCTACTGCTTCGTCGCCAGCAAGCAGGACGACGCGACGCGCTCCGCGCTCGTCAGCGACTTCCTCACCGCGCTCTACACCCCCGAGCGCGCCGCAGAGCGTGCCCTCAGCCGCCCGATGTTCGCTTTCCCGTCCTACAAGCCCGCGTTCGACATCTATAAGTCCAGCGAGAAGGTCGCCGCGTTCCAGACTGAGGTTGACTACATCTTCGATCAGTTCGAGAACAGCACCTGGTACTGGTACGGCATGGAGCACGGTCTGAGCGCAATGTCCGCTTACATCGAGTCCACCACCATCTTCGGCGAGGCTCTCCAGGGCGCCTGCAACGGCACTTACACCTCCGAGGAGGCATACGAGCTCATCAATGACGATCTCTCTGCCTTTGCAGCGACGATGTGATGTGATATAATCAGTTCACCCACGGCTGTGCGCCGCGCAGCCGGCAGGCATGAGCGGTATCGCCCGCCGCAAGGCGGGCGATACTGGCTCAAAATCTATGCTAAAGAGGAGAGAGACGAGATGGGCAGTGCAAATTCCGCGACAAAACGAAGATTGCTCGACAGCTATGAGAAGAGGCACAGACTGATTGGCTTTGCGTTTGCCATTCCCGCAGTCATCTTTCTTCTGACGTTCGTGCTGTACCCGGTCGTGTACAACATCTGGCTGAGCTTCACGAACACCTCCCTTATCAAAAAGGAAAGCAGCTTTGTGGGGCTGGACAACTACATACGTATGTTCGGCAACAAGCTGTTCAAAAAATATTTCTGGAACACCTGCGTATGGACGTTCTGGTCGGTGCTGGGGCAGATAGTGCTCGGTCTCGGCATCGCTCTTCTTATCTCGCGCCCGATGAAGGGCTCTACCGCGCTGAGGAGCTTTCTGCTCATCCCCTATGTCGTTCCCGCCGTTACCCTCGCGCTCGTGTCAAAATGGATAATGAACAGCGACTACGGCATCGTCAGCTACTGGCTGCAGCAGGCGGGGCTTCTCGAACCGCGACAGTCGCTGCTGGCAATGCAGGGCTGGGCAATGTGGGTGGTCGTCATTCTCAATGTGTGGCGCTCCTACCCGTTTCCGATGCTCATCTACTGGGCGGCGCTGAAGAGCATCGACAGGCAGATGTACGAAGCCGCCATGGTCGATGGGGCGACGCGATTGCAGATATTCACCCGCATCACGCTTCCCCAGCTGAGAAACACCACCATCGTCCTCATCGTTTTGAGAACGATATGGACGGCGACGTACTACGACCTTATCTACATGGTCACGGGCGGCGGACCGGCAGGCTCGACAACGCATCTGCCGATACTTATCTATCAGGCGTCGTTCGGCTCATATCAGGTGGGCTACGCGGCGGCGATCTCGATGGTGCTGGGCGTGCTGATGTTCGTGTGCATCATATTCTACGTGTTCAAGTCCGGCGTACTTGAGGACTGAGGAAAGGACGGGTGATGAAATGTACAAAAGCGTAAAGAAAACAAAGCTTATCACCGGCATTATCGTTGCCGTTCTCGTCGTTTTCCTCGTGATACTCGTGGGTTTCCCTCTGGCGTGGATGGCGCTCAGCTCGTTCAAGCCCGGCGTGGAGCTGTTCACGATCCCGCCGAAGATAATGCCCGTGAACTGGTCGCTTGAATGGTACATTCAGGCGTTCCGGAATGAAAATGTCATCCACTATTTTGTCAATAGCTTATATATCGCCAGCGTCGTCATGGTCATCGACATGATCGTCGGCACGCTCACCGCGTACAGCCTTACGCGCTTTAAATTCGCCGGACGCAAGATCATCCTTGTCAGCGTGCTCGCGGCGTACTGCGTGCCGCCCATCATGCTGATGCTGCCGATGTACCGCATCATGAACACCCTCGGCTTCTCCGGCAGTCATCTGGGCGTTATCATCGGACACCTAACCGTGACGCTGCCGTTTTCCGTGTGGCTGATGGTCTCGTTCTTCAAGAAGCTGCCGCGCGAGATAGACGAGGCGGCGCTCATGGACGGGGCGAACGAGTGGCAGGTATTTGCGAGGATAGACTTTCCCCTGTGCGTCTCAGGCGTGCTGAGCACCGGCATAATGGCGTTCATCATGTCATGGAACGAGTTTTTGCTCTCGAGCGTTCTGACGAACAAGGAGTCGATGAAAACGCTCACCGTCGGGCTTGCCAATTACATAAGCTCCACCCACATCGACTGGGGCATCATCATGGCGCTCGGCACGATAACGACCATCCCCGTTGTCATCCTCTTCGCGCTCGTGCAGAAATACTTTGTCGAGGGCATGACCGCCGGCGCGGTGAAAGGATAACGGCATATCCGCACGCCGCATAACAAAAAGAAATTCCCCCGACGCGGTTATCATCGGCAACCGCGTCGGGGGATTATGCATTTCCGTTCACTTCAGCGCCACGTTTATCAGAACGGGGTTATGGTCGGAGCTTTCAAAGCCGAGGTCAACGCACCTGACGTTTTTCAGCTCCACATTCGGGGAGAGGATGAACCCATCGATCACGTAATACTGGGTGTTCTCGTCGTCGTCAGGATCGTAGGGCTGATTGAGCAGACGGCAGGAGGGCGTTTTGAGGTCATAGGCAAACTGCCAGCCCTCGCCGGGAAGCACCTTCTCGTCGAGAATGCCGGGCGACCAGAGCTCGTCGTGGTTATTGGGGTATTTGTCCAGCCCGCCGGGGAAGATCTGGTTGAAGTCGCCGCCGGCGATGACGTAGTTGCCCTTGCGGTACTCAAGCTCGATAAACTCACGAAGCTGCTTTGTCTGGGCGATTTTGCCCTCGCCGTCGTCATACGCCTCAAGATGCAAATTCACGAGCACGAGCTGCTTATTTGTGCCCTTTATCGGCATATACGACGCCAGCAGGCAGCGCTTGAGGTTCGCCGCGCTCACCGGCCACGAGAACGGGCAGGGGAGGGCTATGCGCTCGGCGCTGCTGATGTACAGCTCCGTCGTGGTGAAAAGCCCGCTGTTGACCTGCCCTATCGGCGGGATGGGGAACGGCACGAACACGCAGGAGTAGTTGAGCGCGTGGACGCTCTCCCCGACGGTGAGGTATTTCGTCTCGTTTATGCTGTATGTACGCGCGGAGTTGGTGTCAACCTCCTGCAGCATGATGAGGTCGGGGTCCTCATCGCGCAAAAACTCCTTCACGCCGAACATATATTTCAGCACGGTGTCCTGATCTGCGGATCTGACGTTTTTGCCGCCGTCCATAAAGAAATCCGAGCCCTCGCCCAGCCCGCAGTAGCCGATGTTCCACGTCAGCACGCTCAGCTCCTGCTCGGGGCGGATATACGCGGTGTCGCCGTCCGCTTCTATGGGCAGATCCTCTATCGCCATGGGCACGTACTCGTTCGCCACGACCCACACGAAGATGAATAAAAGCGCCGCGCCTATGCCGATGAGCACCTTGCGCAGAATGTTCCGGATTTTTTTCATTGCCGTCCACACATCTCCTTTTAGCTTGCCGCAATATTTTTATCACATTTTATCACGAATCGAACCACTTGCCAAGGGGATTGAGCTGGGTTATAATATATTATGATATAAATAATATACATGATAAATATAAGAACAGAATTAAAACGGAGGCAGAAAAATGAGCTATGACATTATAAAGCAGCAGGACAGAGAGGTCTACGACTCCATGATGCGCGAGCTTGCACGCCAGCGGGATCATATCGAGCTTATCGCCTCCGAGAATTTTGTCAGCCCCGCTGTCATGCAGGCGATGGGCAGTCATCTGACCAACAAATACGCCGAGGGCTACCCCCACGCGCGCTATTACGGCGGCTGTCAGTACGTGGACGAGATAGAGGAGCTGGCGATCGAGCGCGCGATGCGCCTTTTCCATGCGGAGCACGCCAATGTGCAGCCGCACTCCGGCTCGCAGGCGAACATGGCGGTGTACCTCGCGCTTTTGAAGCCGGGCGACACCATACTCGGCATGGATCTCAGCCACGGGGGGCATCTGACCCACGGGTCAAAGGCGTCCATCTCCGGCAAATACTTCAATGCCTGCTTCTACGGCGTTGAGCGCGAGAGCGAACGGATAAGCTACGACGCCGTCATGCAGAAAGCGGAGGAGTGCCGCCCCAAGCTCATCATCGCCGGGGCGAGCGCGTACTCCCGCGTCATCGACTTTGCCAAAATGCGCGAGATCGCGGACGCGGTGGGCGCGTACCTCATGGTGGATATGGCGCACATCGCGGGGCTTGTCGCTGCGGGCGAGCACCCCAGCCCCGTGCCGTATGCCGATGTTGTCACCACCACCACGCACAAGACCCTGCGCGGTCCGCGCGGCGCTCTCATTCTATGCACGGACGAGCTGAAAAAGAAGATCGACAGCGCCGTGTTCCCCGGCACGCAGGGAGGACCGCTGATGCACATTATCGCGGCGAAGGCGGTGTGCTTCGGCGAGGCGCTCACGCCGGAGTTCAGGGCGTACCAGCACCAGGTCGTCGTCAACGCCGCCGCGCTCGCAGAGGAGTTCAGGGCGCAGGGGCTGCGCCTCGTCTCGGGCGGAACGGACAACCATCTCGTCAATGTCGATGTCATGAGCCGCGGCAGGACAGGCGCGGAGGTGCAGGAGCTTCTGGATCGCGCGAACATCACCGCCAACAAAAACGCCATCCCGTTTGACGCTCTGCCCGTGCGGCAGACCTCCGGCATGCGCTTCGGCACGCCCGCCGTCACCACGCGCGGCATGAGGGAGACGGAAATGCACGAGATCGGCGCGATGATAGGGCGCATCCTGCGCGAGGGCGAGGACGCGCTGGACATGACGCGCGAGCAGACTGTCGCCCTGTGCGAGCGCTTCCCGCTGTATCCGCAAATGTGACGGACGTCTTGACCTTTTGCGTCGGGAAGAATATAATAATGCCGCTTTATATACAAATTGACACATGACATATAAGGAGAGCGCCATGACACCCAGACTTTATATCGTGATACCCTGCTACAACGAGGAGGCAGTGCTGCCGATAACCGCGCCGATGTTTCTCGACAAGGTCAAGAGCCTTGCCATCGAGGGCAAGGTCAGCGAGGACAGCCGCGTACTCTTCGTCAACGACGGCAGCAGGGACGGCACATGGAGCATTATAAAAAAGCTTGCGGCGGAGGATGAGCACTATATCGGCATCTGCCAGAGCCGCAACAGAGGACACCAGAACGCCGTGCTCGCGGGGCTCATGGAGGCAAAGGACGTCTGCGACGTCACCATCTCGATAGACTGCGACGGGCAGGACGATATAAACGCCATGGACGAGATGATCGACGCATATCTTGACGGCTGCGACGTGGTGTACGGCGTGCGCGCCTCCCGCGAGACGGACACGTTCTTCAAGCGCTTCACCGCGCAGGGCTTTTACAAGTTCCTCGCTGCGATGGGCGCGGAGGTCGTGTATAACCACGCGGACTACCGCCTGATAAGCGCGCGCGTGCTCAGGGAATTTGCAAACTTTAAGGAGGTCAACCTCTTCCTGCGCGGGCTCGTGCCGCTTGTCGGCTTCAAGAGCACGAGCGTTACCTACTCCCGCGCGGAGCGTATCGCCGGCGAGAGCCATTACCCGCTCAAGAAGATGATAGCCCTCGCGGTGGACGGGATAACCAGTCTCTCCGTCAAGCCCCTGCAGATGATCATGGGCTTCGGGCTTTTCGTCGCACTCGTGAGCTTCGTGGGCTGCATCTGGGCGCTCATCACGGCGCTGAGCGGGCGCGCGGTCTCCGGCTGGGCGAGCATGACGTGCATCATCTGCTTTGTCAGCGGGGTGCAGCTTATCTGCCTCGGCATAATCGGGGAGTATATCGGCAAAATTTACCTCGAGACAAAGCACCGCCCGCGCTATATCATCAGCGAGCGCACATGGGATAAAGAAAAGTAAAAAACCGGACGCATATCACGTCGGGACGCCGCACCGCGCCCCGACGTGTCTTGTAAAAGTAATAATTGTAGGTTTGTCAAACATATTGTACAGTAATCTCAGCGGGAGACAGCCAGCGGAGGGGTCTCATGGGCAAGTTG
>CAKTKT010000002.1 GCA_934572325.1 uncultured Oscillospiraceae bacterium
ACTCAACTATAACTCATGAGACCATATCCTTCATATCTTTTTATTCACTTGTCCAATATGTATTGTAGTCCTACAGACAAAAATCAAAAACAAGAAAAATCTAGTTGAAAAATACCGCCGCATAATATATAATATTGAAATATAAATAAAATCGGGCGGCGTATATGCCGCCGTCCGAATAGCTGACAGGCAAAGGGCGCCCTTTGCCGCCTTTCCACAGGAAAGGCGATGCGCACTTGACCGTTCAGCGGAGAAAGGGAGCAGATGCGGAAAAAATGAATTCAAAAACGCTGTCGTACATTATCAAGCGCATATTGCTGGCGATACTGACGATCATTATCATCAGCGCCATCACATTCTTTGTGATGCACATGGTCCCCGGCGGTCCGTTCAACCGCGAAAAGGCGCTGGACGCGGCGACCATTAAGGCTCTGGAGGAGAGATACAACCTTGACAAGCCGCTTTTTGAGCAATATCTGCTCTACATGAACGATCTTCTGCACGGGGATTTCGGCGTGTCGCTCAAAAACGGGCGCGAGATAACCTCCATCATAGGGGAGTCGTTCCCCATTTCCGCCAAGCTCGGGCTGATGGCGATAACCATCGCGCTCATCTGCGGCACGATCTTCGGCTCTACCGCGGCGCTCATGCGCAACAAGCTGCCCGATCGGCTCATCGTGTTCTTCTCGACGCTGTTCACCGCCGTGCCCAGCTTCGTGCTGGCGACGCTTTTGCTGCTGGTGTTTGCGATAAAGCTCGGCTGGGTGCCCGTGTGGAGCGCGACGGAGGTGCACTATACGCTCCCCGTCATCTCGCTTGCCGCCTATCCCATGGCGTACACCACCCGCCTTGCCAAGACCAGCATGCTCGACGCGCTGGGTCAGGACTACGTGCGCACGGCGCGGGCAAAGGGCGTCTCGCGCGGGAAGGTCATCTTCAAGCACGCCCTGCGCAACTCCCTCATCCCCATAATCACCTACGCCGGTCCGCAGATCGCCTATATCATCACCGGCTCCATGGTCGTCGAGACCATCTTCACCGTCGGCGGCATCGGCAGCAAGTTCGTCGCCGCCATCACCAACCGCGACTATACGCTCATCATGGCGACGACCATCTTCCTCGCAACGCTCATGGTCATTGCCAACCTCATCTGCGACCTGCTCTACAAGGTCGTCGATCCGCGCATAAAATTTGACTGAGGAGATCGGTGCGAATGGATAATATAAATACTTACGATCCCAATAAGACGCCGAAAAAGCAGATCCTCAGCGCGCAGATAGACCTCGGCAAATTCGAGAAGGTCAGCGACGAGGAGAAGCGACAGCAGGACGTCATGAGCGAGAGCCATTCCTTTTTGCGCGACGGTATGCGCAAGCTCATGAAAAACCCCCTCGCCGTGATGAGCATGATAATACTTCTGTGCATACTCGTCACCATCATCATCGCCCCCATGATAGTGCCCTACGGCTATGAGGAGCTGCTCTCCGTCAACGGCAAGCGCGACAAGGGCGCGAAAAACCTCGCCCCGTTCACCTACAGCGAGGCGGAGCAGAAATACATAGAAGCCGGAGGGGAGCGCTTCCCGCACATCTTCGGCACGGACGAGCAGTGCCGCGACTATTTCATCCGCGTCGTGTACGGCACGCGCGTGTCGCTGTTCGTCGGCATATTCGCAAGCATAATCGTCCTCATCATCGGGCTTCTGTACGGCAGCATCTCCGGCTACGTCGGGGGCAGGACGGATCTTATAATGATGCGCATAGTGGACATCATCTATTCCCTGCCGGATATGCTCATCGTGATACTGCTCTCCGTCGTGCTTGACCAGCGCCTCAAGCTCACGAGCGGGATACTCGCCACGCTCGGCACGAACATGATCTCCATATTCATCGTGTTCGGCGCGCTCTACTGGGTGGGCATGGCGCGTCTCGTGCGCGGGCAGATACTCTCCATCAAGGAGAATGAATATATCCTCGCCGCGCGCTCCATCGGCGCGAAGCCCTCGCGCATCATCCGCCGGCACATCCTGCCCAACTGCCTGTCCGTGATCATCATCTCCACCGCGCTTCAAGTGCCCTCCGCCATCTTCACGGAGAGCTATCTGAGCTTTGTCGGGCTCGGCGTGCGCGCGCCGATGCCGTCTCTCGGCTCGCTTGCCAACGCCGCGCGCGCGGGCTTGCAGAGCTACCCGTACAAGCTCGTGTTTCCGGCGCTGATAATCTGCCTGATCGTGCTGAGCCTCAATCTGCTCGGCGACGGTCTGCGCGACGCTTTTGACCCGAAGCTGAAGAGGTGATAGGTATGAGTGAACATCTTTTAAGCGTGCAGGAGCTGCACACCTCCTTTTTCACGGACTCCGGCGAGGTTCACGCCGTCAACGGCGTGTCGTTCAATCTCGATCCCGGCGAGGTGCTCGGCATAGTGGGCGAATCCGGCTCGGGCAAGAGCGTCACGGCGTACTCCATTATGCAGATCCTTGCCGACACCGGCAAGATCACGCGCGGCAGCATACTCTACAAGGGCGAGGACATCACGAAGTGGAGCGAGCGCCAGATGAGCGCGTTCCGCGGCAAGTGCTGCTCCATCGTGTTCCAGGACCCCATGACGAGCCTCAACCCAGTTTTCACGGTCGGCAGCCAGCTACGAGAGGCGATAGAGCTGCACACGGACAAGCGCGGCAGCGCCGCCAAGGCGCGCGCCATCGAAATGCTGGAGCTTGTCGGCATAAACGAGCCGGCAAAGCGCATCAGGCAGTACCCCTTTGAGCTGTCGGGCGGTATGCGCCAGCGCGTTATGATAGCGATGGCTCTCGCCTGCGAGCCGGACATACTTATTGCCGACGAGCCGACCACCGCGCTCGATGTGACCATTCAGGCGCAGATACTGGAGCTTATCGCGGCTCTCCAGAAGAAAATGGGCATGGCTGTCATTCTCGTGACGCACGATCTGGGCGTCATTGCCGATATGTGCGACAACATCATCGTCATGTACGGCGGGCACATCTGCGAGCGCGGCACGGCGGACGAGATATTCTACAACTCCAGACATGAGTACACCAAGGGGCTTCTGCGCTCCATCCCGAACGTCAACAACATGAAGCAGAAGCTCATCCCCATCGCGGGCACGCCCATCAACATCCTCAACCTCCCTGCGGGCTGCGCGTTCTGCGCGCGCTGCGACGAGGCGATGAGGATCTGCCTTGAGCGCCAGCCCGAGGAGATGGTCATAAACAGCGACCACTACGCAGCCTGCTGGATGAATGTGAAAAAGGAGCTGGAGAAAGGGGGAGCGCAGGCATGAGCAACGAACTGCTACGTGTTGAGCATCTCAAGCAGTATTTCCCCATAAACGTCGGCTTCGGCAGGACCGTGCCGCTCAAGGCGGTCGATGACGTCTCCTTTTCCATAGGTCAGGGCGAAACGCTCGGTCTCGTGGGGGAGTCCGGCTGCGGCAAAACGACAGTCGGGCGCACGCTCATGCAGCTTTACGCCCCGACCGGCGGGCGCGTGACCTTCGACGGCGACGTGATCTTCGACAGCGGCGAGCAGTACGACGACAAGGGCAGAATGATCCTCGGCGCGGACGGCAAGCCCGTAATGGGCAAAAAAACGCACGTGAACATGCTGCCGTACCGCCGCAAGATGCAGATGGTCTTTCAGGATCCGTACTCCTCGCTCGACCCGCGCATGACGGTGGAGGACATCATCGGCGAGCCGCTTGATGTGCATCGTCTCTATTCCAACCGCAGGGAGCGGCGCGAGAGGATACTCGAGCTGATGGAGCTTGTCGGACTCAACGCCGAGCACGCCACGCGCTATGCCCATGAGTTTTCCGGCGGACAGCGCCAGCGCATCGGCATTGCCCGCGCGCTCGCGGTCGATCCGAAGTTCATCGTCTGCGACGAGCCTGTCTCCGCGCTGGACGTGTCCATACAGGCGCAGGTCATCAATATGTTCGAGGAGCTTCAGGAGAAGCTGGGCGTGGCGTACCTTTTCATCGCGCATGACCTTCTGGTCGTGCACCATATCTCCAAGCGCATCGCGGTCATGTATCTGGGGCGCATCGTGGAGATTGCGGACGCGGACGAGCTCAACGACCACCCCCTCCACCCCTATACGCAGTCGCTGCTCTCCGCCGTGCCCATCCCCGATCCGGAGATCGCGCGCTCGCGCAAGCGCATCGTGCTGACGGGCGATGTGCCGAGCCCGCTGAATATGCCCACGGGCTGCCCGTTCCGCACACGCTGCCGCTACGCCACGGAGCAGTGCGCGCACGAGAGCCCCGCGCTCACCGACCGCGGCGGCGGTCACCTCGTCGCGTGCCTGAACAAATAAGGGCGCGGCGCATGATACGTAAGATCTCTTTCAAATCCGCGCGATGGCGCGGACGAGAGGGATTTATGCCGGAGCTTAATCTGAGGAGCTTCGGTATGAATAAAATAAAAGGAGGAAAAACATGAAAAAATTCTTAGCACTGCTTCTTGCGCTGGTCATGGTGTTCGCACTGTGCGCCTGCGGACAGAGCGCCGCTCCCGCGGCTACCGAGGCTCCCGCAGCCCCCGCCGCCGAGGAGGACATCCCCGACGCATCCGAGCTTGTCAGCGATGCGTTCATCGACCCGCTGTATGACTGGGATCAGTATACCCAGCTCATCAACGACATCAAGGCGGAGACTGACTTTGCCAAGCGCACCGAGATGATGCATGAGGCAGAGGATATACTCATGTCCAACTACTGCATCCTGCCGTTCTACTACTACAACGACCTGTATATGCTCAAGGACTATGTTGACGGCATGTATGCCAACGTGTTCGGCACGAAGTTCTTCCAGAACGTCAAGCTGAACAACGGCTCTGACACGTTCCGCCTCAACCTCGCCTCCGAGCCCGCGTATCTCGACCCCGCGCTCAACAGCTCCGTTGACGGCGCGTGCCTTGCCGCCGCGAGCTTCTCCGGTCTCTACACCTACAACGCCGAGGGCGTGACCGAGCCCGCCTGCGCCACCGGGTACACCGTCTCCGACGACGGGCTCACCTTCACCGTCACCCTGCGCG
This sequence comes from uncultured Oscillospiraceae bacterium, assembly GCA_934572325.1. GTDB lineage: Bacteria > Bacillota > Clostridia > Oscillospirales > Oscillospiraceae > Limivicinus. The sequence goes on from CAKTKT010000002.1 coordinate 5,054, forward strand.
AGGGTCTGAAGTGGAGCGACGGCAGCGACCTGACCGCCGCGGACTTTGAGTATTCATGGAAGCGCGCCGCCTCCACCAAGACTGCCGCCGACTATGCATACTTCTTCGCCGGCTTTGAGGGCTTCCCCGATGAGCTCGCCGTCACCGCGACCGACGCCACCACCCTCACCTTCACCCTCAGCGCCCCCTGCGCCTACATTGAGGATCTCATGGCGTTCCCGACCTTCTTCCCCGTGAAGCAGGCAGCCGTTGAGGCGGCAGCCGACTGGGAGACCTCGCCCGGCGCATGGTGCCAGGACGCCGGCTTTGTCAGCAACGGTCCGTTCGTCTGCACCGCATGGGACCACGACGTCTCCATGACCTATGAGAAGAACCCGTACTGGTACGGCGCTGACAATGTCACCGTCGAGAAGCTGCAGTTCATGCTCTCCGCCGACGACACCGCCATCCTCGCCGCGTACAAGGCGGGCGACGTTGACATGATCGACACCGTCCCCACCGACGAGATCGCCTCTCTTATCGACACGCCCGAGTTCCACATCATTGACAACCTCGGCACTTACTACGCCGCGTTCAACTGCAAGAGCCCGCTGTTCGCCGACAAGACCCCCGAGCAGGCAGCCTGCATGCGCAAGGCGTTCAACATCCTCGTTGACCGCGACTACATCGTGGAGAACATCGGTCAGTGCGGTCAGCTCCCCGCGAACGCATTCATCCCCTACGGCATGGCTGACGGCAACGGCGGCATCTTCAAGACCGAGATCGTCGATCAGGGCTACTTCGATCCCTACGCCATCAACGACGACTACGAGGGCACTCTTGAGGAGGCCCGCACCCTGCTGAAGGCCGCCGGCTACAAGTTCGGCGAGGACGGCAAGCTCTCCGCGGAGACGCCCATCGTCATTGAGTACCTCACCAACAACACCTCCGGTCACGTTGCGATTGCCGAGTCCATGCAGCAGGACTACGCCGCTCTCGGCATCCAGATGACCATTCAGGCCATCGACTGGAACGTCTTCCTCGAAGAGCGCAAGGCCGGCAACTTCGACTTCGCGCGCGAGGGCTGGCTTGCGGACTTCAACGACCCCATCAATATGCTTGAGATGTGGATCCCCACCTCCGGCAACAACGACTGCCAGTTCGGCCGCGTTGACTGATCAAAGCAAGAGCCTTACAAAAGCATAACAAAAAAGCACATCCCCCGAGGCATCGGGGGATGTGTGCGTTTTTAAAAGCGTTTTCAAAGTATGTCCGTGTCGAGTATGTAGCGCTCCGAGGCGTTGATGAGCAGCGTGCCGCCGTAGCGGCGGATGCGCTCGAACGAGCCCGCGCTGTAGCTTTTGTGCACGTGCCCGTGGATGAAGTAGCGCGGGCGGTACTTGTCCAGAAGCGGGATGAACGCCTCGAAGCCTCGGTGGGTGATATTGTCCTCGTCGCCGTAGCCGCGCACCGGCGCGTGCGCGAGCACGACGTCCACGCCGCCCGCGCGGCATATTTTCAGCGCAAGGCGCTGTATGCGCCGCTGCATCTGACGCTCGGTGTACTGGTACGGTCCGCGCGAGTACATCTGACTGCCGCCGAGACCGAGAATGCGCAGCCCGTTCACGGTGACGAGCGTGTCCTCTATCGAGTCGCAGCCCTCTGGGGGATGCGCGGCGTAAGAGCCGTCGTGGTTGCCGTGCACGTATAAAAGCGGGCGGTTCGCCATCGTGACAAGGAAGCTAAGATAGCTCGCCTTCAGATCGCCCGCGGAGAGGATGAGGTCGAGCCCCGCGAGCCGTCCGGGCTTGTAGTAATCCCAGAGGTACGGGCTCTCCTCGTCGGATACGGTGAGGATCTTCAAAGCTGCTTCGCCTCCTTTTCCGGCGGGAGAGCGTTTCTGTATATGCCCAGCAGCCGCACGAGCCCCTGCGAGCGCGGCAGGAGCGAATCAAAGTCCGGCAGAGAGCCGTCCACGTTGTCGCACAGCCAGTCCATCTTCATTATCTCCTCCGCGCTCAGCTCATGCTCGCCGTCACAGCGGAGAACGCCGCCCTGATCGACGATGCGCGTGGAGAACGGGGATACGCCGCCGCTTGAGAGCCCCTTTTTCAATATGTCCGCCAGCGTATGCACCCCGTCGGGCAGCGCGGTGCTGAGCTGCACGTCGATAACCCCGCTGTCCATGCCCCACCAGTAGTTTATCGCGCGGCTGTCGGGCGCGTCGCTCCAGCCGCCGGAGAAGATGCTTTTTATGACCTTCTCGTAAAAACGCCCCCAGTGCCAGCACGGCACCGCCAGCGGCAGCAGCGAGCCGTCGGCTTCAAGCTTGTACGTGCCCCACTCCAGCGCCCAGTGCGCCTTGACGGGGTTTGTCGCGTCGCGGTTGGAGATGACGGTTATCCCCTCGGAGAGAAAGTCCGCCAGCGGGTCGCCGGGGGTGCACGTCCAGCGCAGCTTCACCCGCGCGCGCGGGTTCGTCAGGCGCACGCCGAGCGCGAAGGCGTTCACGCTCGCCGGTACGCCGAAGATGGGGTAGTTGGAGATATAGCCGACGGTGTCGCTCTCCGCCATCGCTCCGGCGATCGCGCCGGTGATGAACTTGCCCTCGTATATGCGCGCGTAGTACATCCGCACGCCCGTGTACGGCAGGGAGAGCGCGCAGTTGAGCACCTTCACGCCGCTGTGCTCCGCCGCGACGCGGCGGCAGGCGTCGATCATGTGCGGCGTCGTGGCGAATATGACCTGCGCCCCCTCGTTGACCGCCTCGGTCATCGCGCCGTAAAAGTCGCCGTCATAGGCGGGGAACACCTTCACGCTCACCTTGCCCGGCAGCCGCGCCTCAAGATACTCGCGCCCGTGCTCGTGCGCGCGCGTCCACGCGCTGCGCTGCGGGTCGAAGGCGTAGATGAACGCGACGTTCAGATGATCCGGATGCGCCACGCTTATGAGCTTTGAAAGAAGCCCCTTGTTGCGCTCCTCCGGCTCCGTGCTGACCTCGATGGGCTGCGCCTCGGTGAGCGCCTTTATGTCCGACCATATCGCGGAGAGCGTCTTGCCAAGCTCCGGCTGGGTGCTCTCCTTTATCTCAGAAAACGGATAGACCTGAAGCCAGACGAGCAGCGCCTCCGCCGCCGTCACGTCCAGCCGCTCGGTATTCACCCTGTCGAATGCCTGACGAAAGTGCGAAAAGCCCGCGGAGAAGCTTAGCCGCTCGCTGTCCGTCCATACATGGTCCTCGTCAAAGCCGAGCAGCGCCTGAAGCCGCGCGTACTGCCCGCGATGGCGGAAGGAGACGGTGTACAGCCGCGAGAGCTGATAAAAGTGCATGAACTCGTAGTACACCTGAACCTCGTGCTCTGCGGAGTATTCCGGCACGATGCGCGTGACGCTGCCGGAGATGGTGGGCGCATCGTAGCTTTTGAGGACGCTGACGCGCTTGTTGCCCTCCTGCACGTAGAATTTGCCCATGTATTCAAAGCACTTGATGGGGTCGCGTATGCCCTCCTCGCTCAGATGCGCCTCGCACAGGCTTATCCACTTCGCGGCGAACTCCGTTCCCTCGTCCAGCAGCGGCATGAAATTTCCCGCCAGCGCGGACACTCGCCCGGCGGTCTTTGTTCCGACGATAAGCTCCGACGGGATGTTAACAAGCCCGATGCCCGCCCGCCCGACGACCGCCGTCTCGTCCAGTATATCGTCCAGCACGAGCGGGTACGGGTAGCCGCCGCGGCTCACCGCGGACTTATAATACTTCTGCCCCATGCGCAGCGCATGGACGTACTGATCGAGCGCTTCCTGCCGACTCATATTCTGCCTCCTTGCTTCAAATCATTCATATGCTGTCACATTATAACCATACCATATATGCGCGAAAACTTCAATTCACAGTTTCCCGATTGCATTGACGCGGCGCATGGAGTATAATTCCGATATAACGTCTTTCAATCGGAGAGGTCTATGCTCAACAGCTTCACTGAAAAATACAACGCCCTCCTCTCGCGCCCGAGCACGCGCCGCGCGCTCTTCTGGGCGATACTGGCGCTGGGCGTGTTCGCGCGCGCGTATCTCTTCGCTCTCGTTCCGGCGGGCATAAATCAGGACGAGGCGTTCGCCGGCTACGAGGCGTGGTCGCTGATGAACTACGGGATAGACACGGCGGGGTATCATAACCCCGTGTACCTCACGGCGTGGGGCAGCGGCATGAACGCGCTGGAGATGTATCTGATGATGCCGTTTATCGCCCTTTTTGGGCTGAAGCCTTGGGTGATACGCCTGCCGCAGCTCATCGTCGCCTGTCTGAGCCTGTGGGCGGCGTATCTGCTCGTGCGCCGGACGGTCGGCGAGCGGGCGGGGCTATTTGCGATGCTTTTGCTCGCCGTGTGCCCGTGGCACATCATGATGTCCCGCTGGGGGCTGGAATCCAACCTTGCGCCGGGGTTTCTCCTCTTCGGGCTGTGCTTTTTCGCTGCGGCGCCGGACAATCCGCGCCTGCTGCCTGCGTCGGCGCTGATGTACGGGCTGAGTCTTTATACCTACGCGACGGTGTGGATATACGTGCCGGTGATGCTCGCGGTGCAGCTTGCGTACTGCATGGCGTATAAAAAGATAAAATTCACGCGGCATCTGGCGCTCTTTGCCGTTATCCTCCTTGTGATGGCAGCGCCGCTTATCTTGTTTCTGCTCGTGAACTACGGGTACATCGACGAGATACGCACGCCGCTCTTCTCCGTGCCGAGGCTTTTGTATATGCGCACGGGGGAGATCTCCCTCGACGAGAAGGCGCGCAAGCTGGAGATATTCAAGTCCGTATTCATCGACGAGAACGACGGCTGGATATGGAACAGCCCGAAAAAATACGGGCTTTTCTACCACATCACGATACCGCTCGCGCTCGCGGGGCTGGTATGCTGCATCGCGCGTCTCGCGGCGGCGGCGCGGCGGCGGGAGTTTTGCCCCGAGGCGCTGCTGGCGGTGCAGCTTGTCGTGTGCCTGCCGCAGCTCATCCTCCTGAAGGGCAATGTCACAAAATTCAATATGCTCTTCATCCCGCTCATAATTCTGGCGGCGCTGGGGGCGTACCGCATCTCAAGAGCGGCATGGAAGCCTGCGCTCGGTGTGCTCGCGGCGGCGTACCTTGTGCTGTTCGTCGGGTTTGAGCACTACTATTTCACCGAGTACAGGCAGGATGAGGAGCTGCTGTCGCACTTTTCCTACGGGCTTGAGGACGCGCTGGAGCTCGCCTGCGAAAAGGGAGAGATCGTCTACCTCGACGAGAACGAGTATTACACCAAGGTGCTCTTTTATACGAAAACACCGGTCACGGTGTTCCGCGACACGGTGGAGTATCTCTATTATCCCGCGCCGTACCTCCATGCGCTCTCGTTTGACCGCTTCCGCTTCTGGGACGACCCGTACAGACCCGAGGACAACGCCGCCTACATCATCCCGAACGGGGACAGCCTCGGCATACTGGAAGAATCCGGCTTCACGCTTGAGCGCATCGGAAGCTACACCGTGGCGTATAAGGAGAGCTGAAAAAACCACCTGTCGGGTGGTTTTTTTCATACCTGAAGGAGCTTTAATATCTCGCGGCGGAGCTGCTCGATGATGCGCTTTTCCAAACGGCTGATATAGCTCTGGGAGATGCCCATGATGTCGGCGACCTCCTTTTGCGTGTACTCGCGTCCGGAGGGCAGCCCGAAGCGCATGAGGATGATGCTCCGCTCGCGCTCGCCGAGAGTGGCGATCGCCTCCATGAGCATCTGGCGGTCTGCGTCGTCCTCAAGCGGGCGGGCGACCTCGTCCTCGTCCGTGCCGAGTATGTCCGAGAGCAGCAGCTCGTTCCCGTCCCAGTCGGTGTTGAGCGGCTCGTCAAAGCTGATCTCCGTGCGCTGCGAGCTTATCTTGCGCAGGTACATGAGTATCTCGTTTTCGATGCAGCGCGAGGCGTAGGTGGCGAGCTTGATCTTCTTGGACGAGTTGAAGGTGTTCACCGCCTTGATAAGCCCTATCGTGCCGATGGAGATGAGATCCTCGATGTTGACGCCGGTGTTTTCAAAGCGCTTGGAGATGTACACCACGAGACGGAGGTTGTGCTCGATGAGGAGCTTTTTCGCCTCCTCATCGCCCTCCTCCGCGCGGCGTATCGCGCGCTCCTCGTCTGCGCGGGCAAGGGGCGGCGGCAGCGTGTCGCTGCCGCCTATGTAAAAAACCGGCGGCGGGGCTATGCCGAGGATGGACAGGATGTGCTCGCGCAGGAACAGTATTTGCGGTTTACAGAGCATGGGAAACTCCTTTCATAATATCAGATCACGCCCTCGTATCCGTCGCCGGACACATCGGGCGACACCGCGGCGAGCAGCGCGCGCTCCTCGCCGTCCACGACGGCGCTGTCCGGACGGAACGCCGCCAGCACGCCGCCCCCGCCGACGGCGGAGTACGGGATGAGCCGCAGCCGCCCGCGAAGCTCGGGAATGTCCGCGGCGTTCTCAACGAGGGCGACGGCGTCCAGCTCTAAAAGCGCGGCGTTCGCGCCGAGAAGCGGCGCGGCGGCGTGGGGGCACAGCAGCATCACCGGCAGGGCGCTGACGGGATCGGCGAGGCTGTTGCCGGTATCGACAAGGGCGACAAACCGCGTCCTGCGCGCCCCCAGCGTCAGCTCAACGCTCACCCGCGCCCTGTCGGCGAGCTTGACGCGCCGCGAGAACACCGCGCGCAGCAGCGTGTAGCACAGTGCGAACGCCGCGGCGAGCGTGCGCACATCGAACGCGGGATAGCCGCCCGCGAGGGCTATCGCCCAGATGAAGCCGCCGAACGCCGCCGTCACCGCGAGAAAAACCACCGCGCAGCGAATCGGGCGCTCCTCTCCGGCAAAGGCGATGAGCGCCATCGCCACACCGGCGGCGAGCTTCATCGGCGCACTCCTGAGCCAGCCGAGAGACGGCAGATACACCGCCACGGCGTACACAGCGCCCGCCGCGGCGGCGAGCGCGTACCGCCCGCGGCGCAGTCTCACGCCGCACACCTGTGCGCTCATCACCGTCAGCACGTAGTCGATGACAAGATTGAGAAGAAAGAGACTGTCTATGTAGATAACTTCCATACAGGAATCATAGCACGGCACGGGTCATATATTTTGTCATTTAGGAATTGTCAAAAGAAACATACTGTGGTAAAATCGTAAAGCAAAATATGCGAAGCCGGCGGAATGTCGGGGCGTAGAAACGAGGACTTCTTATATCATGTGGTTTTGGTTTGCGATAATAGCGCTGCTGTGCTGGAGCGGGTCCGATCTTTTTTCCAAGATCGGCTGTCAGGACGCTGCGGACAAATACGCGCCGCTGAAAATGGTCACGGCTGTGGGCGTTGTGATGGGGCTTCACGCCGCGTATGAAATATTCATCGGCGGGGTGGAGATAAACGGCGCGGTGCTGCTGACATATCTGCCGGTGTCGCTTTTGTACATAAGCTCCATGGCGATAGGCTATCTGGGGCTGCGGTATATCGAGCTTTCCATATCCTCTCCCATCTGCAACAGCTCCGGCGCGGTCGTGGCGGTGCTGACGTTCGCAACCGTCGGCATAAGCGACGAGCTGCCGCCGCTCGCGCTCGCGGCGGTGGCGCTGGTGTGCGTCGGCGTTGTGGCGCTGGGCATAACCGAGGCGAACGAGGACGAGGAGCTGCGCCGTGCGCGGCAGGATGAGTCCAACCGGCACTACGCCAAAAGCTGGCTTGCCATCGCCATACCGGTGATCTACTGCCTGCTCGACGCGCTGGGCACGTTTGCCGACAGCCGCGTGCTGGAGGTGCTCGACGAGGATTCGGCGAACGTCGCGTATGAGCTGACGTTCCTTCTCGCGGGCGTCGTGTGCGCCGTCTACGTGCTGGGCGTGAAAAAGCAGAGGCTCATCCTCCGGCAGGAGACGCCGAAGTACACCGGCGCGGTGTTCGAGACGGTGGGGCAGTTTTTCTACATCTACGCGCTCGCGGACACGAAGCACGTCGCCTTTTCCGCGCCCATCATCTCCTCCTACTGCGTGGCGTCGGTGCTGTGGTCGAGGATATTCCTCAAGGAAAAGCTCTCGGCGAAGCATTACCTTTCCATCGCCCTCGTGGTTGCGGGCATAGTTATAATGGGTATACTGGATATATAAGGAGCGGAAAAAATGAACAGCATTTATAAGCGCGTGCTTATCAAGATCAGCGGGGAAGCCCTCGCGGCGGAGAAAAAGACCGGGTTCGACTTTGACTTCGTCTCGCGCGTGTGCGCCGCCGTCAGCGCCTGCGCACAAAATGGCGTGCAGGTCGGCATTGTCGTCGGCGGCGGCAACTTCTGGCGCGGCGTGAAGGACGGCGCGGGGCACGTGGAGCGCGTGAGCGCGGACAGGATGGGTATGCTCGCCACCGCGATGAACTGCCTTGCCGTGGCGGATGTGTTCAAGCAGCTCGGCGCGGACGCGCGCGTCATGACCGCCGTGGATATTCAGGGCGTGGGCGAGCGCTACGACACGAAAAAGGCGATAGAGTATCTCGAAGGCGGAAAGATCGTGCTGTTCGGCTGCGGCACGGGTATGCCGTTTTTCTCCACCGACACCGCGGCGGCGCTGCGCGCGGCGGAGATACGTGCCGACGCGATACTCCTTGCCAAGAACATAGACGGCGTATACTCCGCCGATCCCCGCCGCGATCCCGCCGCCGTGAGGTTTGACGAGATAAGCTATGACGAGGTGCTCTCGCATCATCTCGCGGTGATGGACTCCACCGCCACGAGCCTCGCCATGGACAACGGCATCCCCCTCATCGTCTTTGCGCTGGCGGAGCCGGAGAATATCGGGCGCGTGCTCACGGGTGAGAAGCTGGGCACGACGGTAAAATAAAAAGTTTACAGCACAGATCGGTCAAGTTAACAAATAAGATAAAACAATATGCAATAATAAGGGAGGTAAAACCATGTCCGACTATCAGGAATTTGAAAGCAAGATGAAGAAAACCTGCGAGGCGCTCAACGCGCAGCTCGCCACCATCCGCGCCGGACGCGCCAACGCCGCCGTGCTCGATCAGATCGAGGTGGACTACTACGGCTCGCCCACGCCCATTCAGCAGGTCGCGTCCATCGCCTCGCCCGATCCGCGCTCGCTGCTCATCCAGCCGTGGGACGCTTCCGTGCTCAAGGGCATCGAGAAGGCGATACTCGCCTCCGATCTCGGAATCAACCCGCAGAACGACGGACGTATGCTGCGTCTGGTGTTCCCGCCGCTGACCGAGGAGCGCCGCCGCGAGCTCGTCAAGCAGACGAAGAAGTACGGCGAGGAGTCGAAGGTCGCCATCCGCAACATCCGCCGCGACGCGATGGACAAGTTCAAAAAGCAGCAGAAGGCGTCCGAAATGACCGAGGACGACTACAAGCTCGCGGAGAAGGACGTTCAGAAGCTGACGGACGACTATATCAAGGAGATAGACAAGATAACCGACAGGAAGGAAAAAGAGCTGACCGAGATCTGATCGGAGGAACGTAATGGCGGAGATCATCGAGACGGGGGAGCGGGAGAGATCCGGTCTCCCCCGTCATATTGCGATAATACTTGACGGCAACGGTCGCTGGGCGAAAAAGCGCGGGCTGCCGCGCACGGCGGGTCACGCCGCCGGAGCGGAGACGTTCCGGCGCATCGCGACATACTGCAAGAATATCGGCGTGGACTATCTGACGGTCTACGCCTTTTCGACAGAGAACTGGAAGCGCCCGCCCGAAGAGGTCAGAACCATCATGAGGCTGCTGGACAAATACCTCAAGGAAGCGATAGCCACGATGGAGCGGGACAAAATAAAAATGCGCGTCCTCGGCGACGTGGCGGCGCTCTCGCCGGAGCTTCAGGCGGAGATCGCGCGCACAAACGAGATAAGCGCGCATTATGACGGCTTTCAGGCGAACATCTGCCTCAACTACGGCGGGCGGGACGAGATCCTCCACGCGGCGCGGCGCTATGCCGAGGATTACGCCGCAGGACGCGCCTCGGGCGAGCTGACGGAGGAGGGCTTCGGCGCTTATCTGTACTCCGCCAGCATACCCGACCCGGATCTGCTCATCCGACCGGGCGGAGAGGTGCGCATCTCGAACTTTCTTTTGTGGCAGTGCGCCTACTCCGAGTTTTATTTTACCGACGTGCTCTGGCCCGACTTCACACCCGACGAGCTTGAGCGCGCCATCGCCGAGTTTCGGCGGCGCGACCGGCGCTACGGCGGCGTAAAGAACCCCTGAAGGAGAGATATAAATGCTAAGATCCGTTTCAATACTGGGCAGCACCGGCTCTATCGGGCGGCAGAGCGTCGATGTGGCGGAGCATATGGGTATGCCCGTGGCGGCGCTCGCCGCGTCGCGCAGCGTGACGCTGCTGGAGGAGCAGGCACGCCGCCTTCGCCCGAAATTTGTCGCCGTGTACGACGAGAGCGCCGCGAGAGACTTCAAAACTGCCGTGGCGGACACGGATATCCGCGTCGGCTCGGGCATAGAGGCGCTTATCGAGGCGGCGACGCTCGACGGGGCGGACTGCGTCGTCACCGCCGTGTCCGGCGCTATCGGGCTGCGCCCGACGCTCGCCGCGATAGACGCAAAAAAGCGCATCGCGCTGGCGAATAAGGAGACGCTCGTCTGCGCGGGCGAGATAGTCATGAAGCGCGCGGCGGAGCGCGGGGCGGAGATCGTCCCCGTCGATTCGGAGCACTCAGCCATCTTCCAGTGCCTTATGGGGCGCGGGAGGGGCGAGGTGAAAAAGCTCCTGCTCACCGGCAGCGGCGGACCGTTCAGAGGCAGGGCGCGCGCGGAGCTGGAGGACGTCACGCCGGAGCAGGCGGTCAGACACCCCAACTGGAGCATGGGCGCGAAGATCTCCGTTGACAGCGCGACGATGATGAACAAGGGGCTGGAGTTTATAGAGGCGATGCATCTCTTTGCCGTCAGTCCGGACGACATACAGGTGGTAATCCACCCGCAGAGCGTCATACACTCTATGGTGGAGCTTGTTGACGGCACGGTGATCGCCCAGCTCGGCGCACAGGATATGCGCCTGCCCATACAGCTCGCGCTCAGCTACCCCGAGCGCACGGACGCGGTCAGCGACCGGCTGAATTTCTATGACCTTGAAAACCTCAGCTTCCAAGCGCCCGACCTTGCGAACACCCCGTGCCTTGCGCTGGCGATGGACGCGGCGCGCACGGGCGGCACGGCGGGCTGCGTGATGAGCGCGGCGAACGAGGAGGCGGTGCGGCTGTTTTTGAACTGCAGGCTCGGCTTCAACCGCATCTATGACTGCGCGGCGGAGGCGATAGCCGCCGTCGGCGTTGCACACGGAGCGGATCTCGACGCGATAATCGAGGCGGACGCTGCGGCGCGGCGCTTTGTAAAGGAGAAGTACGGCGGCGTATGACGTCCGCCGGAGCTTCCGACTGACCCTAGGGAGAGCTTTTATCTATGACCATTATCTACATTCTTCTTGCGATACTGCTGTTCGGCGTGCTCATCGCCGTGCACGAATTCGGGCACTTCACCGCCGCAAAGCTCTGCGGCGTGAGGGTGGAGGAGTTCGCAATAGGCATGGGACCCTCGCTCATAAAAAAGCAGAGGGGGGAGACGCTCTACTCTCTGCGCGCCGTGCCAATAGGCGGCTTCTGCGCCATGGCGGGGGAGGACGAGACCTCCGACGACCCGCGCGCCTTCACGAGCCAGAGCGTGTGGAAGCGCCTTATCATCCTCGCGGCGGGCTCGTTCATGAACTTTGTGCTGGGGCTTGTGCTTGTCATTTTGATATACGCCTCCGCCACGGGCTTTCGCGCGCCGGTCATAGAGGGCTTTATGGACGGCTGCCCGTATGAGGGCGCGGACGGCTTTCAGGCGGGCGACCGGATACTCAGCATCGACGGGCGGCGCATCTACCAGTACAGCGACGTCGCCGACTTTCTCTCACGCGGCGACGGGGTGTACGACATCGTCGTGCGCCGCGACGGCAGGCGCGTGGAGCTTAAAGATTTCAAGCTCGTCCCCGTGGAGTACGAGGGGCAGGAGCGGAGGATGTACGGGTTCTACTTCGGCTATGACGAGGGAACGCCGGCAAACAAGCTGCGCTACTCGTGGAACACGACCATGGAGTTTTCGCGCTGGGTCTGGATGGGGCTTGAGCAGCTTTTTGAAGGACAGGTGACGGTCAACGATATGGCGGGACCCGTCGGCATCGTCGATATGATGGCGCAGACGGGCGAGAGCGCGGCGAGCACGACCGACGCGATACTGGATATTCTCTATCTCGGCGCGTTCATCGCGGTCAACCTTGCGATAATGAATATGCTGCCCATCCCCGCGCTCGACGGCGGGAGAGTGTTTTTGCTGCTCGTGACGTGGGTGATAGAGCATATAACGAAAAAGCGCCTTGACCCGAAGTATGAGGGCTATATACACGCCGCGGGCATGGTGCTGCTGCTGGCGCTTATGGCGTATGTAATGTTCAATGATATAGTCAGGATAGTGACGAAATGAGCGATAAAAGAGACACAACAAGAATGATAAACGTCGGCGGCGTCGCCGTGGGCGGCGGCGCGCCGGTATCCGTGCAGTCGATGTGCAGCACGAAGACATGGGATGTTGAGGCGACCGCGGCGCAGATAAAGGCGCTGAAAGCCGCCGGATGCGACATCGTGCGCATCGCCGTGCCGGATATGGCGGCGGCGCGCGCCGTGTCCGCGATAAAGGAGCGCGTGGATATGCCGCTCGTGGCGGATATACACTTTGATTACCGCCTCGCGCTGGAGGCTGCGGCGCGCGGCATAGACAAGATACGCATCAACCCCGGCAACATCGGCGGCGAGGAGAACGTGAAGGCCGTCGCCGACGCCTGCCGCGCGAGGAACATACCCATCCGCATCGGCGTGAACGCGGGCAGTCTTGAGCCGCGGCTTCTGGAGAAGTACGGGCACCCCTGTCCGGAGGCGATGGTGGAGAGCGCCGCAGGGCACGCGGCGCTGCTGGAGAAGCTCGGCTTTTACGACATCTGCCTTTCGATGAAGGCGTCCTCCGTGCCGCTGACAGTCGCGTCCTACCGCATGGCGGCGGAGCGCTTTTCCTACCCGCTGCACCTCGGCGTGACCGAGACGGGCACGGAGTGGAACGGCACGATACAGTCAGCCGTCGGGATAGGTACTCTTTTGTGCGAGGGGCTCGGCAACACGGTGCGCGTATCGCTCACCGCCGACCCCGTGCGCGAGGTCAGCGCCGGTATCGCCATCTTGAAGGCGGCGGGCGTGCGCCGCGGCGGCGTGCGCTTCGTGTCCTGCCCGACCTGCGGCAGGACGGAGATAGACCTTATCCCGCTCGCCCGCCGCGTGGAGAGCCTTGTGCGCGATATGGACAGAGACATCACCGTCGCGGTGATGGGCTGCGTCGTCAACGGTCCGGGCGAGGCGCGCGAGGCGGATTACGGCATCGCGGGCGGCAAAAACAAGGGCATACTGTTCAAAAAGGGACAGGTGCTGGGTACATACCCGTATGACGAGCTGTGCGATGCGCTTATCGCGCTCATCGAGAGCGACGGCGGAGAAAAGCCATGAGCGCGCAGCATACCCCGTTTCTGACGATATTTCCGGAGTGCGAGGCGCTCTCGGGCTATGCCGGAGGGTTGGACAAGGCATACGTGACGGAGGTGCGCATAGAGGCGCAGGCGAAGCGCATGACCGTGTCCGCGTGGTTTGCCGCAATGCCGTCTCCGGCGGAAAGGCTGCATCTGAGCGAGCATATACGCCGCGTGTTCGGGCTTGACGCGGCGGTGATAAACGCGGACTATCCCGCGCCCAAGACCGCGCCGCGCACAGCGGCGGCAGCGTCCGGCGCGCCGAAGAGCGCCGCCGGCGCTATAACGGGCGACGTGCTCTACGGCAGGGCGATAAAGCAAAAGAGCGTTCCCATGAGCACCGTCACGCTAGAGTCCGGTCGGATAGTCATAGAGGGCGACGTTTTCGCCGTGACGAGCCGTACCCTGCAAAACGGGGGCGGCGTGCTGTGCTTTGACATGACCGACCGCACGAACTCCGTGCGCGTGTCGCGCTATTTCCGCGCGGATGACGACAAGCGGGTCATCGCCGCGATCGGTGTGGGCGACCATCTTACCGTGCAGGGCGAGATAATATATTCCAAGTATGACGACGACCTCGTCATGGATCCGCGAAGCATAGTGCGCACAAAGAAGGTGATCCGCCCCGACAACGCGCCTGAAAAGCGCGTGGAGCTGCATCTGCATACGCGCTTTTCTGCGATGGACGCGCTCACCGACCCCGCTGCCGCCGTCAGGCGCGCGGCGTACTGGGGCATGCCCGCCGTCGCCGTGACCGATCACGGCGTGGCGCAGGCGTTTCCGGATATGTGGAAGGCGGGCAAAAAAGAGGGCGTGAAGATAATTTACGGTCTCGAGGCGTACTATTACAACGATATGGACGGCAACAGCGCCGTCATCGGCAAGTCGAGCCTCCCGATAGACGCGGAGTTCGTGGCGTTCGACATAGAGACGACGGGGCTCAACGCCATGAACGACCGCATGACGGAGATCGGCGCGGTGCTCTTCTCCGGCGGCAGCGTGATAAAGGAGTTCAACACCTTTGTTGACCCGAAGATGCACATTCCGCCGGACATCACAAGGCTCACCGGCATACGCGACAGCGACGTCGCCGGCGCGCCGGATGAAAAGACCGCCATGGAGATGTTCATGGACTTTGCGGGCGAGCGCCCGATAATCGCGCACAACGCGCATTTCGACGTGGGGTTCATGACGGCGGCGGCGAACCGGCAGGGGCTGCGCTTCTCGCCGGTGTTTATGGACACGCTCGCGCTTTCTCAGGCGCTTTTGCCGGAGCTCAAGCGCTTCAAGCTGGACATCGTATCAAACCACCTCGGTCTGCCGCAGTTCAACCACCACCGCGCGTCTGACGACGCGATGGTCGTGGCGCGGATGATGGACAAGTTCATCCCCATGCTGTGCGCGCAGGGCGCAAAAACCGTGGACGATATAGAGCGCATATATCACTCCCTCCGCCGCACGGATATTGCAAGAACCTATCACATGATACTCCTCGTGAAAAACCGCACGGGGCTGAAAAACCTCTACGAGATGATCTCGCAGTCCTACCTCAAGCATTTCCACCGCACCCCGAACATACCCAAGAGCCTGCTTATCCAGCACCGCGAGGGCATACTTGTCGGCTCTGCCTGCGGCATGGGCGAGCTTTACGGCGCGGTGATGAAGGGCGCGGGCGCGAAGGAGCTGGAGAAGATAGCGTCGTTTTACGACTATCTTGAGATACAGCCCATATGCAACAACGCTTTCCTCATAGATAACGACACCGTGCGCGACAGGCGCGTGCTGGAGGACTATAACCGCACCATACTTGAGCTTGGGCGCAGGCTCAATAAGCCCGTCGTCGCCGCGTCCGACGTGCATTTTATGGACGCGGAGGACGAGCAGTACCGCAGGATTTTGCAGGCGGCGAAAAAATTCTCCGACGCCGACCGAAGCTGCCCCATCTTCTTCCGCACGACGGACGAGATGGTGCAGGAGTTCATGTATCTCGGCGAGGAGACGGCGAGGGAGGTCGTGATAACGAACACCCGCGCCATTGCCGATCAGGTGGAGGAGATAGAGCTTCTGCCCAAGGAGCTGTTCCCGCCGCGCATAGAAAACTCCGCCGAGCAGCTCAAGACCCTCGTGTACGACAAGATGCACCGCATCTACGGCGAAAACCCGCCGCAGATAGTGCGCGAGCGCGTGGACGTGGAGCTGAACACGATCCTTGACCACAACTACGACGTCATATATATGTCCGCGCAGAAGCTCGTCGAAAACTCTCTCGAAAACGGCTACCTCGTCGGCTCGCGAGGGTCGGTCGGCTCGTCGATTGTGGCGTATATGTCCGGCATTACGGAGGTCAACTCCCTCCCGCCGCACTATGTCTGCCCCAAATGCCGCCACAGCGAGTTTGTTCTCGACGGAAGCTACGGCTGCGGTGCGGATATGCCGGAGAAGGACTGCCCCGACTGCGGCGCGCGTATGCGCCGCGACGGGTTCAACATCCCGTTCGAGACGTTTCTGGGCTTCCCCGGCAACGAAAAGACGCCGGATATAGACCTCAACTTCTCCGGCGAGTATCAGGCGAAGGCGCACAAGTACACCGAGACGCTCTTCGGCGCAGACCATGTTTTCCGCGCGGGGACGATCGGCACGCTCGCGGAGAAGACCGCCTACGGCTACGTGAAAAAATACCTTGAGGAGCGCGGCATAAAGGCGAGCAAGGCGGAGGAGAACCGTCTTGCGCAGGGGCTTGTGGGCATCAAGCGCACGACGGGGCAGCACCCCGGCGGGCTCGTCGTCGTGCCGCAGGACAAGGACATCACGGATTTCTGCCCCGTGCAGCACCCTGCGGACGACCCGAACAGCGACATAATAACAACGCATTTTGAATATCACTGCATGGAGGACAACCTCCTCAAGCTCGACGAGCTCGGGCATGACGACCCGACGATGATACGCATGATGGAGGATCTGTCCGAGCAGCTCGGCGAGCGGGTGGACGCAAAGGAGATCTCGCTTTCGGACCCGGAGACCATGTCCATCTTCACCTCGCCCGCGGCGCTGGGACTGCCGGAGGATGACGAGATCATCGGCAAGACCGGCTCCATCGGCGTGCCGGAGTTCGGCACGCCCTTCACCCGCCAGATGCTCGTTGACACCCAGCCGAGGCAGTTCGACACGCTCATCCGTCTTTCCGGCTTCAGCCACGGCACGGACGTGTGGGCGGGCAACATCCGCGATCTTGTCACGGGCGGCACGGCGACGGTCAACGAGGCGGTCGGCTGCCGCGACGACATCATGCTATACCTCATCTCCGTCGGCATCGCTCCGGCGCTCGCGTTCAAGACGATGGAGGCGGTGCGCAAGGGCAAGGTGAAAAAGAGCAGGGAGTTCCCGGGCGACGCGGAGCAGCAGATGCGCGAGCGCGGCGTGCCGGAGTGGTACATCGAGTCCTGCCGCAAGATCGCATATCTCTTCCCGAAGGCTCACGCCGTGGCATACGTGATGATGGCGTTCCGCATCGCGTGGTTCAAGGTGCACAAGCCCCTCGCGTTCTACTCGGCGTATTTTTACCGCCGCAGTCAGAAGGGCGGCTTCGATGCGAAGCTCATGTGCGGCGGCACGGACGAGGTGCGCCGCAGGATAGGCGAGATGAAAAAGCGCTCACTCTCCGCCAACGAGGAGGATCTTCTCGTGACGCTGGAGGCGGTGTACGAGTTCAATATGCGCGGGTTCGAGTTCGCGCCGATAGACCTCTACGAGTCAGAGGCGACGAGGTTTGACATCACCCCCGACGGCAGGCTCCGCCCGCCGTTCGTGTCCATCCCGGGACTCGGCGAGACCGCCGCCATCGATCTTGCCCGCGTGAAAACGCTCGGCAGGCAGTTCATCTCCGTGCAGGAGCTCGGCGTTGCCTGCCCCAAGGTCAGCCAGACCCACCTTGACGCGCTCAGGGAGCTCGGCGCGCTCGGCGATATGCCGGAGACGAATCAGTTAAACCTCTTTGATATGTGAAATAACGACGGCGTTCGGGAACACAACGTGCCGGGCGTTCGTCATAAAAATCAGAAGAAGGGACACGGTATGAAAATAACATTTCTGGGCGCGGCACATGAGGTCACGGGCAGCCTGACCTACATAGAGGTCGGCAGCAAAAAGGGCGTCATCGACTGCGGCATGGAGCAGGGGAAGGATCTCTTCGTCAACGAGCCGCTCCCTGTCGCGGCGGGCGGGCTGGACTTTGTGCTTTTGACGCACGCGCACATCGACCACTCCGGCAAGCTGCCGCTGCTGTACAAGCGCGGCTACCGCGGACCGATATATGCCAGCACCGCCACGTGCTCGCTGTGCGAGATAATGCTGCGTGACTGCGCGAACATCCAGATGTCCGACGCGGAGTGGAGAAGCCGCAAGGGCGTGCGCCGGGGCGAGCCGCCCGTCGAGCCGCTGTACGACATGGAGGACGCGGAGGGCACGCTCAAGCTCATGCGCCCGTGCTTTTACGGCGAGCGTATCCAGATAAACGAGAGCGTCACCATCCGCCTGACGGACGTGGGGCATCTTCTCGGCTCGGCGGCGATAGAGGTATGGCTGACGGAGAACGGTGAGACGCGCAAGATTACCTTCTCCGGCGACGTCGGAAACACCGACCAGCCCATACTGCGCGACCCGCAGAACGTGAAGGACACGGAGTATCTCGTGATGGAGTCCACCTACGGCGACAGGTATCACAATGCCGAGCGCGCCGACTACGTCACGGAGCTGTCGCGGCGCATCCAGACAGTGCTTGACCGCGGCGGCAGCCTCATCATCCCGTCGTTCGCCGTCGGGCGCACGCAGGAGATACTGTATTTCATACGCGAGATAAAGGAGCGCGGTCTCGTGCACGGGCATGGGGAATTTCCCGTGTATGTGGACAGCCCGCTCGCGGTGGAGGCGACGCGCATATTCCTCCAGTGCGACACGCAGTTTGTCGATGACGAGATGCGCGCGCTGATCCGCTCCGGCGTGAACCCGCTCGTGTTCCCCGGGCTGAAGCTGACCGTGTCGCTGGAGGAGTCCAAGGCGATAAACGACGATCCCAGCCCCAAGGTGATAATCTCGGCGAGTGGGATGTGCGACGCGGGGCGCATACGCCACCACCTCAAGCACAACCTCTGGAAGAGCGAGACGATGGTGCTCTTCGTGGGGTATCAGGCGGTCGGAACGCCGGGGCGCATACTCGTCGATGGGGCGAAGAAGCTCAAGCTCCTCGGAGAGGAGATCGCCGTGAACGCGCAGATCGACGTGCTGCCCGGCGTGAGCGGGCACGCGGACAAGGGCGGGCTCATCGCGTGGCTCAAGGGCTTTGAAGCAAAGCCCCGCCTTGTGTTCGTCAACCACGGCGACCCGAACGCGGCGGACAGCCTTGTCAGGTGTCTCAACGATGAGCTCGGCTACAACGCCTACGCCCCGTACAGCGGCACGTGCTATGACCTTCTGCGCGGGCAGTTCGTGCGCATGACGGAGGGCAAGCCCGTCGAAAAGACGAAGGCGCGCCATGTCAGCCCCGTGTTTGAGCGCCTTATCGCCGCGGCGGAGAAGCTGCTGCGCATCAGCCGCACCCTTGAGGGCAGAGCGAATAAGGAGCTTGCCCGCTACGCCGATCAGATGGAAAAGCTCGCGGAGAAAATGCAGAGATAAGACCGAAACCGACAGGGAAATTATTTTTGTAAAAAAATAATATAAAAAAAGAGTTTTCATTGACGAATCAAAAGCAGTGTGTTAACATAATATTATACAATAAGCGTCAGCATGACGGTATCCGCTGACCCTAGGCGAGAGGAGGCTCAACGTGAAAAAAAGCGTGTTTGACCCGAACAGGGCTGTCGGTGCGGGCTTGATCGGCTTTGACCGCCAGCAGCTTTGCGAATTTACAGTTAAGCTTTGCGAGCGCGTCAAAAGCGACGTCGGCGCGGGCGCATATCACGGGGGCATATATCCCGAGAACATCAGCATCGACGAGGACGGCAGCGTCGCCATAGGCGGCGCGTCAAAGGCGGACTGGACAGGGCAGGAGCTGGAATTTCTCCCGCCGGAGCTCTATTGGAACCACCGCCCGACGAGCGCGTCCGACGTGTACGCCGTGGGTATGCTGCTCTACTACGCCGTCAGCGGCGGACGCCTTCCATTTGACGGGGAGTGCAGGGACGCGCAGCTTCGGCGCATGGGCGGGGACGATTTTGCCATCCCCGCCGCAGCGGGACGCCGCCTCGGCGCGATCATAAAAAAGGCGACGCGCTTCAAGGCGGCGGAGCGGTACCAGAGCATGGATGAGCTTCGCGTCATGGCGGAGAGCTGCCTTAAAAACCTATATCTCAACGGCGCGCCGAGCGCGGAGACGATATTCAACAAAAACGACGACGAGCTGAGCGATATTGAGCGGATGATGGTCGGCATCATCGAGCGCAGCGAGGATCAGCCCCTGCCCGAGCCGGAGGAGCGCCCCGCGGCAGCCGAGCCCGCCGCCGCCGAGGACGCGCCCGACGGGAACGCCCCCGCGCCGGAGACGGACACGGAGGGGGAGAGCGGCGCGGCGGAGGACGACTTCACCCTCGCGGCGGAGGTCGCGCGCGAGGCGGAAAACAACAGCGCGGAGCTTCGCCGCCCGACGCCGCCGGCGGACGCGGGGCGGCGCGTGGCAAAGCTGTACGTGGAAAAGAACCCCGAGCTTGAGCCCGTGGTGATAAGCAAGCCGCCGGAGATAACGCCGGTCGTGCAATACACAAGAAATATGGAAAAGGAGCGCCGTATGGAGGAAGAGGTAAGAAAACGCAGAAGAAGACCCGTCGCGGTCATACTGGTGCTGTGCGCGGTGCTGGTGATAGTGGCGATAGTTTTCAACGCCGTCATAAAGGATATAAACCGCAGCATGGCGGCGCTCAACGCCTCGCAGGCGACGGACAGTCCCGCCGCGAGCGCACAGGTGAACGCCGACGCCGCGCAGGACGCGCAGCCGCCGGTGGAGACCGTGCTGCCGACGGAGCACGTCGTGCCGGAGGATGAGCTTCTGCCCATCTCGCCGGACGCGGGCGTGACGCCGTATGTGCCCGGCGCTGCCGGAGCGGGCGGCGCAGCCGCAGCGGAGACCACAGCCGCGCCGGCGGCGGGCGAGCACCGCTATGAGCTTATCATCGAGGATATAAGCTGGACGGACGCGCAGAAGAAGTGCGCCGCCAAGGGCGGACACCTCGCCGTGCCCAATGACGCGGACGAGTTCAACAAGCTCGTTGACCTTGCCGAGAGCGAGGGCGTGACGATGCTGTGGATCGGCGGACACCGCGAAAACGGCAAGATGATCTGGGACGACGGCTCGACCGCGCCCTATGAGCAGTGGGCAAAGGGAGAGCCCTCGTATGTCGATTCCTCCGACGGGGCGGCAGAGGACTATGTGCTGCTGTGGAACAACCGCGGCTGGTACTATAACGACAGCCGCAACGACCCCTGCGCGGAGTTTCCGCAGTGGTACGGCGGCAAGATGGCGTACATCTGCGAATACGGCGGATAAAATTTCCCAGAGCCTATAATGCGCGAAAAAGCCGCCGGAAAAGGCGGCTTTTTCGCAGCCTGGAAAACAGCGTCAAAAGCTGTTCCCAAAACGAGAATCATATGATATAATATGATTTTCGAGCATAACGCTAACCAAGGGAGACAGACCGATGAGGAAACTATTGAAAACGACCGTATCTGCGCTGACGGCGCTGGCGCTTGCCGCGGCGCTCGCCGCGCCGGCTTATGCCGACGGCACGGCGGAGCACGACACAGCCGCCCCCGCCGTGGATATGACGATATTTGACCCCGACGCGCTCGAGCGGATGACGGCGGATTTTATAAGCACATGGTCGTCCCACAATGTTCGCGCGGAGCGCATAAGCTTTGCGTATACATACCTCGCCACGGGAGAGACGTGGTTTTATAACCCCGACACGTGGTATTACAGCGCCAGCATGTACAAGGTGCCGCTGATGATGATCCTCGCCCAGCGGGAGTATAACGGCGAGCTGACGCAGGAGACGGACATAAAGGGCATCACGCTCGCCAAGGCGGAGGAGAGCATACTGGTCTACTCCAACAACGACTATGCCCATCTCATGCTCAGCTACCTCGGCACGGATCAGCAGGCGCGCGAGATGTACAAGCAGTTCTCCTCCCTGCCGGACGATTACTATGACCCGGATTTCGTGGATTACAGCTATTTCACCGTCCGCTTCATGAACGACGTCATGACCACGCTCTATAACGCCCCAGAGCGCTTCCCCAATATCATCGACTGTCTCAAGCGCGCCCAGCCGGAGGATTATTTCCACCTCTGCACCGATCCCGAGCTGGTCATTGCCCAGAAGTACGGCAGCTACAACGAGTGGAACGGCACGACCGGCATAATCTATACGCCCAATCCCGTCATTCTCACTGTCATGATGAAGAACGTCGAGGGCGCGGAGGAGGTCATCGCCAACGCGGCGAAGATGTTTGTCGATTACACGCTCACGCTGGATGATAAGCTCGCATCGTACACGGCGGAGAAGGAGGCTGCCGAGCGCGCCGCCGAGGAAAAAGCCGAGGCAGACGCGGCGCGCGAGGCGCAGGAGGCGCGAGCCGCGCAGGAGGAGGCGGACAAGCGGGCTGCCGAGGCGGCGCAGCGCGAGGAGGACGCGCGAACAGCGCAGGAGGCGGCGCAGCGCGCCGAGGCGCGGCGTGAGCTGATAACGAAGGCAGCCGTTGCGCTCGCGGTCGTCGCGGCGCTCGCCGTGTCGGGCGTTGTGAGCATAAGGAAGATAAACGCCGCAAAGACCGCCCCTCGCGGCGGGCGCGGCAGCCGCAGCGGCGGGAGCTATACGCCACGGCACTGACGCGCACGGGAAAAAGATATGAAGCCTATGAACACCATGAAGAAAAGAATTATATGTATACTCCTTGCCCTCGCGCTCGCCGGCACTGCCGCCGCCTGCGGCAGCGGCAGCGTGGGCTACGGCGTGAAGTCCGTGCAGACGCTCGTCTCGCAGGACTATTCGCTCGCGTTCCGCAACGACGACCCGATATATTTCTACGTCACCGCAGCGATAGAGACGCTCGCGGCGGAGGGCAAGGTGGACGAGCTGGCGGCGAAGTGGTTCGGCGAGAGGATAATCAGCTTCGACAAGCGCGCCGAGGCGCTCAGCGAGCTTACGCCGCCTGCGGTGCAGGATTTCACCATCGGGCTCGACGTCAACTCCTTCCCCATGGCGTACATCTCCAACGACAGCTACTGGGGCTTTGACGTGGAGCTGGCGATGGCGGTGTGCGAGCGGCTGGGCTGGACGCTCAGGATGCAGCCGATAGAGAAGGAGAACGTGTATATCGAGCTGTCCTCCGGCAACATCGACTGCGCGTGGGGCGGCATCGCGCTCGATCAGGCGGAGGTGGACGCGCGCAGGTTCACGCAGTACGGACCCTATGTGCACAATGACATCGTCATTGCCACGCGCAGCGGCTCAAGCGTGTGGAACAAGCTCCGCCTCGGCGGGCGCAACATGGCGATGTGCTCCACGCCGGAGGCGATGGCGGCGCTCGACACCGACCCGCGCCTGAAAAAGCGCCTTGGGCAGATAACGCGCCTTGCCGGCGGCACGACGGAGTGCTTTGAGTATCTCTACTCCGGCAAGTGCGATACCGTGCTGACTGACAGCACCGCGCTGTATTATTTCAATTGTCATTGATACATGACCGGAGCGCCCCATGGGAGAACCACGGGGCGCTTTTTCGTTACTTTTCGGAGCTTTCACAGCAGATCCTTCAAGTTATACGGCTTCGCGGGGAACTGATGCCGGCAGTTTTCCGAAACGCGGAGCTTCACATCAAGATGCGCCTTGTCCGCCGCGGCGTATAGCTGCTTTGCCGGAGGAAGACAGTCCTCATCCTCGCCGCCGCAGAAGATCCTGAGCGCAATATTCTTTTGACGGAGTGCGCGGATTAGAACCTCCGTGTGCTTTTCAAGAATGGGTATCCACGGGCTTTGCAGGATAAGTATATCACAGCGCGCGGAAGTAAATGCCGCCGCGCGCAGAAGCATATCGCATCCGGCTGAAAACCCGCCGCATAAGATTTTCCGATAGCCCTCGCCCTGCATTTTTTCGAGCGCTTCTGCCACCGGCAGAAAGGAGACCATGTCATAGCTCCATCGGTATGTTCCGTATCCGTCCGGCTCGGCGCTCTGTACGGTCTCCATCTGCCGCTGACCGCTTTCTCCAAGCGCCGATTCCCAGTCGCTTAGCGCCGTCTGCCCGTTCTGCGTGTTTCCGTGAACGGCAAGAAACAGCTCGTCGGCGGTTTTTCTTTTCCAAGAAAACGCTGCTGTCGTCTTGGAGACTGCATCTGCATAGCGGGTATCGGAGACGGATCTTAAAGCAATGAACTCGGGTTCGTTTTCCAGCGGCTTGAGGTCATCATCCGCCAGCACCTCCGGGCGATACCACCATCCATTTTCAGCGATCGCTTTCCTCAGCCATCCCAAGGTCTCCTCCGGTCTGCTTGACCCGCCGGCAAGACAGGCAAGAAAATACAGTGTCTGCGGTCCGTGGTCCTCGGGAGTCTTTTCATAGGCGTCCAGCAAAAAACGGTACGCTTTGGCATACCCGTCCTCGGCGAGCGCCAAGGTTGCTTCCAATAAATCGTTCTCTTTTTTCAGATCCAATTGCTTTTCCCCTTTTTACGAATTGTACAATATAGATTATACCGCAAGATCCGTGCTCGGTCTACCACACGGACGAAAAAAACGCCGCTGTCCATATTCCACCTTTGATAAGAGCAGATGACGCATTTATCCCGTGCCCGCGGCGTTATTTGCGGTTGACCGGCGGGGAGTTTAATGATAAAATATCATGTCTTACTATAAGAGCATGGAGAAGCATATGTGGATCTCTGATAAATGGCAGGATTTTGAGCTTATAGACTGCTCCCGCGGCGAGAAGCTGGAGCGCTGGGGGAAATACTATCTCGTGCGTCCGGACCCGCAGGCGATATGGGACACCCCGCGCCGCAATATGCACTGGAACGACCGCGACGCGCTGTATCGCCGCAGCGAGAGCGGCGGCGGAAGCTGGGATAAGGGGTGCCTGCCGGAGAACTGGAGAATACGCTACGGCGAGCTGACCTTCAACGTCAAGCCCATGAACTTCAAGCACACGGGGCTGTTTCCGGAGCAGGCGTGCAACTGGGACTGGGCGATGGCGCAGATACGCAGCGCAGGCAGACCCATAAGCGTTTTGAACCTCTTCGGGTACACCGGCGCGGCGACGGTCGCCTGCGCGAAGGCGGGGGCGAGCGTGTGCCACGTGGACGCGGCGAAGGGCATGGTCGCGTGGGGCAAGGACAACGCCGCCGCGTCCGGACTGTCCGATGCGCCCATACGCTGGATAGTGGACGACTGCGCCAAATTCGTCGAGCGCGAGATACGCCGCGGACACCGCTACGACGCCGTCATCATGGATCCCCCGTCCTACGGGCGCGGTCCGGGCGGCGAGGTGTGGAAGCTGGAGACGAACCTGTGGGGCTTCGTGGCGCAGTGCGCGCTCGTGCTGTCGGACGAGCCGCTTTTCGTGCTCATCAATTCATACACCACGGGGCTGTCCGCCTCGGTGCTCAGCTATGTCGCGGAGAGCATCTTCACGAAGAAATTCGGCGGGCGCTCACAGGCGCAGGAGCTGGGGCTGCCGGTGACGGACACGGGGCTTGCCCTGCCCTGCGGCGCGGCGTGCCGCTGGCAGCGCCGCTGAAGCGCGGCGGACGCATGGAGGTTTCAGATGCCGATAATCAGTTTCAAAAATGTGCATTACACCTATCCCGGGGACGAGCTGGAGAGCCTGTGCGGGATAGATCTGGATATAGAACGCGGTCAGTTCGTGGCGGTGCTGGGGCATAACGGCTCCGGCAAGTCTACGCTGGCAAAGCATATGAACGCGATACTCGTTCCCGACGAGGGGCAGGTGCTCATCGACGGGGTGGACACCGCCGACGAGGCGCGGCTGCTGGATGTGCGCCGCCGCGTGGGCATGGTGTTCCAGAACCCGGACAACCAGATCGTTGCCAACGTGGTGGAGGACGACGTGGCGTTCGCGCCGGAGAATCTCGGCGTGCCGCCGGAGGAAATACGCCGCCGCGTGGACGCGGCTTTGAAGCAGGTAGGAATGTATGAGCTGCGCGAGCACGCGCCGCATCTGCTCTCCGGCGGGCAGAAGCAGCGCGTTGCGATAGCGGGCATACTCGCCATGCAGCCGGAGATAATCGCGCTGGACGAGCCGACGGCGATGCTCGACCCGCAGGGGCGGCAGGAGGTCATCTCCACGGTGACGCGCCTGTGCCGCGAGGAGGGCATGACCGTGGTGCTGATAACGCACCACATGGACGAGTGCATCAACGCCGACAGGCTCATCGTCATGTCCAACGGGCACATCGCCGCCGACGGAACGCCGGGCGGGGTGTTTTCCGACGTGGCGCTGATGGAGCGCGAGGGGCTGAGCGTGCCGGAGACGACGCGGCTCATGTACGAGCTGGACAGGGAGGCGGGGTTCGACCTGCCGCTGGACGCGCTCTCCGCCGCAGACTGCGCGGAGAAGATAGCGCGGAGTTTGAAATAATACAGAGGATATACAATGGCAGAGATCAAAGTGGAGGGGCTT
The DNA here is from genome assembly GCA_934572325.1 of uncultured Oscillospiraceae bacterium. GTDB lineage: Bacteria > Bacillota > Clostridia > Oscillospirales > Oscillospiraceae > Limivicinus. The sequence continues at coordinate 31,326 of CAKTKT010000002.1, forward strand.
CGCCACGTTTACAGCGCGGGAACTCCGTTTGAAAGGGTCGCGCTGGACGGGATAGACCTTGAGATACCGCAGGGGCAGCTTGTCGGCATCATCGGGCACACGGGCTCCGGCAAATCGACCTTTATACAGCATCTGAACGCGCTGCTTGCGCCGACGGAAGGCAAGGTGTACGTCGGCGGGAAGGACGTCAACGCCGACAAGTACGCCCGCAAGGCGGTCAAGGGCGAGGTGGGGCTCGTGTTCCAGTACCCGGAGTATCAGCTTTTTGAGGAGACCGTGTATAAGGACATCGCCTTCGGACCGCGAAACCTCAAGCTCCCCGAGGAGGAGATAGACGCGCGCATACGCGAGGCGGCGGGCTTCGTGAACGTGGACGAGGCGCTTTTTGAGCGCTCGCCGCTGGAGCTTTCGGGCGGGCAGAAGCGCCGCGTCGCCATCGCGGGTGTGATCGCCATGCGCCCGGGCGTGCTCATTCTCGACGAGCCGACGGCGGGGCTTGACCCCGTGGGCTGCCGCCAGATACTTGACAACATCCTCTCCTACCGCGAAAAGACCGGCGCGAGCGTCATTGTGATAAGCCACAATATGGACGACGTTGCGCGCCTTGCCGAGCGCATACTGGTTTTCGAGCGCGGCAGAATAGTCATGGACGGCGCGCCGGACGCGGTGTTCGCCGACCCCGCGCGGCTCATGGAGATAGGGCTGAGCGTGCCGCACGCGACGGAGATCGCCATGGAGCTGCGCTCCCGCGGCGTGGCGCTGCCGGACGCGATATATACCCACAGCCAGCTCAAGGCTGCCATTCTCGCGGCAAAGGGGGCGGGCGTATGCTGAAGGACGTTACACTCGGTCAGTTTTTCCCCGGCGACACCATCGTGCACCGGCTCGACGCGCGCACGAAGCTCATACTCGTTATCGTGTACATCGTGGGGCTTTTTCAGGCGGTCGGCTGGGCGTCCTACGGCGCGGTGACGCTTGCGACGGCGGCGTGTATGCGCCTGTCGCGCATCTCGGCGAAGAACGTCTTCAAGGGGCTCAAGCCCATGCTCTTCATCATCGCGCTCACGGCGCTGCTGAACATCTTCTACACCGAGGGCACGCCTGTTATCCCCGGCTGGGTGATAACCTGGGAGGGCATTGCGCGCGCCGTGCAGATGGTGCTGCGCATCGTGCTTTTGATAACGGGCACGTTTCTTCTGACCTACACCACCAGCCCCATTGCGCTGACGGACGGGCTGGAAAAGCTGATGAATCCGCTGAAAAGGATAAAAGTGCCGGTGCACGAGATGACGATGATGATGAGCATGGCGCTCAGGTTCATCCCGACGCTGATAGAGGAGACGGACAAGATAATGTCCGCCCAGAAGGCGCGCGGCGCGGACTTTGAAACGGGCAGTCTGATCGACAGGGCAAAGGCGCTGCTGCCGGTGATGGTGCCGCTGTTCGTGTCGGCGTTTCGCCGCGCGGATGAGCTGGCAGTGGCGATGGAGAGCCGCTGCTACCACGGCGGCGAGGGCAGAACGCGCATGAAGCAGCCCCGCTTTGCCGCGCGCGACTTTATCGCGCTTGCGGTGGGCGCGGCGTTTCTTGCGGTGATGTTCGTGATGAAAAAGCACGGGATATGACAAGAAACATCGCCCTGCGCCTGAAATACGACGGCAGCCGCTACCACGGCTGGCAGATGCAGAAAAACGACGTCACCGTCGCCCGAACGCTCGATGAGGCGCTCACGAGGATATGCGGTCACGCGGTGCGCACGGTCGGCTGCGGGCGCACGGACGCGGGCGTCCACGCGCTGCGCTACTGCGCGAACTTCAAAACGGACTGCGCCATACCCGTTGACCGCTTCCCCCTCGCCGTCAACTCCCGCCTGCCCGGCGACATCGCCGTGTGCGCCGCCGTGGAGGCGGAGGAGAGCTTCAACGCCATATCCTCGTGCATAAAAAAAGAATATATCTACAAAATACTGAATAGTAATATAAGAGACCCGTTTTTGGAAAAGCGCGTGTGCTTCTACCCGCAGCGGCTGGACATGGCGCGCATGAGCGCCGCGGCGCGCGCGTTCGAGGGAACGCACGATTTTAGCGCGGTGCGCTCGCTCGGAACGGAGACGAAAACCACCGTGCGCACGGTGCACTGGTGCCGCGCGGAGCGGGCGGGGGACATTATAACCGTGTCCGTATGCGCCGACGGCTTTTTGTACAATATGTGCCGCGCGATGGTCGGCACGATGGTGTACGCCGCCTACGGCAAGCTCGAGCCGGAGGAGATCCCCGCGCTCCTCGCGCGCGGCGACAGGCGGCTCACGGGACCGACGATGCCGCCGCAGGGGCTCTACCTCAACCGCGTATGGTATGATGGCGCGGTGGGCGGGCTGTTTGCCGGAGATTGAAAAAAATTTGATAGGCATACTATATATATTTATTCACAAATTAGTGGTAGTATATTGTATGCGGGAATGTATCGAACGACAGATGCGTGCGCCGGCAAGCCGGCGAATACATATAAAGGGTGAGATCACATATGAAAGCTGTAATTGACATCATATTGCTGATAATAATCGCGCTGTGCACGTGGAACGGGTATAAGCGCGGGCTTGTCGGCGGCGTTGCGGGCATACTTGCGATAGTTGTGGCGCTCTTCGGGGGCAGCATCCTCTCCTCTGCGTACTCGCAGGAGGTCGTTCCCGCGCTTGAGCCGTTTATCGACGGGTATGTCGATTCGCAGTCCAACCGCGACGCGGTGCTCGAGAGCATGGGCTACGGCGACAGCGATTACTCCGTGGAGGATATAATCGCGCAGGACAGCTCTCTCAAGTACGACTATGCATATGAATGTCTGCTGAGCGTCGGGATATACGCGCGCACGGCGGAAAAGCTCGCCAACAAGGCGGTGGACATGGCGAACGCCGACGGCACGGACATGACGGACGCCATCGTCGCCGTCGTCGGCGACACGGCGACCTATGTTGCGGGCGCGGCGCTGGGCTTCCTTTTGATCCTCATCTTCCTCGTCGCCATCGCAAACGTCGGCAACCTCTCTCTGAGACTGCCGAACATGGAGAACCTCGACGAGATAGGCGGCGCGGTGGTCGGGTTTATAAAGGGGTTCATATACTGCGTGCTTTTGTGCTGGCTTTTGAGCTTTCTTGGACTTGTCATCGGCAAGACGACGCTCGCCGAGACAACGCTCGCCCGCTTCTTCCTCGCGTTCGATCTTCTCACAAAGACGCTCCTTTGAGCGCCTATTCCCAGTTTTCAATGCCGTGAACGGCAGAATGGAGTATTAACAATATGCAGCCTACACTGTGTTCCCGCTGCGGCAAGAACGTGGCGATCATATTCATTACAAAGATAGAAAACGGGCAGACCAAAAATGAAGGACTCTGCCTGAGGTGCGCCCGCGAGCTGCACATAAAGCCCGTGGACGACGTGATAGACAAGATGGGCATTTCCGACGACGAGCTTGACAGCATCTCCGGCGATATGCTCAACGCCATGAGCGGCGTGGAGGATCTGCTGGCGATGGACGGCGACGATAGCGGCGCGGACGACGACGGCAAGACCGCCACCTTCCCGTTCCTCAGCCGCCTGTTCGGCGGAGCGGGCGGGCAGACCGGCGCGCCGGACGGTAATGCCGCCGCGCCCGCGGATAAGCCGCGGCAGGATGCGTCCGGCTCCGCGCCGCCCAAGGGCAAGCGGAAATTCCTCGACAATTACTGCATCGATCTGACCCGCCGCGCCCGCGAGGGGAAGCTCGACGCGATGATAGGGCGAGAGGAGGAGCTTGAGCGCGTTATCCAGATCCTCAACCGCCGTCAGAAGAACAACCCCTGTCTCATCGGCGAGCCGGGCGTCGGCAAGACGGCGATCGCCGAGGGGCTGGCGCAGCGCATCGCAATGGGCACGGTGCCGTATAAGCTCCAGGACAAGCAGGTGTTCCTGCTCGATCTGACGGCGCTCGTCGCGGGCACGCAGTTTCGAGGGCAGTTTGAAAGCCGCATGAAGGGGCTTATCGAGGAGATACGCCGGCAGGGCAACATCATTCTCGTCATTGACGAGGTACACAACATCGTCGGCGCGGGCGACGCCGAGGGCAGCATGAACGCCGCGAACATACTCAAGCCCGCTCTCTCGCGCGGCGAGATACAGGTCATCGGCGCGACGACGTTCGCCGAGTACCGCAAGCATATCGAAAAGGACTCCGCGCTGGAGCGCCGCTTCCAGCCCGTCACGGTCAACGAGCCGTCGCTGGAGGACAGCGTGAGGATACTGCGCGGCATCGCGCACTATTATGAGGACTACCACGGCGTGCGCATTTCGGACGAGATGTGCCGTCAGGCGGTCGTGCTCAGCGAGCGGTACATCACCGACCGCTTCCTGCCCGACAAGGCGATAGACCTCATAGACGAGGCGTGCTCCGACGTCAACCTCAAGGATAAGAGCATCAACAAGCTCATGCGCGACGAGCGGGAGCTTGAAAACATCCGCTACGAGCGCGAGGGCTTGCAGTCAGCGGACGCGCCCATGGGCATGGAGATGAACGACGAAATGCTCGACAAGCGCTACGCCTGCATCGCGGAGCTGAGAAGCAAGGAGCTCAAGCTCCAGCAGGAGATAGACGAGCTCAAGCGCAGCGACCGTCCGGAGCTGACGGTGGATAACCTCGCGCGGATAATAGAGCTGTGGACGAAGATCCCCGCCTCCAGCATCCGCGAGGACGAGTATGAGCGCCTTGCAAAGCTCGACGAGCGGCTGAAGGCGCATATCGTCGGGCAGGACGGGGCGATAAACGCCGTGTGCGCCGCGATAAAGCGCAGCCGCGTGGGGCTGAAGGTCAAGCGCAAGCCCGTGAGCTTCATCTTCGTCGGCGGCACGGGCGTTGGCAAGACGGAGCTTGTAAAGCGCCTTGCCGCGGATATGTTCGACTCGCCCGAATCGCTCATCCGGCTTGATATGTCGGAGTTTATGGAGAAATTCTCCGTCTCGCGCATCATCGGCTCGCCGCCGGGCTACGTGGGGTATGACGAGGCGGGGCAGCTCACCGAGAAGATACGCCGCAAGCCGTACAGCGTGGTGCTCTTCGACGAGATAGAAAAGGCGCATCCGGACGTGATGAATATCCTCTTGCAGATACTCGACGACGGGCGCATAACAGACGCGCAGGGCAGAACGGTCAACTTTGAAAACACGGTAATCGTCATGACCACGAACGCCGGCAGCAGCACAAAGACCGGCTCGGTCGGCTTCGGCGGCAGTCTCAGCGACATGACACGCGAGCGCACCATGAAGGCGCTCAACGAATTTCTCCGTCCGGAGTTCATAAACCGCGTGGACGAGGTCGTGTGCTTCAATCAGCTCACGGAGGAGAACTTCCGCGGCATCGCCGCGCTCATGCTGGGCGAGGTGCGAGACGTGCTCGCCGAGCGCGGGCAGAAGCTCACATGGGATACGGCGCTCATCGACTACCTCGTTGAAAAGGGGTACTCCGTCACCTACGGCGCACGGAATCTCCGCCGCCTTATCCAGAAGGAGATAGAGGACGTCGTGGCGGAGAAGATAATCGAAAAGCACGGCGAGAACGTAAAGACCATCGCGCTCTCCGCCGCGGACGGCAGGGTCACGGTGACATTCACGGAGGACTGACACCATGGGCAGACTTGAGATCATAAAGGGCGATATAACCCGGCAGACGGCGGACGCCATCGTCAACGCCGCCAACTGCTCGCTGCTCGGCGGCGGCGGGGTGGACGGCGCGATACACCGCGCCGCCGGACCGGAACTTCTGGCGGAGTGCCGGACGCTGCACGGCTGCGAGACGGGCAAGGCGAAGATAACAAAAGGCTACCGCCTGCCGGCAAAGCACGTCATCCATACCCCCGGACCCGTGTGGCGCGGCGGCGGAAGCGGCGAGGCGGAAATGCTCGCCTCGTGCTACCGCTCGTGCCTTGAGCTTGCGAGCGAGAACGCCTGCAAGACCGTGGACTTCCCCTCGATAAGCACGGGGGTGTATCGCTTCCCGCTGGACAAGGCGGCGAGGATCGCCGTGGACACGATAGAGGACTATCTCGCCGCGCACGGCGAGATAGAGCGCGTGCGCATGGTGTGCTTTGACGAGCGCACCCGCGCGGCGTATGAGGGCGCTCTCGCAGCGCACGGGGAGCGGGCATGAACAGGCGCGTCGTAAAAATACAGTATAATTCACCTGTCGTGCTGACGTTCGCGCTTTTGAGTCTCGCCGCGCTCATCCTCGGCAAGCTCACCGGCGGGTGGACGACGGTGAAGCTCTTCTCGGTGTACCGCTCCTCGCCGGCGGATCTGCTGACGTATCCGCGCTTCGTGCTGCACGTGCTGGGGCATAGCAGCTATTCCCACTATATCGGCAACATTATGATGATCCTCGTCATAGGTCCGGCGCTTGAGGAGCGCTACGGCAGCAAGCCGCTCTTCTGGGCGATATTCATCACGGCGCTGGTGTCGGGCATGGTGCAGTGGCTGTTCTTCCCGAGCACCGCGCTTCTCGGCGCGTCGGGCATAGTTTTCATGATGATAGTGATGAGCTCGCTCGCCGGAATGAAAAACGGGTGCATACCGCTCACGCTCATCCTCGTGCTGGTGCTCTACATCGGCGGGGAGATCATCGACGGCGTGACGATCAAGGACAACATATCACAGCTCACCCACATCGTGGGCGGCATCTGCGGCGCGATTTTGGGCGTTGCAATGAGAAAATGACGCGCACACGGCGCGTCATTTTTTTGAGGCAGCACCGCATTATGCGGCGCTGCCTAAATAAGGGAGGAAGTATTTATGAAAAAGCTTCTTATCAGCTCGTGCCTTTTGGGGAACAACTGCAAATACAACGGCGGGAACAACCGCCTCGGCGACGCCGCGCTCGCGGCGCTGCGCGAAAAATACGAGCTTATCCCCGTCTGTCCGGAGACAGCGGGCGCTCTGCCCATCCCGCGCGAGCCGAGCGAGCGCGTGGGCGAGAGGGTGCTCTCAAGATCCGGGCGTGACGTGACGGCGGAGTACGCAAAGGGCGCGGACACGGCGGAAGCCCTCGCCCGCCGCTTCGGGTGCGCCGCGGCGCTGATGAAGGCAAATTCCCCCTCCTGCGGCAGCGGTCGGATATACGACGGAACGTTTTCCGGCGCGCTCGTCTCCGGCGACGGCACGGCGACGGAGCGCCTGCGCTCTCTCGGCATACCCGTGTATACCGAGAGCGAGCTCGGAAAGCTCATATGAGGCGGCGCTTCATCGCCGCTGCGGCGGCGCTTGCGGCGGCGCTCTCCGCCGCGCTCATCGCGCCGGACGCGGCATACGCGGCAAGGGGAACGGCGCAGGAGGAGTATGTCCGCCTTGCCGCGGGCGTGACGGCGGAGATGCAGAGCGCGGACTACTGGCTGTCGAAGAAGAACAGGCAGGCGGTGCGCGCGGATAAGCCGCTCATGACGGCGGCGCAGATCGCGGACTTCAACCGCGCGAACGCAAAACAGATAACCGTCGGCGAGGAGAGCTTCGCCCTCGCGGACATACCGGACAGCGTGTCGGGCGGCGTCGTGCGCGCGCTCATCGGCTGCCACGCCGCGCCGGACGACCCTAAAACGCGCTACGTGAACGGACAGGCGACGGACGGGGCGTACTGGGATGCGCTCGCGGCGGATACGGCGATAGACGGCATAGGGGAGAGCGTGGCGGTGCGCTTCGGGTATTCCGTGCGCCGCGCGAGCCTTAGGAGCTTCCCCACGAACGACTTTGCCGGCAGCACGCCGACGGATAAGCTCTATGACAAGCTCGTCATGTCGGAGTTCATGCCGTATCTGCCGCTGGCGGTGCTGCACGAGAGCGCGGACGGCGAATGGTACTACGTGCTGCTGTACGGCTTCGGCGGCTGGGTGGAAAAGAAAAACGTCGCCCTCTGCCGCGACCGCGCCGACTGGGAGACGCGCATGACGCCGAAGGAGTTTCTGACCGTCACGGGGCGGGAGCTTCGCCTTGCGGAGGAGCCGTACTCCCCGCGTGTCTCCGCGCTCGCGCTGCCGATGGGAACAAAGCTGCCCCTCGTCCGCGCCGCAGACGCGCCCGCGACGATAAACGCGCGGCGCAGCTACGGCTGCTACGTGGTGAAGCTGCCCGTGCGCGGCGAGGACGGGTATATCGAGGACGAGTACGCCCTCGTGCCGGTGACGGAGGACGTTGCCGTGGGCTATCTGCCGTTCACGGCGGAAAACGAGCTTTGCCTTGCGTTCAAGCTGCTCGGCGACCGCTACGGCTGGGCGGGGATGTACGGGGCGAACGACTGCTCCGGCGTTGTGCATGAGATATTCGCGTGCTTCGGCTTCACGCTGCCGCGCACGGCGGAGGCAATCATGCGCACGGACGGCTGGCAGTACCTCGATCTCGCCGCCGGAAGCGACGCGGACAAGCTCAAGGCGCTGGCGAACATCCCCGCAGGCTCGCTGCTGGCGTTCCCGGGGCACATCATGGTCTACCTCGGGCGCACGGGCGGCAGGGCGTATGTGATAAGCTCGGTCGGGTCGTTCGCCGAGCCGGAGGAGACGGACTTTGCCGTCAACTCCGTCACTGTAAGCTCCCTTGCCGACACCGTCCGCCGCAGCGGGAAAACCTGGCTTGCGAGCCTCGACGGCGCGCTCGTGTTCAAATATTGACAATATGTTAAACTTCGTGTGCGCGTCGGTTTTGGTTGACAAGCGCGGCGCGAGGCTGTATACTGCGACTGTACTACATTGATTAGTACAGCGCGGCGCGGCGTAACAAAAGCCGCCCGTGCGCGTATTTGTCAGCGAAAGCGGCAGGGTGCGTCCGGCGGAAAAATTTCTCACGGATTTTCGCGCAGCAGGCGAACTTTTTCGGCGCGTATGCGTCTATAATAAACAGCGGGCGGAATAATGCCCGTATTGTGAATAAATACCCCCGCGCACGGCGCATCATGAAAATATGCTTTCCAAGTAAAAAGCACCAAGGAGGACGGTATGATGAAGAATATCAAGAGGCTCACGGCGGCGCTGCTCGCGCTGACTATGGCGCTCTCGCTCGCCGCCTGCGGCGGCAGCGGCGCAACGAACGGCGGCAGCGGCAAGCCCAACGCCGACGAGGAGACGCCGGCGTATGTCTACAACGCCGATTTCAACGAGATAATCTCCGGCAGCGAGCGCTATCTCAACCCTCGCTTTTACACCGACAACGGCTTTTATGCCGCGAGCTATGAAAAGGTCGGCGAGCGCGAGCACGCCGAGGACGAGACCGCCAGCTACGAGGGCGAGTACGACATTTATCAAAACAAGCTCTTCTTTGTCGATTATTCCGGCTCTGTGAGCGAGCTTGTCAACTATAAGCCCATGGGCGCGACCGTCGGCTCCGTGCCCGACGGCGATCAGCCGCAGGTGGCGGTATCCGGCGAGGCTGTGCCCGCAGACGCGGTGGAAATGACCGAAGCCGCCGCGCAGGCAGCCGCGCAGGCGGAGGAGGGCAAGTCCGCGGCTGTCGATGCCGACGCCGACACCTCCAAGCTCAGGGATTTTTATTCCGGCTCTGACATCGCCGGTATGGGCGAGGGCTCGGAGGGCAAGCTGATAGTCGTCGAGACCGTCTACGCCTCGTGGTACGACGGACCTGACAACCTCTCCAAGACTGACGAGGAGTATTACAACTACACCCAGTACGAAAACTCCGCCTACATCCGCTCGCTCGACAAGGACGGCAACGCCCTGAGCACCGCGAAGATCGAGATGGGGGATGACGACGGAAACGGCATTTATATGTACAGCTTCATCGTGGATGATAACGACAATGTCATTGCCCCGGGCGATGCGGGCGTTTACGTCATCGCGCTTGACGGCAGCATCGTCGCCACCATCCCCAACGACGGCGGGTATATCGACTCGCTCGTGCGTCTCGGCGACGGGAGCATTGCCGCCACGACGTGGGGCGAGAACGGAATGGAGCTGCGTCCGGTCGATATAGACAACAAGACCATCGGCGAGGCGATCCCACTCCCCAGGGGCGCGTACAGCCTGACCGCCGGCGGCGGGGACTATGACGTGTACTACACCAGCGGCGTCAACTTCTACGGCTACAAGCCCGACACGCAGGAGAACGTCAAGCTCTTCAACTGGATCAACTGCGACATCAACAGCGACAACACCTCGAGAATCCAGGTGCGCGACGACGGCAGCATCGTCACGGTCATCAACGAATACGACTCCGTCAGCGAGACCTATAACGTCACCCTCGCCACGATAAGCCTTGTGCCGTATGACAGCGTGCCGCACAAGGAGGAGATAACCCTCGCCACGCAGTATCTCGGCTGGGATGCGCGCGACATGATAGTCTCCTTCAACCGCAGAAACGACAACTACCGCATAGTCGTCAAGGATTATTCCGAGTTCAACACCGACGACGACTACTCCGCCGGTCAGACCAAGCTCACCACAGAGCTGCTCGCCGGCAATGTGCCCGACATCATCGACCTCACCGGCATGCCCTATAACCAGCTCGCCTCCAAGGGGCTGCTGGCGGATCTCTACCCGCTCATAGACGCGGACAGCGGCTTTGACCGCGCCGACTTTTTCCCCAACGTCCTCGCGGCGCTTGAGGTGAACGGCGGGCTGTACTCCACCGTGTCCAGCTTCGGGATCATCACCGCGATAGGCGCGGCGTCCGTCGTCGGCGACGAGCCGGGGTGGACGTATGAGGAGTTTGCCGCCGCGCTCGCTTCCATGCCGGAGGGCTGCGAGGCGTTCGATATTTACACCACGCGCGACGATATACTGCGCATCTGCCTTAGCCTCGACATGAAGGACTTCGTCAACTGGGGCACGGGCGAGTGCAATTTCAACAGCGAGGAGTTCACAAAGCTGCTGGCGTTCGCCGCGCAGTTTCCGGAGAGCTTCAACTATGACGATTATCAGTACACCCCCTCGGACGACACGCTCACCCGCATAGCGGAGGGGAGGCAGATGCTCTTGCAGGGCAGCATCTACTCCATCGAGAGCGTGATCTACAATGACCGCTACTTCGGCGGCGACGCCACGTATATCGGCTACCCGACCGCCGACGGCTCGCCCGGCAGCCTTATCAGCATCGAATCCGGCTATGCCATCTCCGCCAAGAGCGGGCATCAGGACGTCGCGTGGGAGTTCCTCCGTCAGTTTTTCACCGAGAAGTACCAGAGCGACGACAACAAGGTGTACAGCATCCCCGTCAACCTCAACGCCTATAACGCGCGCATAAAGAAGGCGATGACGCCCGAGTACGAGAAGGACGCCAACGGCAACCTCAAGCTCGATGCGGACGGCAACAAGATCCCCGTGGCGCGCATGAGCTACGGCACGGCGGACGGCGTGGTCGATTTCTACGCCCTCACGCAGGAGCAGGCGGACGAGCTGTTCTCCGTGATAAGCTCCGCCGCCACGCGCTACGATTACAGCTCCGATGCAATATTCGATATAGTCAAGGAGCAGTCGCAGGCGTACTTCTCCGGTCAGAAGACCGCCGAGGACGTGGCAAAGCTCGTGCAGAGCAAGGCGAATATCTACGTCAACGAGCAGCGGTAAGCAAGCGCTTGAAGCCTTGCTTTGGTTAACGCGGGCTTAAGCCGCGCAGCGGCGTTTAAGAAAAAAGCATGATATGGGGCGCGTTTCTCAAACGCGCCCCATTTTTTAGGACGGCGCCGCACAATACGCCTGCGGCATCCAACGGATAATTTGCGCCCCTGCCGCATTATGCGGGGCTGCCCCTGCTTCCGTAACCGTAAATTAAGATTTTGAGGCGGTAATACTTGTTGAAATATCCCGCCTCATGTTGTACAATATATAGAGCATAGTATGCTCAATATCTGGCAGACGGGCGCTTGGATGATTCGGTATGAAAAGTCGCAAACTACAACTGAATGAAAAGGGCAAGGACTTTTTGCAGAGCCTGTGCTTTCTCTCGCCGAGTCTTCTGGGCGTGGCGGTGTTCTTCATCGTGCCGTTCGGCGTGGTGGTGTACTACTCGCTCATCGACGGGGTCGGCTCGCGCAGCTTTGTGTTTCTCGATAACTTCATCAAGCTCTTCGACAACTCCGCCTTCCTCCTCGCCGCGAAAAACACGCTGACGTTTTCCGCGTGGGCGGTGCCGCTGGCGGTGGTGCTGTCGCTGGGGCTGGCGCTGATGCTGGAGTGCCGCATCCCCCTGAAGTCGCAGTTTCGCACGTTCTTTCTCAGCCCCATGATGGTGCCGGTCGCGTCGGTCGTGCTCATCTGGCAGGTGCTTTTCAACTTCAACGGCACGGTGAACGAGTTTTTCATGCTCTTCGGCGCGGACAAGATAGACTGGCTCCAGTCGGAGCACAGTCAGGCGGTCGTGATAATCCTGTTTCTTTGGAAAAACCTCGGCTATTTCATGATTCTTTTCATGGCGGGGCTGGCGAACATCCCCAAGGAGCTTTTGGAGGTCGCGGACGTCGAGGGCGCGAGCGAGACGTACAAGTTTTTCGCCATAAAGCTGCGCTATCTCTCGCCGACGGTGCTTTTCGTCACCATCCTCTCGCTGATAAACTCCTTCAAGGTGTTCCGCGAGGTGTATCTGCTCACGGGGGATTACCCGTATGAGACGCTCTACATGCTCCAGCACTTCATGAACAACACCTTCAAGTCGCTGGATTATCAGAAGCTCTCCGCCGCGGCGGTCGTGATGGCGCTCGTCATGGTGCTGCTGATTGCGCTGCTGTTCAAGGCGGAGGACTGGTTCGGAAAGGACGTGGAGGGGTGAAGAAAAAGCGCTATTTCAGCCGCGGCGTGATGCTTTTGCTGTGTCTCTTGTTCGCGGTGCTCTTCCTTCTGCCGACGGTGCTGACCATCACGAACTCCTTTATGTCCGAGTCGGAGATAAAGGCGAATTACGGCATGGTATTCTCCACGACGACCGGCGGCTACGTCTCCAAGACGGTCAACCTCAAGTTCATTCCGGACAAGGTGACGCTCTCGCAGTACGTCACGGGGCTTATAAAATCGCCGGAGTACCTGCTGAAATTCTGGAACAGCATCATCCTCGTCGTGCCCATCGTCGTTTTGCAGGTTGGCGTCGCCTCCGTTGCGGCGTACTCGTTCACGCGCTGGCGCGGCAGGGTGAGAAGCGGCATATTCTTCTTCTATGTCATACTGATGCTCATGCCGTATCAGGTCACGCTCGTCCCCAACTATCTCGTCAGCGATTGGCTGGGGCTTTTGAACACCCGCTGGTCTATCATCCTGCCGGGCGTGTTCGCGCCGTTTTCGGTGTTTCTGCTGACAAAGTTCATGCGGCGCATCCCGTACTCGCTCATCGAGGCGGCAAAGGTGGACGGCGCGGGCGAGTGGGAGGTATTCACGAAGATATGCCTGCCGCAGTGCCGCTCGGCGCTGTATTCAATAGCAATTCTGGTGTTTATAGATTACTGGAACATGGTCGAGCAGCCGCTCATCCTGCTCGACGATGCGGACAAGCAGCCGCTTAGCGTCTTTCTCTCGTCGATAAACTCCGGCGAGATAGGGCTGGCGTTCGCAATGGCGACGGTGTATATGATTCCGACGCTGCTCTTGTTCTTGCACGGGGAGGAGTACCTTGTCGAGGGTATCGCCAACTCTGGCAGCGTCAAGGGCTGACGGCGGGGATCACGTAGCAACTAGCGAGGTATAGAAATGGAAACAAAACCGAAAAACAGAGCATGGGTCAAGGACGCGGCGATCGTGTTCCTCGTGGTGCTGCTTTTGCTCACCTTCTTTTCAAATACTATCATGAACCACTCCCTGCCGGAGGTCGCCACGAGCATGGTCTCCAACGGCACGATCACCGCCAAGGTGCGCGGCACGGGCACTGTCACCGCCAACGGCAACCACAAGGTCAAGGCGAAGTCCAACATGACCATCGGGCGCGTCATGGTCAAGGCGGGGCAGGAGGTCAACGCGGGAGACGTGCTGTTCGTCCTGGGCGCTGCGGACTCGACGGAGCTTGAGGAGGCGATGATAGCGCTGGAGGATTTGCAGACCCAATACGCGCAGGCGGCGCTGAGCGTGCCGCTCGCGAGCGATTTGACGGATGAGCGCAATGCCGTGGAGCAGGCGAGAAGAGCCATGGTTGCGGCGGAAAAGGCATATAATGATGCAAGCAAGGAGTACGAAAACGCAGGTTCTTCTGCGGAGGTTCAAGGCTTACTGAAAGAAAAACAGGCGATAGAGCAGAATATCGGTATCGCAAGCCAGCAGCTTGAAGCACAGCAGCTTGTGCTTTCTCTGATAGCAGGACAAGTGGCAGAGGCAGAGAGCTACTACAATAAGGTGTATGCAGAGTATACCAGTCAGATATTGGTTACGCCATCGCCCACCCCAACGCCAACGCCGCCCGGCGAAACAGGTACCGGAGCCGGAGCGGGAGAAGACAGCGGGAAAAAGAATGAAGGAAAACAGGATACCGGCTCTCTGACCGAATCGACACAAGGCGTTCTTTTCAGACCCTTTGCCGCAGTGGGCACACAGGCGGGAGGGAAAACAATTCCGACAAAAGAAGAAGTAGACAAAGCATACGACGCTTGGCAAAAATTGGTCAAGAGAGAAAATGAACTGAAGAATGAAGTAATAGAAGAACTAAAGGGCATAGATAAAGATGGCAAAGCAATAACTCTTCAAGAAAGAGCGCCCAGATTAAAGTATATTACCGGTTTGCAGTATGTTATCAGCACACAGCAATTAAAGCTCAAGGCAATAGAGGCGCAGTTAAAAACCTACGGCGTTGATTCTACCGGAGTGAATGAGCTTCGGGAAAAGAGAGATCAAGCGGTAGAGACATACAATTCGAGCATGGCTAACCTCAATAGAGCTGCCGCACAGCAGGATCGCTCCATCGCCTCCGCCTCCGCAGGGCTCTCCGGCATCTCCAACAAGATAAAGCGCCAGCAGGAGAAGATAAAGAAGCTCAGCGGCGAGGGCGACGCGAACACGATAACCGCAAATGTCGCCGGCACGGTGACGGAGGTCAACTGCACCGCGGGCGACAGCGTCATAAAGGACGATATACTCGCCTCGATTGAGGTGCCCGATCAGGGCTATACCGTCAGCTTCTCCGTCACGAACGATCAGGCAAAGCGCCTGCACGTCGGCGACACGGCGACGATAAGCAACTACTACTGGGGCAACAAGATAGTCGCCACGCTCGCCACCATCCAGACCGACAAGAAAAAACCCATGACCAACAAGACGCTCACCTTTGACCTTGAGGGCGACGTTACCTCCGGCTCGGAGGTAACGCTCTCCGTCGGGCAGAAGAGCGCGAATTACGACACCATCATCCCCAACAGCGCCATCCGCACCGACTCCAACGGCAGCTTCGTGCTCGCCGTCACGGCGAAGAGCTCCCCCCTCGGCAACCGTTATATCGCCAAGCGCGTCGCCATTGAGGTGCTCGCCGCGGACGACACGAGCTCCGCCGTCACCGCCGATCTCAATAACGGAGACTATGTGATCACCACCTCCTCCGCTCCGGTCGCCAGCGGCGACATGGTGCGCCTTGCCGACGCGGAGAACTGATCTTGACCGAATGTTTATGAAAGAATTTGTCCGGAAGCTGGGGAAGAAAAAGTTAATATTCCTTGCCGCGAACCTCGTGCTGCTGCTCGCGGCGCTGGGGTGCTTTCTGGGCATACACCGGCTCTCGCGTCTGCTGCCGAGCCAGCTTGAGGCGGAGCGCTGGCGGGGCGCAAGCGACATCGAGTACGCCCAGATAAGCTGCTTTCTCCCCGTGGACGAGACCGTCACGCGCAATCAGATAGGCGCGTTCCGCGAGGCGATGGCAAAGAAGCTGCACGAGGCGGCGCTCGACATCGACACCGACGATATGCTCAACGCCGATGCGTGGAGCTGCGTCGCCAAGGTGAAGGCGTCCAGCGCGCTGGGCAAGGGCGATGTGTACGCCACGGCGGTGGGCGGGGAGTTTTTCACCTTCCACCCCATAACGCTCATCAGCGGCAGCTACATCACCGCCGACGACCTCATGCAGGACAGGGCGCTCCTCGACGAGGAGACCGCGTGGCTGCTGTTCGGCGGAACGGACATACAGGGCATGACGTTCAGGGTAAACGGCGTGCCGTTCGTCGTGGCTGGCGTCGTCGAGCGCGAGCAGGACTTCGCCACAAAGAGGGCGTACACCGACGGTATGGGGATATTCATCTCCTATGACGCATGGGTCACGCTCAATTCCGCCGCCTCCGATGCGCCCGCCGCGCCCGACGCGGCGGGCGGCGGCGCGGCGGGCACAGCCGCCGCCGCGAGCGCGTCCGCCGGCATACAGTGCTACGAGGTCGTGCTGCCGAATCCTGTGAAAAACTACGCCGTCGGCGTCGTGCGGGAGAAATTCCCCATCGGGCGCGGCGAGATCGTCAACAATACCGAGCGCTTTCACACGGAGAGCCTGTGGAAGCTCATAAAGGGCTTCGGCACGCGCTCCATGCAGACGCGCGGCGTGATATATCCCTACTGGGAGAACGCCGCGCGCGGCGTGGAGGACAGGGCGGCGCTGCTGCTGCTCGCGGGCACGGCGGCGCTGGCGCTGCCGTGCGCGACGGCGCTGGTGTACGCCGTGAAGTACGCCGTCGTCGGCAAGCGCAGGCTTGAGGAGGACGTGCTGCCCCGCTGGCGCGACAACGCCGAGGAGGCGATCCGCGTTCAGGGCCGCCGCCGCTGGGAGAAAAAGCACGGCAAGGGAAACCACGAGGCGTGAATGTGCGTATTGCGGCGTATAAAAAAGAACCCCGACAAGGGGTTCTTTTTTTATGTCCGCAAGACTTACGACAGTATCGCGCGGTCGTCGGCAAACTCGTCGCCGCTCGCCTTGGAGAACATCTCCAAAAGCTCCGGTACGGTGAGCCTTGCCTTGTCCTCGCCGGAGATGTCGAGGATAACGCGCCCGTCGTGCAGCATTATAAGGCGGTTGCCGTAGCTTATTGCGTCGCGCATATTGTGCGTTATCATGAGCGTGGTGAGCTTTGTCTCGTTGACTATCCTGTCCGTCAGCTCCATCACGCGCGCGGCGGTCTTGGGGTCGAGCGCAGCGGTGTGCTCATCGAGCAGCAGCAGCTTCGGGCTTTGCAGCGTCGCCATCAGCAGCGTCAGCGCCTGACGCTGACCGCCGGAGAGCGTGCCCACCTTTGCCGACAGGCGCGATTCCAGCCCCAGCCCCAGCTCCTCAAGAAGCTGGCGGTAGCTCTCGCGCTCGTCGCGCGTTATCATGGGGCGCAGCGTTCTGCGCTTGCCGCGCCGCGCCGCGAGGGCGAGGTTTTCCTCTATCTGCATCCCCGCCGCCGTGCCCGTCATCGGATCCTGATACACGCGCCCGAGGTATTTGGCGCGCTTGTGCTCGGGCAGCGCGGTCACGTCTATCCCGTCGAGGATGACCTGCCCCTCGTCGGGCTGCCATGTGCCGCAGATGGCGTTCTGCATGGTGCTCTTGCCCGCGCCGTTGCCGCCGATAACGGTGACGAAGTCGCCGTCGCCGAGCGTGAGAGAGAGGTCGTTGAGCGCTATTTTCTCATCGACCGTTCCGCGGTTGAATACCTTGGTTATATGCCTCAGCTCAAGCATGGCTCTTCACCCCCTTGGTGTGCTTCTTTTTCAGGTACGGGACGCCGAGGAATGCCGCAACGACGATGGCGGAGAACATCTTGAGAAGATCCGTGTCGAAGCCGACGAAGATGATGATCTGGTACACGAGATAGTAGACGATAGCGCCCACGACGACGCCCGTAAGGCGCACGGCGAAATTCTGCGACACACGCGCGACGAGCGCCTCGCCTATCACGACGGCGGCAAGCCCTATCACGACCGCGCCGCGCCCCATGTTGATGTCCGTGTATCCCTGATACTGGCACAGCAGCGCGCCCGAGAGGGCGACGATGCCGTTGGAGATGACGAGCCCGAGGAGCTTTGCGGTGTCGGTGTTGATGCCCTGCGCACGGCTCATGATGGGGTTGCAGCCCGTGGCGCGTATGGCGCAGCCGAGCTCCGTGCCGAAGAAGGCGTACAGCAGCGCCACGAGCGCGACCGCGACGATCACGAGCACGATAAGCGCGTGCGGGATGTCCATCTGCGAGAGGATGACGGGGTTGGAGCGCGCGGAGAGCGCCTGATTCGCCTTGCCGAGTATCTTGAGGTTCGCCGACCACAGCATCATCTGGGTGAGTATGCCGGCGAGGATCGCCGGTATGCCGAGCAGGATGTGGAGCATACCCGTGACCGCGCCGGCGAGCGCACCGGCGAGCAGGGCGAGCAGCACGGACACCCACGGATCGACCCCCGCGAGCATGAGCATGGTGCACACCGCCGCGCCTGTGCAGATCGTTCCGTCAACGGTGAGATCCGCAATGTCGAGTATCTTATAGGTAATGTACACGCCGACAGCCATAACGCCCCATACGAGCCCCTGTGCGACAGCGCCGGGCAATGCGCCGAGCAGATCAATAAGCATATTTCACACCTGTCCTTTTGGGCAGCGCCGCATTATGCGGCGCTGCTTTTATTTTTTCTTTCCGTTTATCTTGTACCGCCGCTCTCAGCTCAGCGCCTCGTAGCCCTCGGGGGCGGCGATGCCAAGCTCGGCGCACACGGTGGGGTTGTAGAGCTTGACGGGGCTGTTGTCGTACTCGATGGGCATGGTGGAGATGTCCGCCTCGCCGGTGAGTATTTTTGCCGCCATCTCGCCCGTGGTCTGACCGAGACTGTAGTAGCTGATGGACAGCGTCGCCACGCCGCAGCCGCGGCAGATGCCCGCTTCACCGGTGATGACGGGGGTCTTTGCACTCAGGACGATGTTGCCGATGGTCTCGGTGCAGGAGGCGGCGGTATTATCGGTGGGGATGTAGAGCGCGTCGTTGTCGGCGACGGCCTTCGTGGTCACGGCGGAGATGTCGTTGGAGTCGGCGAAGGAGTAGCGCGTGCAGGCAATGCCCTTCGCGGTCAGCGCCTCCTCAACGACCTGCACCTGGTAGACGGAGTTGGGCTCGGCGGAGCAGTAGAGCAGCCCGACGGTCTTTGCATCGGGGACGAGCTCAAGGATCATGTCCGCCTGCTCGGTGAGCGGGGCAAGGTCGGACGTGCCGGAGACGTTGCCGCCGACAGTGCCGGTGAAGCCGTCAATGCCGAGGGCGACGCCGTACTCCGTGACGGCAGTGCCGAGGATGGGGATGTCGGACGTCGCGTTGTAGGCGGCGGCGAGCGCCGGAGTGGCGTTGGCAAGGATGAGGTCAACGTTCTTGGAGACGAAGGAGTTGACAATCGTGCTGCACGCGGCGGTGTCGCCGGCGGCGTTCTGCACGTCAAAAACCACCCTGTCGCCGAGCTGCGCCTTCAGCGCGTCCATGAAGCCCTCCGTCGCCTTGTCGAGCGCCTCGTGCTTGACGAACTGGCAAATGCCGACGGTGAACACCTTGTCCGCGTCGGCGGCAGGAGCGGCGGAGACCTCAGCCTCGGCGGCGGGAGCCTCGGTCGCGGCGGGCGCGGCGGAAGAGCCGCAGGCGGCGAGGCTCAGGCACATGACGAGCGCCAGAACGACGGTCAAAACAGCGGAGAACAGATTTTTCTTTTTCATTTTCGTTTCCTCCAAAGATTTATAGATTTTGGTCGAACATGAGCCGCGGTTATTCAAGGCGGCAACGCATAATACGGCAAGAGCAGCCGGCGAGAGAATTTGTGTCCTGATGACGGCGCTTTTTCGCAGGAATACTTTGTGTATTTCAAGAAAAAGCGACTAAAGCAGGGCGCGAATTATCCGGCGGATGCCGAAGCCGTGTTGTGCGGCGCTGCCAAAAAGAAAACGCCGTGCGGACTTGCAATCCACACGGCGAATACTCATCACGGCTCGGGCAGCCCGAAAGGGAAACCCGACAGCACGATCAAGCAAAGCCCCGATTGTGTGCATCACAAATCGCCATTACTTTCCGAAAATAAAAGTAATAGTAATAGTATCGATTTGCCATGCAGCGGATGAGCTTCATCGTTACCGTCAGTCTCCTTTTCAAGTATGGCGAGAATATACCACAGTGAAATTCATTTGTCAATAGCCGCGACACGGTAAATTTGCACAAAAAATTCTGTTTTATAAGATTTTCACTGAAAAAAGCCGTCGAATTTCAAGGCGATAAAATTCACCACAACGTATTAGCGATTTTAGGCGCTAAAGAACGGCGGTTTTACGCAGATTTTACACGGCGAGGATTTTTCATTTTACACGCGGCGGGTACACTAAGAGCGCGGTCAGAAAAAGGCTGACCATGGGCAGATGGAATGAAGCCCGGAAACGAAAGCTAGTATGAAAAAAGGAGACACATTATGAAAAAGACGATCAGCATGGTATTGGCGCTAGTTTTTGCGCTGGCACTGTTCACCGCCTGCGGCAGCGCCGCAGCCCCCGCCGCGACGGACGCTCCGGCAGCAGCCGCCGATGCAGCTCCCGCAGAGCTGACCGGCACAGTCGCCACCGACGGCTCGACCTCGATGGAGAAGGTCATCGGCGCACTGGGCGAGTCCTTCATGGAGGCGAACAGGGGCGTGACCTTCACCTATAACCCCACCGGCTCCGGCTCGGGCATCACCGCCGTGAGCGAGGGGCGCTGCGACATCGGGCTTTCCAGCCGTGCGCTCAAGGACGAGGAGAAGTCCGGCGGGCTTGAGGAGACCGTGCTCGCGCTCGACGGCATCGCCATCATCGTCAACCCCGCGAACCCCATCGCCGACCTCGACCTTGACACCATCGCCAAGACCTACACCGGCGAGATAAGCAACTGGAAGGACGTCGGCGGCAGCGACGCGGAGATCGTCCTCATCGGGCGCGAGGC
Organism: uncultured Oscillospiraceae bacterium; assembly: GCA_934572325.1. Taxonomy (GTDB): domain Bacteria; phylum Bacillota; class Clostridia; order Oscillospirales; family Oscillospiraceae; genus Limivicinus. The sequence continues at coordinate 52,188 of CAKTKT010000002.1, forward strand.
GGGCAGCGGCACGAGAGACGGCTTTGAGTCCATCACCGGCACGAAGGACGCCTGCAAGTACCGTCAGGAGCTGACCTCCACCGGCGACGTTATCACCACCGTCGCCAACAACCCCGACGCGATAGGCTACGCCTCTCTCGCGGCGCTCAAGGATAACGTCAAGGCGCTCACCGTCGGCGGCGTCGCCCCGACCGAGGACACCGTCAAGGACGGCAGCTACGTCGTGCAGCGCCCGTTCGTGCTCGTGACGAAGAGCGGCACGGAGCTCTCCCCTGCGGCGCAGGCGTTCTTCGACTTCGCCGTCTCCGCTGACGCGGCGCCCATCATCGGCGCTGCCGGCGCTGTGGCGGTCAACGGCTGACAAAAACAACACGCGGGAACGGGACGGCGAGAGCCGTCCTGCTCTCGCGTGAACAGGGTGAAACGCATGAAAAACAAAGCGCGGATCATGGAAAACATAATACACGCGGTGTTCGCCGTGCTGGGGCTGGTGACGGTCGGGTGCGTGCTGCTGATAACGGCGTACCTCGTCGTCTCCGGCATACCGGCGATACGCGAGATCGGGCTTGTGCCGTTCCTCTTCGGAAAGACATGGGCGTCCACCGCCGCCGAGCCCAGCTACGGCATACTGCCGTTCATACTCACCAGCATATACGGCACGGCGGGCGCTATCGTCATGGGCGTTCCCGTGGGCTTTCTGACGGCGGTGTACCTCGCCAAGCTCGCGCCGCCGCGGATGAAAAGCGCGCTCGGCGCGGCGATAAGCCTTCTGGCGGGCATCCCGTCGGTGGTGTACGGGCTTGTGGGCATGCTCATCCTCGTGCCGGGGATAAGAAGGGTCTTTCATGTGCCCGACGGGGCGAGCCTTCTCGCCGCGATCGTCGTGCTGGCGGTGATGATACTGCCGAGCATCGTGAAGGTCTCGGTCACGGCGCTGGAGGCTGTGCCGCGCGAGTACGAGGACGCCTCGCTCGCGCTGGGCGCAACGCCGATAGAGACGTACTTCCGCGTGTCCGTTCCCGCCGCGCGCAGCGGCATTGCCGCGGCGGTGGTGCTGGGCGTGGGGCGCGCGATAGGCGAGGCGATGGCGGTGATGATGGTGTCGGGCAATGTGCCGAATATGCCGCGGCTCTTTGAGAGCGTGCGCTTTCTCACCACCGCCGTCGCAAGCGAGATGTCCTATTCCTCCGGCTTGCAGCGTCAGGCGCTCTTTTCCATTGCGCTGGTGCTGTTTTTGTTCATCATGCTGATAAACGCGCTGCTCAACGCGCTTTTGAAGCACGGGAAGGAGGACTGACATGGAAAAAGGCAATATCTCCGCCCGCCGCAGGGCGTACATCGCCGCGATGCGCGCGCTGATGGGCATTGCCGTTGCGCTGACGGCGGCGCTCGTGATATTTCTCATCGTGTACGTGCTCGCAAAGGGGCTGCCGAACGTGACGTGGAAGCTGCTCTCCACGAAGCCGAGCTATCTCTCCGGCAGCATCGGCATACTGCCGGATATACTCAACACGCTATATATCGTCGCCGCGACGCTGCTGATAGTGCTGCCGATAGGCGTGGGCGCGGCGATATACCTCACGGAGTACGCCGCGAACCGCCGCCTTGTCGCGGCAATAGAGTACGCCGCGGAGACGCTCTCCGGCATACCGTCGATAATTTACGGGCTTGTCGGGATGCTCTTCCTCTGTCAATTTCTCGGAATGCAAACTTCCCTCTTGGCAGGGGCGCTGACGCTTGTTATAATGAACCTGCCAACGATCATGCGCACGACGCAGGAGAGCCTCAAGACCGTGCCGCAGAGCTACCGCGAGGGCGCGTTCGGGCTGGGCGCGGGCAAGTGGCGCGTTATCAGCAGCGTGGTGCTGCCCGGCTGCGTGGACGGTATCGTCACGGGGTGCATCCTCTCCGTGGGGCGCGTGCTGGGAGAGTCGGCGGCGCTGCTGTTCACGGCGGGGTTTGCCCATGCGCTCAACGGCTTCTTCGACGGGCTGACGAGCGCCGGAGCGACGCTGACCGTGGCGCTGTACGTGTACGCCAAGGAGCAGGGCGAGTTTGAAGTGGCGTTTGCCATCGCCGCGATACTCATGCTCCTCGCACTCGCCATCAACGCCGCAACCATGCTCGTTGAGAAAGGCTTCAAGAGGAAAAACAGCTTATGACGGATCTTAACGCGACCGGAATGAAGCGCGCGGCGCTTATAAACGACCTGTCCTGCATCGGCAAATGCTCGCTGAGCGTTGCGCTGCCGATAGTCTCCGCCTTCGGCGTGGAGGGGGTCGCGCTTCCGACCGCGATACTGTCCACCCACACGGGCGGGTTTGAAAACTACGTCATCCACGACATGACGCCCCAGATGCGCGAGTTTGCCGCGCACTGGAAGCGCATGAACGTTAAATTCGACTGCATATACACGGGCTTTTTCGGCTCTGCGGAGCAGATAGGCGTGGCGCGGCAGTTTGTCCGCGACTTCGGCGGGGAGGACTGCGTCACCGTCGTTGACCCCGTGCTCGGCGACAACGGCGCGCTCTACGACTGCTTCACGGCGGATCACATTGACGCGATGCGCGCGCTCGCGCAGGGCGCGGACTTCATCACCCCCAACCACACCGAGGCGGCGCTGCTCGCGGGGCTTCCGACGGACGCGGACGCAAACGCGCTCATAAAGGCGCTGGGCGACATGCTCGGCGCTGAGAACATCATCATCACCGGAATGCGCCGGGGCGGCGAGGTCGGCTACGAGGCGCGGCTCGGCGGCACGAGGGAGGAGTTTTATCGCCCGTGGCGGAGCGCCGTGATGCACGGAACGGGGGATGTTTTCACCTCCGCGCTGTGCGGGGAACTCATGCGCGGCAGAACGCCGGAGCAGGCGTTTGCCGGCGCGGCGGGATTTTGCGACGAGTGCATACGCGAGACGGCGCGGCGGCAGCCCGGGCACTGGTACGGGCTGGCGTTCGAGGAAATACTGAGACGGAGGATGTCGCTGTGAAAGCACCGGCGGCACGCTGAAATATATGAGTGATATAATTACCGTGAAGGATCTGTGCCTGTGGTACGGGGCGCATCAGGCGCTGAAAAGCATAGACATCGACATACCCGAAAAGAGCATAACCGCGCTCATCGGACCGTCCGGCTGCGGCAAGTCCACGTTTTTGAAAACGCTCAACCGCATGAACGACCTCATACCCGATGTGAGGATAACGGGCGAGGTGCGCTATAACGGCAAGGATATATTAGCTCCCGCGGCGGACGTGAACTCCCTGCGGCGCGAGATCGGCATGGTGTTCCAGAAGCCGAACCCGTTCCCCATGAGCATATATGACAACATCGCCTACGGTCCGCGCACGCACGGCGTGAAGAGCCGCGCACTGCTCGACGATATTGTCGAGCGGGCGCTGCGGGATGCGGCGATATGGGACGAGGTGAAGGACAGGCTGAGGAAAAATGCGCTCGGTCTCTCCGGCGGGCAGCAGCAGCGCCTGTGCATCGCGCGCGCTCTCGCCGTCGAGCCGGAGGTGCTGCTCATGGACGAGCCGACAAGCGCGCTCGACCCTATCTCCACCTCGAAGATAGAGGAGCTGGCGATGACGCTCAAGGAGCGCTACACGATAGTCATCGTCACGCACAATATGCAGCAGGCGGCGCGTATATCCGACTACACGGCGTTTTTCCTCCTCGGCGAGCTTATAGAGTGCGGCGAGACGGAGAGGCTCTTTGCCCAGCCCGTGGACAAGCGCACCGAGGACTACATCACCGGACGCTTCGGCTGACGGCGTGAACGAACGGAGGGATAGACCGATGAGAAGCCGTTTTGACGAGCAGCTTGCGCTGCTCAACAGGGAATTGATAGAGATGGGCGCACTGTGCGAGGAGGTCATCGCCCTCGCGTCGAAGGCGCTGACGGAGCAGGACGCGGCGCTCGCCCGCCGCGCCGCCCCGCTCGACGAGGAGATAGACCGGAAGGAGCGCACGATAGAGAGCATGTGCCTCAAGCTCCTTTTGCAGCAGCAGCCGGTGGCGCGCGATCTGCGCCAGATCTCGGCGGCGCTGAAAATGATAACCGACATGGAGCGCATAGGCGATCAGGCGGAGGACATTGCCGAGATCGTCACCTTCCTCGACGGGCACACCGCCGAGAACGACGACCTTCTGCGCGAGATGGCAAAGGCAGTGATAAAGATGGTGACGGAGAGCGTGGACGCCTACGTCCGGCGCGATACGGCGCTCGCGGAAAAGGTCATTGCCGACGACGACACCGTTGACAGGTATTTTGACGGCATAAAGCGCCGCCTTATCGGCAGCATCGCCCGCGACCCTGCCGACGGGGAGTACGCGCTTGACGTGCTGATGATAGCGAAATATTTCGAGCGCATAGGCGATCACGCCACGAATATCGCCGAGTGGGTGATATTCTCAATAACGGGCGAGCACAAGGGCGAATAAAAAAGGAGTGAACGGTATGATATGGTGCGTTGAGGACGATGCGAGCATACGCGACATTGAGGTATACACGCTCCAGACGACGGGGTTTGAAGCGCGCGGCTTTTCCGACGGGGCGGAATTCTGGGACGCGCTCGCGCACGAAAAGCCGGAGCTTGTCGTGCTGGACGTGATGCTGCCCGGCGTGGACGGGATAGAGCTGCTGCGGCGTATGCGCGCCTCGGCGGAGTACAGGAGCATCCCCGTCGTCATGGCGACGGCGCGCGGCGCGGAGTACGACAAGGTGCTCGCTCTCGACCACGGCGCGGACTATTATCTCGCAAAGCCCTTCGGCGTGATGGAGCTCGTGTCCAGCGTGAAGGCGGTGCTGCGCCGCTGCCGCCCGACGGAGAGCAGGACGCTCAGCGCGGGCGGGGTGAGCATCGACCTTGACGCGCACACCGTCACGGCGGGCGGCGCGCGCGTGGAGCTGACCTACAAGGAGTATGAGCTTTTGAAGCTCTTCATGGCGCACCCCGGCACGGCTTTCACGCGCGACCGGCTTTTTAACGATATATGGGGCATGGACTACTGCGGCGAATCGCGCACCGTGGATATGCACATCCGCACCCTGCGCCAGAAGCTGGGCGAGTACGGCGGCATGATCCGGACCGTGCGCAACGTCGGCTATCGGCTGGAGGTGGAGCGATGACACGCAGAATATTTTCATCCATAATGCTCGTCGCGGGCGTCGTGCTGCTCGCGGCGGCGGTGATAATCATCGGTGTGCTGTACGAATACTTCGGCGCCGTGCAGAAAAACGAGCTGCACGACGAGCTGGGGCTTGCCGCCGTCGCCGTTGAGGCGGACGGCGAGGACTACCTTGAAAAGCTCACGGCGGAGAGCTTCCGCCTGACGTGGATAGCGGCGGACGGCACCGTCATATACGACACGCGCCGCGACGCGGAGAGTCTGGAAAACCACGCCGACCGCGAGGAGATCGCCGAGGCGCTCGCGAGCGGGTACGGCGACAGCACGCGCTACTCCGCAACGCTGCTGCAAAAGACCATCTATGCCGCGCGCCGCCTCTCCGACGGCAGCGTGCTGAGGATCTCCGTCAGCCGCCAGACGGCGGCGGTGCTCGCGCTGGGGATGCTCCAGCCGATACTTGCGGTGCTTCTTGCGGCGCTTATCCTCTCGGGTGTGCTCGCAGGGCGCGTGTCGCGCCGCATAGTCGAGCCGCTCAACACACTCGACCTTGACCGCCCGCTCGAAAACGACGTATATGAGGAGCTGACCCCGCTATTAAAGCGCATAAACGCCCAGCACAGGGAGATAGAGGCGCGGATGCGCGAGCTGCGGCGGCGCACGGACGAATTTATGCAGGTGACGGGCAGCATGAAGGAGGGGCTCGTGCTGCTGGATGACCACGGCACGGTGCTGAGCATAAATGCCGCCGCGCGGGAGCTTTTCGGCGCGGGGGAGGACTGCATCGGCGCGGACTTTCTCACCGTTGAGCGCAGCCGCGATATGTCCGCCGCTGTGGAAAAGGCGGCGGAGAGCGGGCACAGCGAGATACGTATGCCGCGCGGCGGGCGGGAGTATCAGTTCGATATAAGCCGCATCCAGTCCGGCGGGGAGACCGTCGGCACGGTCATACTCGCCTTTGACATAACCGAGCAGGAGTATGCCGAGCGCAACCGGCGCGAGTTTACGGCGAACGTCTCGCACGAGCTGAAGACCCCCTTACAGGGCATCATCGGCAGCGCGGAGCTTATCGAAAACGGCATGGTCAAGCCCGAGGACGTTCCCCGCTTCGTCGGGCATATCCACACCGAGGCGGCGCGCCTTGTCACGCTCATCGGCGATATTATCCGTCTCTCCCAGCTCGACGAGGGCGGCGAAATGCCCACGGAGCGCTTTGACCTGCTCACCGAGGCAAGAGCCGCGGTCGAGAGCCTCGCCCCCGCCGCGGCGGCGAGAGACATAACGCTCGGCGCCGAGGGAGAGAGCACGGAGATGAACGGCGTGCGGCGGCTCGTGTATGAGATAATCTATAACCTTACGGACAACGCAATAAAGTACAATAAGGACGGCGGCAGCGTGCGCGTGACGGCGGAGCGGCGCGACGACTGCGCGGTGCTCACTGTCGCGGACACGGGCATCGGCATCGCGCCCGAGCACCAAGACCGCATATTCGAGCGCTTTTACCGCGTGGACAAGAGCCATTCCAAGGTCTCCGGCGGCACGGGGCTGGGGCTGTCCATCGTCAAGCACGCGGCGGCGTACCACCATGCGAGGATAGAGCTTGAGAGCGCCGAGGGCGAGGGCACGACGGTGCGTGTTATTTTTCCGTTGCAATAAAGTCAGGGGCGGCAGCGCAAATATGCATTGCCGCCCTTGATTTATATATGATACTTATGTATAATGATACAAAAAGCAATAGACCGGAGAAAAAGCGAGGAAAGAGAATATGGAAGAACTCAGAAGCAAAAAGGGCTTTATCTGCGACATGGACGGCGTTATCTACCACGGCAACAAGCTCTTGCCGGGGGTGAAGGAATTTGTGGAGTGGCTGTACAAGGAGAACAAGAATTTTCTCTTCCTCACCAACTCCTCCGAGCGCTCGCCCAAGGAGCTTCAGCAGAAGCTGGGGCGCATGGGGCTGGATGTGGACGAAAGGCATTTCTACACCAGCGCCCTTGCCACCGCGAAATTCATCAGCAAGCAGGCGTCCGGCAGCTCCGCCTACGTCATCGGCGGCGCGGGGCTTATCATGGCGCTGCACGACGCGGGCATCACCATGAACGACGTTGACCCCGACTATGTCATCATCGGAGAGGGCAACACCTATAATTACGAGAACATCCTCAAGGCGGTGCGCCTTGTGCTCAAGGGCGCGAAGCTCATCGGCACGAACAGTGATCTCACGGGTCCCTCTGAGGAGGGGATCATCCCCGCCTGCCGCGCGATGATCGCGCCGATAGAGATGGCGACGGGGCAGAACGCCTACTTTGTCGGCAAGCCCAACCCCCTCATGATGCGCACGGGGCTGCGCATCCTCGGCGTACACTCCGAGGACGCGGTGATGATAGGCGACAGGATGGACACGGACATGGTCGCCGGAATAGAGACAGGTCTTGACACGGTGCTCGTCCTCTCCGGCGTGACCGACCGCTCCGACATCAAAAAATTCCCCTACCGTCCCCGCCTTGTCCTCAACGGCGTCGGCGACATTCCGCCCAAAGCGGAATAATACGGGAATACAGCAAAGCCTGCGGTTTGCGCCGCAGGCTTTGCTATGCTAAAAGAATTTCCCGAAAATGCGACGCGCCGGACATGAAATACGTCATATCGGATAGAGACGAAAACCCACAAGGAGGCATGAGCATGGAGGACACAAGGATAATAGAGCTGTACTGGCAGAGAAACGGCGCTGCCATCGACGAGACGGACAAGAAATACGGGCGTATGTGCCACCGCCTTGCCAACGGCATCCTCGGCGACGAGCGCGACGGGGAGGAGTGCGTCAGCGACACGTACATGACCGTCTGGCAGAGCATACCCACCCAGCGCCCCGCACGTTTTCCGGCGTTTCTCGCGGCGATAACGCGCTCGCACGGGATAGATATGCTGCGCGCCCGCCGCGCCGCGAAGCGCGGCGGGGGAGAGGGCGAGTGCGCGCTGGAGGAGCTTTCGGAGTGCATCGCCTCGGGCGAGGACGTGCAGGCGGCAGTCGCCGCGCGCGAGCTTGCCGCCGCGATAGATGCGTTCCTCGACACGCTCAAGAGCGCCGATCGGGATATGTTTGTGTGCCGGTACTGGCTGTGCGCACCCGTCGCGGAGATCGCAGGGCGCATGGGTGCATCGGAGAGCCGCGTGAAAAGCTCGCTCATGCGCAGCCGCAATAAGCTGCGCGCGTATCTTGAGGAGGAGGGCTACATATGAACGCATACGATATTATGGACGCGATGAACGGCATAGCCCCCGAGAAGGTGCAGCGCGCGCTGGAGCTGATGGGCTATATCACCGGAGGAAAGAAAAAGCGCGGCACACGCAAGGCACTGCGCATCGTGCTGATAGCGGCGGCGATAGCGGCGCTGCTGACGGCGTGCGGGTATACGGTCGGGCGGCTCATCAACAGCCCCGAGCAGGCGTGGACGGTCACGCGGCAGGAGCTGGGGCGTATGCGCGATATGGGCATACTCTCACCCGAGATAGAGATACCGCAGGAGGCGGCGCTCGTTACGGAGCATCCTGAGAACGGCGGGTATATGGACGAGGGCTATTGGTACGGGCGCATATTCCCGCATTGCTATGCGATCACGGCGGTCGGAGACAAGTATAGATTTCATCTCAACGTCAACATCGCCACGGGAAAGATAACGAAGCTGAGCATAGAGGCGAGCCCGGACGAGGGGGATGCGCCGGTCGAGAGCGAGGGCACATCATGGTTCACGGGCGAGCCGACGGTCAGCGAGGTGGACGTGAATTTTGACGATATTGTCCCCGCCGATGTGACGATAGATGAATACTGCGCACGATTGCAGGAGTACTGGGGCTTTTCCGGCTACACGATAGCGGACACGGTGGAGGACGAGTTTTATCATTATGACGCCGAGCCGCCCGCCGGCGACACACGCCTCATCGACACGGCGAACGGACCGTATCTCACGGTGTTCTTCGACGGGGATCAGGAGGGCGTGCCGATGTATATCGAGCTTTCGTCCTATGTCCACCCCAACGGCGTGTACTTCACCGTCGGCACGAACCATGCGATAGGGTAGGGAAAGGTGGCGGAGGCATATACCTCCGCCACCGAACTTCAAAATTCCTTATACACCCTCGGCACGCGCTTGGACACGGCGCACAGCAGCTCGTAGGGGATGGTCTGCGCCGCGTCGGAGAGCTTATATATGTCGTTCATGCGCCCGAAGATCTCCACCTCGCTGCCGACATCGACCTGCGGCAGCTCCGTCAGATCGACCATGCACATATCCATGCAGATGCTGCCGCGCTGGGGGGCAAAGCCGCCGCCGGCATAGAACGCGCATTTATTAGAGATGAGCCGCGGCAGCCCGTCGGCGTACCCTATCCCCAGCACGCCCATGCGCGTGCGCCGCGCGGTGACGTAGTGACGCCCGTAGCTGACGGAGGTGCCCTGCTCATAGAACTTGATGGTGCTGACGGTGGTGACAAGGCGCATACACGGCACAAGCCCCAGCCGACCGGTCACGTCGCCGTAGCCGTACAAAAGAAGCCCCGGGCGCACCATGTCCAGCGCCATTTCCGGATAGCTCGCCACTGCGCCGGAGTTGGCGCAGTGGCGTATCGCAAACTCGATGCCGCCGCGCGCCCTCACCGCGTCCGCAACGCGCATGAAGAGCGCAAACTGCGCGCGCGTGTACGCCTCTGACTCCTCGCCCGTCTCGTCCGCCACGGCAAAATGCGTGTATATCCCCTCGCTCTCCAGACCCGGAAGCGAGCAGGAGCGGATGATATTGTCCACGCCCTCGTCGAAATGCTCCCCGTTGACGAGAAAGCCGAGGCGGGACATACCGGTGTCGAGCTTTATGTGTATTTTCAGCTGCCCACCGAGCGCCGCCGCCGCCTCGGAGTATTCCAGCGCCTTGGCAAGGCAGGTGACGGTCTGGGTGATGTTATTGTAGATGAGCGTAGAGACGTACTCGTGCGGGGTGTGCCCGAGGATGAGTATGGGCATGGCTATCCCGCCGCGCCGAAGCTCCAGCGCCTCGTCCAGACACGACACCGCCAGATAGTCCGCCCCCGCGCTCTCCAGCAGCCGCGCCACGGCGAGCGCGCCGTGACCGTAAGCGTCCGCCTTCACAACGCCGAGAAAGCGGCAGTTGTCGGGCAGGTCGGCGCGTATCGCCTCATAGTTATGGCGGAGATTTTCAAGGCTTATCTCCGCCCAAGTCCTCTTTTGCAAGTCGTTCATAAGCTATTCCTCGCTTATCTCTTCCCCCGCCGCGCCGTCCGTCAGCGTCCAGCCCGTGATCTCCGCGAACACGCGCACGCGCCCGTCGGAGGATATTTCCGCGGTGAGCGGGGTTTGGGTATATTTGTCCATGTGCACCTCCACGCTCACGCCGTCCGACGGCACGAGCACGGCGCAGCGCGCCTCGCCCTCATCCCACGCGCTGTCGAGATACCCCGTGCGCAGCGTCTCTGTCAGCAGCGGCAGCGCCGACATCGGCGACAGCCCGAACGAGTCGAGCGAGCCGGTGTCGAGCATCACGCCCTCGTACTCAAGCGCTGTCTCCCCGCTCTTCACGCGCGCGCTCACGCCGCGGATTATGTCCGGGGAAATAACGGTGACGGTGCTCTCGCCGTCCTTTTCGGCGTAGGCGAGGGTGAACTCCGCCGTGCTGTCGTCATACTCGGCGCGGACGCGCGCCTCGAAGCTGAGCGCAGAAGCGTCCTGCATTCTCGCCGACAGCGCTTCAAAGCCGGTGCGCGCCGTCGAGCTGCCGCAGGCGGCGAGGGGGATACACAGGCACAGCAAAATTGCCAGATACAGTTTTTTCATGGTGCGGTCTCCGTTTCATATAGGTTGTACCACACCATATGCGAACAAACTCATTATAATCACTCCGCAAGGAATAGTCAAATCTCTTTTGGACGGTCCTTTCCGCGATTTCGCGCGAAAAGCGCAAAATATGTAGGTTTGTCAAACATATTGTACAGTAATCTCAGCGGGAGACAGCCAGCGGAGGGGTCTCATGGGCAAGTTGTT
>CAKTKT010000003.1 GCA_934572325.1 uncultured Oscillospiraceae bacterium
CTCAACTATAACTCATGAGACCATATCCTTCATATCTTTTTATTCACTTGTCCAATATGTATTGTAGTCCTACACCCGACGTGTCTTGTAAAAGTAATAATATATTTGACATGGATATGCGCGTGTTGTAAAATAATAAACAATGAGCGCAAGGCTTGACGCTATAAAAATAAAATATAAGAGGTGTGTAGATGTACAAAGTAGTAACCAAGCGATTTTTGAACGACGCGAAAACCATATGCCTTTTTGAGATCGAGGCTCCCTTGGTCGCAAAGCACGCGCAGGCGGGGCAGTTCGTCATCTTCCGTCTGGATGAGCAGGGCGAGCGCGTTCCCGTGTCCGTGGCGGGCTGGGACCGCGAGAGGGGCACCGTCACCGTCATGGTGCAGGCGGCAGGGCGCACGACAAGGATGCTCCACACTGTCGAGGAGGGCGACGTTATCAGCGACATTGTCGGTCCGCTCGGCAAGGCGACGGAGATGGAGGGGCTGAAAAAGGTGTGCGTCGTCGGCGGCGGCGTCGGCTGCGCGATCGCCTACCCCATCGCAAAGGAAATGCACAAGCTCGGCATCGACGTCACGTTCATCGGCGGCTTCCGCTCGGCGGACATCGTCATACTCAAGGACGAGCTGAAGGAAGCGTCCGACAAGCTCATCATCTGCACGGACGACGGCTCATACGGCGAGCAGGGCTTCACCACCAAGTACCTCCAGCAGGAGATAGACGCGAACATCACCGAGGGCAAGCCGCAGTTTGACCGCGTGATCGCGATAGGTCCGGACATCATGATGAAGTTCCTTGCCGATGTGACGCGCCCCTACGGGATAAAGACCATCATCTCCCTCGATCCCATCATGGTCGATGGCACGGGTATGTGCGGCGGCTGCCGCGTCATCGTCGGCGGCGAGACGAAGTTTGCCTGCGTTGACGGACCGGACTTCGACGCGCACGAGGTCGATTTCGACTCCCTTCTCAAGCGCGCCGCGTTCTATAAGGACGAGCAGGACGAGGAAGCAAAGCACATATGCAGAATGACGGGAGGACACCGCAATGGCTAATATGAAAATGACCAAGAACCCCATGCCCGAGCAGGATCCGGTCGTCCGCGCCGGCAACTTTGACGAGGTCGCCCTCGGCTACACCGCCGAAACGGCGATAGACGAGGCGAAGCGCTGCCTCAACTGCCGCGATCCCCGCTGCCGTCAGGGCTGCCCCGTCTCCGTGCGCATACCGGAGTTTATTGCCAAGGTCGCCGAGGGCGATTTTGACGCGGCGTATGAGATCATCACCTCCACGAACTCCCTCCCCGCTGTGTGCGGTCGTGTCTGCCCGCAGGAGAAGCAGTGCGAGTCCAAGTGCGTGCGCGCCATCAAGGGCGAGAGCGTCGGCATCGGTCGCCTTGAGCGCTTTGTCGCCGACTACCATATGAATAAAGAGGTCAAGGACGAGGTCAAGGCGCCCGAATCGAACGGACACCGCGTTGCCGTCGTCGGCTCGGGTCCCGCGGGGCTGACCTGCGCGGGCGATCTGCGCAAGATGGGCTACGACGTGACCATTTTCGAGGCGTTCCACAAGTCCGGCGGCGTGCTGGTCTACGGCATCCCGCAGTTCCGTCTGCCGAAGGAGATAGTCGCGGCGGAGATAGACAACCTCAAGAGCATGGGCGTGAAGATCATCAACAACGCCATCGTCGGCAAGTCCGAGACTGTGGACGAGCTTTTTGAGGACGGCTTTGAGGCGGTGTTCATCGGCTCCGGCGCGGGGCTGCCGCAGTTTCTGCACATCCCGGGCGAAAACCTGCTGGGCGTATACTCCGCGAATGAGCTGCTCACCCGCGTCAACCTCATGAAGGCGTACCGCGAGGATTACGACACGCCGATAAAGCACGCCCGCAACGTCTGCGTCGTCGGCGCGGGCAACGTGGCGATGGACGCGGCGCGCGTGGCGAAGCGCCTCGGCGCGGAGCACGTGTACATCGCGTACCGCCGCGGCAAGGACGAGCTGCCCGCCCGCAAGGAGGAGGTCGAGCACGCCGAGGCGGAGGGGATAGAGTTCCGCCTGCTCAATAACCCCGTGGCAATCCACGCCGGCGAGGACGGACACGTCATCGGGATAGAGCTTCAAAAGCAGGAGCTGGGCGAGCCGGACGAAAGGGGTCGCCGCAAGCCCGTTCCCGTCGAGGGCAGCAACTGGATGCTCGATGTTGACGCCGTCATAATCGCCATCGGCACGAGCCCCAACCCCCTGATACGCGACACGACCGAGGGGCTGACTTTCACCCGCAAGGGCGGCATCGAGGCCGACGAGGGTGGCGTGACCGCGCGCGAGGGTGTTTTCGCCGGCGGCGACGCCGTCACCGGCGCTGCCACCGTTATCCTCGCGATGGGCGCGGGCAAGGCCGGCGCGAAGAGCATCGACGAGTACATCAAGGGCAAGGCAAAAAAGTAAATCGCATAGTTCAGATAACGACCTCCCGCCGGACGTCCGGCGGGAGGTCGTCTATTATGTCTATTACTATATATACCGTTATAGCGTTTACTTCTTCGTGCCGAACAGCCCGCGGATAACGGCGTTCGAGCCGGAGCGCGCGACGGAGCTGAGCGCGCTCTTCGCCGCCTGACCGGCGATGGCGGAGGCGCTCTTCTGCCTGCCGCCGAGCACGGAGTTGACGAGATTGGTGCTCAGCGAGGACGCGACGGACGACGCGGCGTTGGAGACGGCGCGCTGGGCGACCTTCTTCTTTGCGGCGGCTTCCTTCTCGCGCTGCTTTTCGGCTGCCGCCTCCTCCTTGAGGCGGGCTTTCTCCGCGGCGGCTTCCTCCCTCTGGCGCTGCTTTTCCGCCGCTGCCTCCTCCTTGAGACGCTGCTTTTCGGCTGCCGCCTCCTCCTTGAGACGGGCTTTTTCCGCCGCCTCCGCTTCCTCCGCCTCAAGGCGCTGACGCTCCAGCTCCTCGTTTGCGGCGGTGATTATCTCATATGCGGATTCGCGGTCGATGCTGTCGCGGTACTTGAGGTCAAATTCGTCCGCGGCGACGCTCTTTGCCACGGCGCCCTCCTCGGCAGGGCCGATGAGACTCTGCGGCGGGAGGATGCGCGCGCGCTCGACCACGGTGGGTATGCCCTTTTCGTCAAGGAAGCTGACCAGCGCCTCGCCGACGCCAAGCTCCATCAGCGCATCCTCGGTGTCAAAGCTCTTGTTCGCGCGGAACGCGCTCGCCGCGGCGCGAACCGCCTTCTGCTCGGCAGGCGTGTAGGCGCGCAGAGCGTGCTGCACACGGTTGGAGAGCTGGGCAAGCACGTCGTTTGGAATGTCGGACGGACTCTGGCTGATGAAGTATACGCCGACGCCCTTCGAGCGGATGAGCTTGACGACCTGCACGATCTTCTGCATGAGCGCCTTGGGACAGTCGGAGAAGAGCAGGTGCGCCTCGTCAAAGAAGAATATCATGCGCGGCTTTTCAAGATCGCCGACCTCGGGCAGCTTCTCGAAAAGCTCCGTCAGCATCCACAGCAGGAACGTGCCGTACACCGTCGGGCTGTTGACAAGGCGCTGCGAGGAGAGGATGTTGATGTAGCCGCGCCCGTCGGAGTCGGTGCGCATCCAGTCCTTTATGTTCAGCGACGGCTCGCCGAAGAATATCTCGCCGCCCTCGTCCTCAAAGGCGAGCAGCGCGCGCTGTATCGCGCCGATGCTCGCTGAGGAGACGTTGCCGTAGAGCGTGGTGTACTCGGCGCGGTGCTCGCCCACAAACTGCACCATCGCGCGCAGATCCTTCAGGTCGATGAGCAGCAGATCGTTGTCGTCCGCCACGCGGAACACGATGTTCAGCACGCCCTGCTGCACATCGGAAAGACCCAGCAGCCGCGACAGCAGCACCGGACCCATCTCCGACACAGCCACGCGCACGGGTATGCCGTTCTCGCCGAAAATGTCCCAGAAGCGGGTGGGGTAGGCGCGGTACTCAAAGCCCGTAAGCCCAAAGCGCTCTATGCGCGCGCGCATATCGTCGCTGTCTCTGCCGCGGCGGCACATACCCGACAGATCCCCCTTGACGTCCGCCATGAATACGGGCACGCCCATGTCCGAAAACGACTCTGCCATCACCTTCATCGTGATGGTCTTGCCGGTGCCGGTCGCGCCGGCAATCAGCCCGTGGCGATTTGCCATCTGCGGCAGCAGATAGAGGTCTATATCAGACTGCGCGAGAAAAATCTTCTTGTCTGTATACATTGTGAAATGTCCCCCTGATTGATCTTTTTGAGCATTTGCATACTATAATAATATCACAGCCTTTGCCTGTACACAACATAAAAATCGCGGCGGGAGGGGCAACGGTTAACAAAGTGTTAAATATGGTTTTGCCGCTGTGGCAATTGGGCAAAATCTAAA
The DNA here is from genome assembly GCA_934572325.1 of uncultured Oscillospiraceae bacterium. Lineage (GTDB taxonomy): Bacteria > Bacillota > Clostridia > Oscillospirales > Oscillospiraceae > Limivicinus. Next base: position 4,390 of record CAKTKT010000003.1, read on the forward strand.
AGCTGCTTATTGAGCGCGGGCGGGAAATATGCTATTATATATGCTATTATAATCAGCAAATAAACAAGCTGCCGACAGGGGCGGAAGAGGGATAAGATGAAAAAAAGAGTGGTTTCCGCGATAGTGCTGCTGGTGATTGCGTTTGCCTGCGTTTTTCTGTCCGATGTGACGAGGGTGCTGTTTTTCGCCGTCGCCGGCATACTCTGCGCCTATGAGCTGAGCCATAATTACGAGAAGCTGAACGTCTACTGCGCCGCTTGGGTGATGTACACCTATGTCGCGGCACAGGCGCTGCTCACGCTTTTTCATGCAGGGGCTATCGCCTATATCGCCTGTATGGCGGGCGGCGTATATCTTGCCCTGCTCGACGGCATCATCCGCCACCGCGTCTCCGGCGACGGCGCGGTGTACACCATCATGGGGCTTGCGTACCCCAGCTTTCTTTTCGGGCTTCTGATGATGATCTCCGTCAGCCCGAACTGGCTGGACGTGCTGGTGCTGGCGTGCTTTGCGACCTGGGTGTGCGACAGCTTCGCCCTCTTCGGCGGCAAGCGCTTCGGCAAGCACCATCTCGCGCCGGACGTCAGCCCGAACAAGACCGTGGAGGGCTGCGTGTGCGGCTTCATCTCCTCGCTCGTCACTGGCGCCGTCATCTACCTCATCCCCGGGCTTTGCCCCGGCATCCCGCTGTGGCTGTGCGTGCTGACCTGCGCCGTCGCCTCGACGATGGGGCAGATAGGCGATCTGGCGGAGTCGCTCATCAAGCGCATGATAGGCGTGAAGGACTTCTCCAACCTCATCCCCGGGCACGGCGGAATGTTCGACCGCGCGGACAGCCTGCTGTTCTCCATTCCGGCAGCGTACATCTGCCTCTTCATCTTCGGCTTTACAACGCTTTCAAAATAGGCGCAGATCTCTCCACGGCGCACCTAAGCGTGAATGAAAGGAGCAAAAATGACCACTGCATACACACCGCTCGATAAATCGGCAATGCTCATCATCAACCCCGTCTCCGGGAAAAAGCTCGTTTTGCGCTACATCCCCGACATCATCCGCAGACTGATGGACGCGGGCTACATGGTCAGCACGTTCATCACCTCCCGCCGCGGCGAGGCGACGGAATTTGTGCAGCGCTACGGCGCGGCGCAGCAGCTTATCTGCTGCACCGGCGGCGACGGAACGCTCAACGAGGTGCTCACGGGGCTTGCGCGCGAGAACCTTGACGTGCCGCTGGGCTATATCCCCTGCGGCAGCACCAACGATTTCGCCAATTCCCACAAGCTCAGCACCGACATTCCCACGGCGGCGGCGCGCATCGCGCAGGGCGGGCGCAGACGGTTTGACATCGGGCGCTTCGGAGAGCATTTTTTCTCCTATGTCGCGGCGTTCGGCGCATTCTCGTGGCTGTCGTACACGACGGATCAGAAGATGAAGAACGCGCTGGGGCACACGGCGTATATCCTTGACGCGATAAAGGACGTGTACAAGATAAAGCCGGAGCACGTGCGCATGACGGCGAACGGAGTGACCTACGAGGGGAACTATATCTTCGGTGCGGTCTGCAACTCCACCTCCGTCGCCGGCACGATAGAGCTGCCAAGCGACATTGTCGATACGTCGGACGGGCTTTTTGAGGTTATCCTCGTGAAAATGCCGGAGACGATATTCGATCTCAACTCCATCATCACCGCGATACTCAATCAGGACTACACGAACCCGTTCATCACGTTCTTCCAGGCGGCGTCCATCGACATCGACAACGCGCCGGATCTCTACTGGGCGCTCGACGGCGAGTGCTCGGGCGGGTATGAGCATATACACATAGAGCCCATGCGCTCGTTCCTCGACCTTCAGGGCGCGGAGTGAGCGGATAAAACACAGCGTCGGACGTGCATATCGTCTGCCGCTGTCAGTCTGCGTATATGCAACTGCCCGTTATGCTCAAAGCCGCCCATGGGTGACGCCCATGGGCGGCTTCTTGCGAAGAAGAAGGGAGAAAGGAAAGAATCAGTCTGCTCAGGTAACCGCTGAATAAATAGCTGTCAGCGTCTGAAGGGATAATTTCCCGTCTGATTTCATTAGCTTTTTTTGAAATACACAAAGTATTCCTGCAAAAAGCTCATTTTATCAGACGAATAAATTATTCGCCATGTCAGGCGGTTGCCGCGCAAGCGGCGAGCCTGACGGCATTTGATGAAATAGTGTGATTCATCACACTATTTCTCGCCCAGCCATCTGACGTATTTAATCAGCGGTTACTCAGCGCGTGGAGCGCACGCCGTCGCGCCCGACGAAAAAGAGCGCCAGCGCCCCCGGACCGACGTGTGCGCCGGTCATCGGCTCATAGTCCACGATGAGTATATCCTGCGGCGGCTTATTGCGCCTGAGGAGCGAGACGAGATAGTCCGCGTCCTTGCGGCAGCCGGCGTGCGCAATGCCGACGGTCTGCGTCTCCGGCGCTTCGACGAGCGCATCGTATTTTTCCGCGAGCGCCTCCACGGCGTGCTTTTTGCCGCGTATCTTGGCGATGGAGATTATCTTGCCGTCCTCATTGCCCAAAAGCAGCGGCTTTATATGCAGCACCGTGCCCACGACCGCGCCGAGGTTGGAAAGCCGCCCGCCGCGCCGCAGGTGCATGAGATCGTCCACGGTGAATATCTGGCACACGCGCTCGGAGAGGCTGTCCAGCTCCTCCGCCGCGCGCATAAGCTCCGTGCCGCTGCCGCGCAGCTCCGCCGCGCGGAGCACGACGATGCCCTCGCCCAGCGACGCGGCGAGAGTATCGACCACGCGCACCGTGCGCGCGGGGTAAAGAGCCTTCAGCTCGCTCGCCGCTATCCGCGCACTGTTGCACGAGCCGCTTATGCCCGACGACATGGAGACGTACAGCACATCCTCCTCGCTCTCGAGCACGGGGGTGAAGGCATCGATATACGTCTGCGGCGCGATCTGCGCCGTCGTCACGCGCACGCCGGAGCGCAGCGCGGCATAATAAGCGTCGCCGTCAAAGGCGGTGGTGTCAAGGCAGCTTCGCGCCGCGCCGTCAACAAAATAGGTGAAAGGGATGACCCCGACCCCAAGCTCGCGCAGCATGGGCGTGGGCAGGTTGGAGGAGGTGTCCGTGAATATTTGATAGCTCATTTATATCTCCTTGGGCGTTGTTCTTTTATACATTATACTATATTAACATACCTGTGACAAGGGGAAAACTCAAGCTATTCATGCGCCGCGCGGGTATACCGATACGTAGAGAGGGTATATCCGCCGTAGAAGCCTCTCTACCCGAGGGAGAGAAACGGTTAAAAGGTTTGAAATATCGCCGCGAAGCCGCAATGACCGACGTAGCGTGACCCTGCCTTAATCAAATTTTAATGGTTTCCCCCATTGGTTTTTAAAAGCGGATAGGGTAGTATATACACGAGGTGAGAAAATGTACAGAATACTGGTATGCGACGACGAGCGGGATATTGTCGCCGCGCTGAAAATATATCTCGAGAGCGAGGGGTACGCCGTTATAGAGGCGTACAACGGGCGCGAGGCGGTGGAGAAGCTGCGCACGGAGGAGGTGCACCTTGTTCTCATGGACATAATGATGCCGGTGATGGACGGGATAAGAGCCATGGCGGAGATACGCCGCGCGAGCAACGTGCCCGTCATCATGCTGACGGCAAAGAGCGAGGACACCGACAAGGTGCTGGGGCTGAACGTCGGCGCGGACGATTACATCACAAAGCCGTTCAACGTTGTGGAGATGCTCGCTCGCGTGCGCTCACAGCTAAGGCGGTATATGCAGCTCGGCGGGAGCGCGGGTACTGCCGCGGCGGCGCTGGAATACGGCGGGGTGAGCCTTGACGACAGGCGCAAGACCGTGTTCGTTGACGGCGAGCAGGTATTTCTCACGCCGACGGAGTACGACATACTCAAGCTCCTTATGAAAGGTCCGGACGAGGTGTTCTCGCCGCGCGAGATATACCAGCGCGTGTGGGAGGACGAGCCCTACGGCGCGGAGAGCACCGTGGCGGTGCATATCCGCCATCTGCGCGAGAAGATAGAGATAAACCCCGCCGAGCCGCGCTACATTAAGGCGGTGTGGGGGCAGGGGTACAAGTTTGAACGACCGAGAGAAAGGGGAGGAAAGACATGAAAAAACTGCGAAACAGCACCCTGGTGCGCGCCGCCGCGTTCGCGCTGACCGTGGCGCTGCTGCTGGCGATGTGCGTGAGCTTTGCGGGTGTTGCTGTGCTGTACGGCGCGGGCGCGTACCGCACCGGCGCGGCGGATGCGCGCGGAGAGGCCATCTCTCCGTGGTGCCGGAATGAGGCAAGCCGCGTGCTTGCGGAGTTCGCGGCGGACGTCGGAGCCGAAAACATCGTCACCGACCCCGCCTTTGCCTATACCATACGCGACAAAAACGGCGACGAGGTTTTCAGCACTCTCAATGGACAAAGGGTACAGTACAGCGGCGAGCCGCTGAGAATGGACTACGCCGTCAAATACGGCAATGAGCCGGAGTTGGAGCGCGGGTTGGAGATCCACACGGGCACGTCCGGCACGGGCTACGTGTGGACGGAGAAGTCATCGGGCTGGTCATATGAGGAGGATGACAGCGCCGTGACGGCGGCGGATCCAACACCTGCGCCGGAATCCAAGACCAGACAGAGCGACGGCAAAAGGGCAGACGGCGCGGCGCTCTACGACCCGGAGCTTATTCCGTATACAATCACGGGATATGTCCTCGCGGACGTTCCGGAGACGAGCGAGCTGTACGTCACGCTGAGCATGTTCGACGCGCTGTACGCCGCGCGCTACGAGCTTTTGGCGGCGGCGGTAGTGTCGGGCGCGCTGGCGCTGGCGCTCTTCGTGTTCCTCATGGCGGCGGCGGGGCGGCGCGCGCCGGACGGCGCGGTCACGCCGACCTGGGCGGAGAAGATACCGCTTGACCTTTTCACCCTGATGCTGCTGCTTCCTGCCATATTCTGCGCGGTGCTGGGGCTGACCGTCACGGACGGCTCGCTCGACAACGGGCTTGACGCCGCTGTGGCGACGCTGGCGGGGCTGATATGCGTGTGCGGCGTGTCGCTTGCACTGTGGTGGTGTATGAGCCTTGCCGTGCGCATAAAGCTGCACACGGCGATAAAGGGCACGCTGTGCTATAAGCTGCTCGCGTGGCTGTGGCGCGCAGTGCGGCGGATATGGGGCGCGGCGCGCTCGGTGTGCCGCAGCATCCCGCTCGTGCCGAAGGCGGCGCTCATCATGCTCGGCATACTCGCCGTGGAGTTTTTCTGGATACTCATCGCGCAGGACAGCCTCGGCGGACTGATAAACGGCTGGTTTATAGAGCGGCTCGTGCTCTGCGGCGTCTTGATATATCTGCTCGCGGAGATGAAAAGGCTGCTTATCGCGGGGCATGAGATAGCGGGCGGAAACGTGGACTACCGCGTCGATACCGCTAAGCTGCACGGAGCGCTGCGCGAGCACGGAGAGGATCTCAACAGCATCACCGACGGCATGAACAGGGCGATTGCTGACCGCGTCAAGAGCGAGCGCTTCCGCACGGAGCTTATCACCAACGTCTCCCACGACATAAAAACGCCCCTCACCTCCATCGTCAACTATGTTGACCTCATGGAGAAGGAGGAGATAGACAACGAGAAGGTCAGGGAGTATCTGGAGGTGCTTTCGCGGCAGTCGGCGCGGCTGAAAAAGCTCATTGACGACCTGATGGAGGCTTCAAAGGCGGCGACGGGCAATCTCAGCGTGAGCCTTGAGCGCTGCGAGCTGGGCGTTATGCTGACGCAGACGGCGGGGGAGTACGGGGATAAGCTGGAGGAGGCGGGGCTGGAGCTTGTGGTGACAAAGCCGGAGGAGGCGGTGTACATCATGGCGGACAGGCGGCATCTTTGGCGCATTTTCGACAATCTCATGAACAACATCTGCAAGTACGCCATGCCGGGCACGCGCGTTTATCTCGATCTCGCGCGCGTGTCGCGCCTGAGCGGGGACACCCTGCGCGCCGGTGCGGCGGTGACGTTCCGCAATATCTCGAGAACGCGCCTCAACGTCAGCGAGGAGGAGCTGACGGAGCGCTTCGTGCGCGGCGACAGCTCCCGCAACACCGAGGGCAGCGGGCTTGGGCTTTCGATAGCGAACAGCCTCACACAGCTTCAAAAGGGCGTGATGACGCTGGTTGTCGATGGGGATCTTTTCAAGGTGCAGCTCAGCTTTGACACTGTGGAGTGACGCGGGCGGAGATTTCGCCGAAATTCGTGGGAACATTTTTCCTCGCGCGCAGTCTTAATATACAGCGGCAAACGAACGCATCATAACTACGGCGGTCAGCCGCTGCGTTATATTAGGATATTAGGGAAGGAGAGTGTGCGGCGAGGCATCCCGCACCGGAAAAAACATGAAGAAGATAGTTATCGCGTTTATCTGCACCGTTCTCATGGTGCTGCTGTGCGCCTGCGGCGCGGCAAAGCTCGCGCCCGGCGACATGAAGGAGAGCGAATACAGCGACAGCGCCGTCAACGACAAGGTGCAGCTTTTCATCAAGCAGCGCACCGTCACCGACGAGACGGACGAGATCTCCATGACGCTGGAAAACCTCACCGACACGGACTACACCTATGACGCCGTGCAGCGCCTTGAGATATACGACGGGTCAAAGTGGCTCATCGTGCCGGACAAGCAGGAGGCGGTCATCATGGTGCTCTACACGCTGACCGGCGGCGGCACGGACGAGGTGACGTTCAATTTCTCCGCGCACTACGATAAGCTTGCCGAGGGGCGTTACCGCATCGTCGTTCCCCTCGTCGCCGCTGACGGCAGCCAGACCCTCGCCGCGGCGGAGTTCGGCATAGGCAGAGCGGATAAATAAAGAAAAGGCGGGGCGTCCGCCCCGCGCATATACGAAGATACCCACCCGGCGAGCTCCGCCGAGTGGGTATCGCGCTGTTTATGCGCCCTGCCGCCTACACGGCGGCGTACATTTTGCTGTAATAGTCCAGATAGTCGCCGGAGATGACGTGCTCGATCCAGCTCCGGTTGTCAAGATACCAGCGGATAGTCTCGTGCATACCGCGCAGGAACGTATACTCCGGCGTCCAGCCGAGCGTCGTGGTTATCTTGGTGTTGTCGATGGCGTAGCGCCGGTCGTGACCGGGGCGATCCTGCACGTGCTCTATAAGGCTCGCAGGCTTGCCGAGCTCATCGAGGATGAGCTTGACAATCTCTATGTTCGCGCGCTCGTTGTTGCCGCCGATGTTGTACACCTCGCCGCGCACGCCCTTTTCAAGCACCGTGCGTATGGCGGCGCAGTGGTCGTGCACGTGCAGCCAGTCGCGTATCTGCATCCCGTCGCCGTATACCGGCAGCGGCTTGTCGTTCTCGGCGTTGTGGAGCATGAGCGGGATGAGCTTTTCCGGAAACTGATAGGGACCGTAGTTATTGGAGCAGCGCGTGATGTTCACGGGCATGCCGTATGTATTATGGTACGCGCGCACGACGAGATCCGCCCCCGCCTTCGAGGCGGAGTAGGGCGAGTTGGGGGCGATGGGCGTGGTCTCGGTGAACATGCCCGTCTTGCCCAGCGCGCCGTAAACCTCGTCCGTGGACACCTGAAGATACACAACGCCCTCGCGGTACTCGCGCGAATACTTGTTGTCCGGCTCGAGCTTCCAGCGGCGCTTGGCGGCGTCGAGCAGCGTCTGTGTGCCGACGACGTTCGTTGTGAGAAAAAGCTCCGGCTCAAGTATGCTGCGGTCAACGTGCGACTCCGCCGCGAAGTGGACGACGGTGTCAAAATCGTACTTGTCGAATATATCCCCGACGAGCTTTTTATCGCGTATGTCGCCGTGGACGAACACGTAGCGCTTATCCCCCTGCACGGGCAGCAGGTTTTCAAGGTTGCCCGCGTAGGTGAGAAGATCCAGATTGACAAGCAGCTCTATATCCTGCTTTTCTTTAAGTATGTACTGCACAAAGTTCGAGCCGATGAAGCCCGCGCCGCCGGTAACAAGAATCCTTTTCATATTTCACCCTCCGCAACACGCTTGAGATATTGACCGTAATCGGTCTTGAGCATGGGCTGCGCCAGATGCATAAGCTCGTCCGCAGTGATGTACCCCATGCGGTAGGCGATCTCCTCCACGCAGGCGATGTACAGCCCCTGACGCGACTGCACGATCTGCACGAAGTTTGCCGCCGCCAAAAGGTTTTCATGCGTGCCGGTGTCCAGCCACGCCAGACCGCGCCCGAACAGCTTGACCTTGAGCCTGCCGCGGCGGAGATACTCGTTGTTCACGCTTGTTATCTCAAGCTCGCCGCGCTGCGACGGCTTGACGCCCTTGGCGATGGAGACGACGTCGTTATCGTAGAAATACAGCCCCGGAACGACGTAGTTGGACTTCGGGCGCTCCGGCTTTTCCTCGATGGAGACGACGTTGTGCGCCTCGTCAAACTCCACCACGCCAAGTCCCTCCGGGTTCGGCGTATAGTACCCGAAGATGACCGCGCCCTCGGTGAGCCGCGCCGCCTCCTTCACGCCGATGCTGATGCCGCCGCCGTAGAAGACGTTGTCGCCGAGGATGAGACAGACGCTGTCGCCGCCGATAAAGTCCTCCCCGATGATGAACGCCTCGGCAATGCCGCGCGGCGCGGACTGCACCTCGTAGCTCAGCTCAAGCCCGAGCCAGCGCCCGTCGCCCAGCAGCTCGCGGAACGCGCCGACGTCGCGCTCGGTGGAGATGATGAGTATCTCGCGTATACCGGCGAGCATGAGCACCGACAGGGGATAGTATATCATGGGCTTATCGTATATGGGGAGGATCTGCTTTGATATGGAGCGGGTGATGGGATAAAGCCGCGAGCCGGTGCCGCCGGCAAGGATGATTCCTTTCATATCAGTACCCTCTTCCGAAAATGATGATACTTGATTATACACTCCCTTTCCGCGTAAGGCAAGGCAATAATGCAAAAAGGGAATAAACTGTAAACAAAGCGTCGGGTGCTTGTAAGAACGGGGAAACAATGCTATAATACACTTTCGGAAAAAATCATCATCACATGGAGGCATTACCATGACAAGAATAGACATATTTTCCGGCTTTCTCGGCGCAGGGAAAACGACGCTCATCCGCAAGCTCATCGCGGAGGCGTACAAGGGCGAGAAGCTTGTGCTGATAGAAAACGAATTCGGCGAGATCGCCATTGACGGCGGCTTCCTCAAGGACGCCGGCGTGGAGATCACCGAGATGAACTCCGGCTGCATCTGCTGCACCCTCGTGGGCGACTTTGAAAAGGCGCTCAGGAAGGTCATGGACGAGTACGCGCCCGACCGCATCATCATAGAGCCGTCCGGCGTGGGCAAGCTCAGCGATGTGGCGCGCGCGGTGGAGCAGGTAGAGGGCGCGTCCGTGGGCGCGAAGGTGACCGTTGTGGACGCGGGCAAGTGCCGTATGTATATGCGCAACTTCGGCGAATTTTTCAACGATCAGGTCGAGAACGCGGACATCATCGTCATGAGCCGCACCGACGCCGCGCCCGAGAGCAAGGTCGTCGCCGCAAGCGAGCTTCTGCGCAGGCTCAACCCGACCGCAAGCCTCATCACAACGCCGTGGAGCAGACTCGACGGGATGCAGATAAAGGCCGCGATGGACGGCGATGCGCTGCAAAAGGAGATGGAGCATTTGGAGCGCGAGACTCACGAGCGCCATCATCACGACCACGACCACGGCGACCATGACTGCTGCTGCGGGCACGACCATGACCACGAGCACGACCATGACCACGAGCACGGCGACGGGTGCGCCTGCGGCTGCCACGACCATGACCACGACGGGCATGACGGGCATCACCACCATCACGCCGACGAGGTGTTCACCTCCTGGGGTGTGGAGACGCCGAAAAAATTCACCGAGAGCGGTTTACGCGCCATGCTCGGCGAGCTTGCCGACAGCGGCAGATTCGGCACGATCCTGCGCGCGAAGGGCTTTGTTGACGCCGCCGACGGCGAATGGATATACTTTGACTATGTCCCCGGCGAGGCTGACATCCGCCGCGGGAGCGCCGCCGTCACCGGTCGCCTGTGCGTGATCGGCTCAAAGCTCAACGAGGCGGCGCTGAAGGAGCTGTTTGAGATTGAGTAACAAAACGAACGACGTGCCCGTATACCTGTTCACGGGCTTTCTGGAGAGCGGCAAGACCAAGTTCATACAGGAAACGCTGGAGGACAAGCGCTTTTGCAACGGGGAGCGGACGCTGCTGCTGGTGTGCGAGGAGGGCGAGGAGGAATACGCGCCCGACCAGTTTGCCGACAGGAACGTCTTTATCCGCGAGGTGGAGACGGCGGAGGAGCTGAACGCCGGAAGGCTGGCAGACTGGCTGCACGAGACGCAGACGGAGCGCGTCGTCGTCGAGTACAACGGGATGTGGCTGCTGGACGCGCTCTACGGCGCAATGCCGGAGGGCTGGATGGTGTATCAGGAGTTCATGTTCGCCGATGCGGAAACCTTTCTCAGCTACAACGCCAATATGCGCCAGTTCGTATACGACAAGCTGAAAAGCTGCGAGCTGGTTGTGTTCAACCGCTTCAAGCCCGACATGGACAAGATGGAGTTTCACAGGATTGTGCGCGCCGCGTCACGCCGCGCCGACATCGCGTATGAATACGCCGACGGCAGGGTGGAGTATGACGACATCGTCGATCCGCTGCCGTTCGACGTCAACGCGCCCGTGATTGAGATCGGCGACGCGGATTTTGCCGAGTGGTACCGCGATCTCTCGGAGGAGCCGAAAAAGTACGAGAACAAGACCGTGCGCTTCAAATGTCGGGCGCTCGTGCGCAAAAAAATGCCGGAGCACACCTTCATCGTCGGGCGGCACGTCATGACCTGCTGCGTGGAGGATATACAGTTCGCGGGGCTGGTGTGCCAGTGGGACAAGGCGGACACCGTGCAGGACGATAGCTGGCTCATCCTCACCGCGCGCGTAAACTTCAAGTTCAACCGCGCCTACTCCCGCAAGGGTCCGGTGCTGACATACATCGACGCACAGCCCTGCCAAGCGCCGGAGCAGCCCGTGGCGACTTTCTATTAAGCGCTAATAATAAGACAAAAAATGAGAAAGAGAGCGGAGAGATGAGATACAAGTGCCTTGTTTTCGACCACGACGACACCGTTGTTGACAGCACCGCCACCATACATTACCCCTGCTTTGTCGAGTACACCAGAACGCGCTATCCGGGGAAGACCTGCACGCTGGAGGAGTACTTCATGCGCAACTTCGACCCCGGCTTTCTCGAATTCTGCCGCGGCGAGTACGGCATGGACGACGATGACATAGCGGACGAGACGGAGTATTGGCGCGCATGGGTCAACGGTCATATCCCGACCGCCTATGCCGGCATGAGGGAGATAATGCGCCGCCAGCGCGCCGAGGGCGGGCTTGTCTGCGTCGTGTCGCACTCGATAGACTATAACATCCTACGCGACTACAAGGCGAACGGCCTGCCCGCGCCGGACGCGGTGTACGGCTGGGAGCGCCCAATGGAGGAGCGCAAGCCCCATCCCTTCCCGCTGGAGGACATCATGCGCCGCTTCGCTCTCGCGCCGTCCGAGCTTCTGATGATAGACGACCTCAAGCCGGGCTACGACATGGCGCGAAGCTGCGGCGTGGACTTTGCCGCCGTCGGCTGGAGCAGCGACGTGCCGCAGATCGAGGCGTTCATGCGCGAAAACTGCCCCAACTACTTCAAGACCGTTGCGCAGCTTGACAGCTTCCTGCAGGGCGGCGCGAATTGATAACGCCTGTAAAAAAGCCGCCGGCAGGCGGCTTTTTTACGCCCCGCCGCCGTTTTCGGGTAATACGGATTTTTTCCCGATTGCGGTTGACACGGGCGGCGAAAATGTTTATACTGAACAAAACAATTTAAACAGGAATCAGTTTAAATTAAAAAAGAAGAGAGAAAGAAGAGGTAAACAACATGGAAAAACGTTACGGTCTGCCGACAGCCATTGCAATGGTCATCGGTATAGTGATTGGCTCCGGCGTTTTCATCAAGGGCGGAAAGGTGCTCTCTCTCGCGGGCGGCGACATGGGCAGGGCTGTGCTCGTGGTGGCTGTCGTCGGGCTGATGTGCATCATCTGCTCTCTCGTGTTCGCCGAGCTCGGCGCGCGCTATGAAAAGGTCAACGGCGTTGTGGACTACGCCGAGGTCGCCCTCGGTCCGAACTACGCCTACTACGTCGGCTGGTTCACCACGACGATATATTACCCCTCGCTCGCCGCGACGCTGGCGTTCTTTGCGGCGGTGTTCGCCTGCCCGCTGTTCGGCGTAAAGGCGCTGGACTTCTCCACCGGCGTCATAAGCATGGAGGCGATAGGTCTCGGCGCGGGCTTTCTCATGATCGGCTACGGCATCAACTCGCTCAGCCCCAAGCTCGCGGGCAGGCTTCAGGTGTCGATGACCGTTATAAAGCTCATCCCGCTCGTCCTCATGGGCGTTGTGGGCACGATCGTGGGGCTGACAAACGGCAGCACGGAGGCGGTGCTCGCCGAGGGGGCGAGAGCGTCCGCAGAGGCGGGCGGCGGCTTTTCCGGCATATTCGCGGGCGTGACGGCGTTCGCGTTCGCGTATGAGGGCTGGATAATCGCAACGTCGATAAACTCCGAGCTGCGCGACGCGAAGCGCAATCTCCCTCTCGCGCTCATCATCGGCGCGTTCACCTGCGCGGTGATATACTGCCTGTATATATTCTCCATGAGCTCCGTCGGCAGCATAGAGACCATCATCGGCACTTGGCCCCTTGGAGAGACCCTGCCGCGCATCGCGTTCTCCAACATCTTCGGCAGCACCGTGGGCACGATTGTGTACGTTTTCGTGTGCATCGCGTGTCTGGGCACGATGAACGGGCTCATCATGGGCTCGTGCCGCGGGATGTACGCCATCTCCGCGCGCGGCATGGGTCCGCGTCCGGAGTTCTACGGCGACATAGACGCGCAGAACGGCTTCGTCATGAAGTCGAGCATGGTGGGGCTTATACTCGGCGGGTTCTGGTATGCGTGGATAACGATACTGTGGATGCGCGGACCGGACTTCTTCGGCGGCGTGCACGAGTGTATGTGGATCGGCTGGGAGCCGGACGAGATTAGCATTATCAACCTCTACGCCATGTATATCCCCATGTTCATCGCGCTTATGGCAAAGGGCAAGGATCTCGGCTTTGTCAAGCGCTATCTCATGCCGGGGCTGGGCGTGGCGTGCTGCCTTTTTATGGTGTACTGCTGCTGGGTCGGCAAGGGGTATCAGCAGGTGTGCGGCTATCTGATCTTCTTTGCGCTCGTCATGCTCATCGGGTATCTGCTGAAGGGCAGGATAAAAAAGGAATAAAAAAATCAAGCCGGACGCTTCAAGCGAAGCGTCCGGTCTTTTCGTTATTCGGGGCTTTCTTTACCGCTCATGCACCTTGTAGCCCTGCGCGCGCAGCGCGCCCAGCACGCTCTTGCCGTGCTCGCTGCCCGCGACCTCGCACGCGATGTGCACCGTCGTCTCGTTGGGGTTGAGATCGAGACTGAGCTTGTCATGCTCGACGGTGAGGATGTTGGCGCGCGAGGCGGCGATAACGTCCAGCATCCGCGCGAGACTGCCTGGGCGGTCAAGGAGCGTGACGGTGAACTTTATGCGCCTGTGGCGCGCGACAAGCCCCTGCTCGATGATGCACTGGATGAAGCTGACGTCGATGTTGCCGCCGGAGAGCACGCACACGACGTTTTTCCCCGCCGCGTCTATCCTCCCGTTGAGCACTGCCGCCAGCGGCGTCGCGCCCGCCGGCTCGACGATCTGCTTTGAGCGCTCCATAAGCTGCAATATCGCGTCGGAGATCTCAAGATCGGACACGGTCACAACGCCGTCCGCCCAGCGGCGGATAAGCTCGACCGTCATGTCGCCCGGCGCTTTCACGGCGATGCCGTCGGCAATGGTGGCGGCGCTGTCGGTGGTGACGAGCCGCCCCGCCTTTAAGCTGCGGGCGATAGCGTCCGCGCCCTCCGCCTGCACGCCGTATACCTTCACCTCGGGCTTGAGCTGCCTTGCCGCCGCCGCAACGCCCGCGAGAAGCCCGCCGCCGCCCGCCGGAACGATGATAACGTCCGTCTCGGGAAGCTGCTCGAGTATCTCCAACGCGAGCGTGCCCTGACCGGTCATGACCTCGACGTCGTTATACGGGTGCAGAAACCTCGCGCCCTCGTCGCGGCAGATGCGGCACGCCTCGGCGTAAGCGTCGTCATAGCAGCTCCCCGCGAGCACAACGCGCGCGCCGTAGCCCTCCGTCGCCTGCACCTTCGCTATCGGCGCGGTCTCAGGCATGACGATGGTGGCGGGGATGGAGAACATCTTCGCCGCGTATGCCACGCCCTGCGCGTGGTTGCCCGCGGACGACGCCACGACGGGGCGGCGCTCGCCGCGCGCGACCATGGAGGCGAGCTTGTTGCTCGCGCCGCGCAGCTTAAAAGCGCCGGTTTTCTGACGGTTTTCGCACTTGAGGAAGATCTCTGCGCCGGTCATGGCGGAGAACGTCGCGGAGTGCTCAAGCTCCGTGCGGTGAATTATCGGCGCGATGCGCTCCGCCGCGAGTTGAAATTCATTCAGTGAAATGTCCATATACAGCCCTCCAAAGATCTTCTTACGCCTTGTCCGCCCGCGGCAGCTCCACGATGATGGATTCAAACGGACGCAGGTCGTAGCTTATGCTGTATTCCCGCCCGTCGCACTCGCCGCGCTGCGCCGTGAGGGGCGGAATGTCGCCGCGCTCGTCCGGCCCGCCCGCGCCGGGGAGACTGTCATACGTGCTGAACACGCGCTTATAGAGCCCCGCCTCCGGCACGCCGCAGCGGTAGCCGTTATATTGCAGCGGCGAGAACGAGCACACCACCAGCACCGCCCCGTCGTAATTCCACGGGTTGCGGCGGATAAAGCTGATGATATTGCGGTCGGAGTCCGTGCTGTTGACCCACTCGAACGTCGCGGGATCCTTCGAGTCGCAGTGCAGACAGGGGTACATCTTATATATGCCTATGAGATTGCGCACGCATTGCAGCACATCCCTGTGCCCGAAATCGCTTGCGAGCGCCCAGTTTATCTCGCGGTTCTCGTCCCACTCCCGATCCTCGGCGAACTCCTGCCCCATGAAGAGGAGCTTCTTCCCCGGGTGCGTGAACTGAAAGGCGTAGAGGCTTTTGAGCGTGGAAAACTGCTGCTCAATGCCGCCGGGGGCTTTGGTGAGCATCGGGTGCTTGAGGTGGACGACCTCGTCGTGGCTCAGCACGAGCACGTAATTTTCCGTGAAGGCGTAGTCCGCCGTGTGCGTGAGCTTGCCGTGCAGCCAGTGGCGGTATATGGGATCCTCCTCGATGTATTTGAGCGTGTCGTTCATCCAGCCCATGTTCCACTTGAACTCGAACCCCAGCCCGCCGTCCTCGACGCTCGCCGTCACGCCGGGGAGAATGGACGAATCCTCGGCGATGAGGTACGCGCCCGTTCTGCCCGTCACGGCGGAGTTTAGCTGGCGCAGAAACGCCGTGCTCTCCAGATTTTCGGATCCGCCGAATTTGTTCGGACGCCACTGCCCGCGCCCGAAGCTCGTATACAGCATCGCGGCGACAGCGTCCACGCGCAGCGCGTCGATGTGAAATTCCCGTACCCAGTAGAAGGCGTTGGATATGAGAAAGCTCCTGACCTCGCCCTTGCTGTGGTCGAAAGCCTTCGTTCCCCATTCGGGGTATTCCGCGAGCAGCGGGTCGGCGGATTCGTACAGCGCCGTTCCGTCGAAGCTCTCCAGCCCGAAGCTGTCCTTGGGGAAGTGCGCCGGTACCCAGTCGAGTATGACGCCGATGCCGTGAGTGTGCATCGTGTCCACAAAATAGCGGAAGTCGTTCGGCGTGCCGTAGCGCGCGGTCGGGCAGAAGTACCCCGTCACCTGATAGCCCCATGAGCCGTCGAACGGGTATTCGCAGATGCCAATAAGCTCCACGTGCGTGTAGCCCATGAAGCCGAGGTATTCCGCCAGCTCGTCGGCAAGGCGGCGGTAGTTGAGATAGCCGTCGGGGTTGCGGGAGTAGTCCTTCTTCCACGAGCCGAGGTGTACCTCGTATATTGCCATGGGCTTTTCAAGGACGCTCGCGCGCGCGAACGAGGCGCGCGTGTCCGCGTCGTGCCAGACATAGCCGTTGAGCGGGCACACGATCGAGCCGCTCGCCGGACGAAGCTCCGAGCGGAAGGCAAAGGGGTCGGACTTATAGCGCTTTATCCCGTCCGCGCCGACAATAACGTAGCGGTATACGTCGCCCGCGCGCACGCCGGGGATAAAGACCTCCCACATCCCCGCCTCGCTCAGGTGCATCTGCCCCGCGCCCTCGTCCCATCCGGTGACGGAGGTTATCACGCTCACGCTCTTTGCGCCCGGCGCCCACAGGCAGAAGCGCACGCCCGTTTTCCCGCCCTCGCGGCGGATATGCGCGCCGAGCTTTTTATAGCAGGAGTAGCCTTTGCCGAGGCGGAATCTTTCGCCGTCGCGCACGGTGAAGCAAGTGTTGTCCATAGTCCTCTCCTTTCTCTTGCAGCGCCCTATCGTATAGATTTATCCCAGTATACCACGGTTTGCGCGCGGATAAAAGAGGGAAGTTTACGCCGCCCTAGTTTGTCTTTTGACAGACCAACTTCACAATTTGTTCGTGCAACATTCAAAAAACGTCCGATTTATTCTCATAATCTCCTTAAAAATTCTTGTTATCATATGACCATGCTGAACAAGAGAACAGCATGAAAGCACAGGAAGTAAGAAAGAAAAAGGAAACACTCTGAAAGGAGAACAGACAATGAAAAAATACATGACTGAAAACGAGGCTTATAAGCTGGCTGTGAACGAGCTGGGGCTGAACGATGAGAGCACATATCTGCTCTCCGCCGCGTGGAACGGCGAATACGTCGAGCTTGAGCTGTGGACGGAGTGGCTGCGCTACGACTGCTGGGTCGATATGACACGCGGGGAGCTTGCGGGCGTGGACTGCGAGCCGTCCGACGGGGAGGAGCTGGAGTCAGCGCTCACCGCGCAGGCGCGTGACGACGGCAGCGCCGCGTAAGCGAATATAATTCAAAATCCCGATATGCGCAGATCCGCGTCTGCGCGTATCGGGATTTTTTCGCTTTTAATGGCTTTGCGGGTGAACGGATCTGCGGTATAATCAAGACACAAGCTATATGCGCCAAAAAATTTTTATTGTTACCCTGCGTAGGGTATTGCTCGTGACGCTGCGTAATGCGCTATCATAGGCGGCGAAGGAGGGAAAGCGCTATGTCAAAATATACGACCGGCGAGCTGGCAAAGCTCTGCGGCGTGACCGTGCGGACGGTGCAGTATTATGACACGCGGGGCATACTCGTCCCCAGTGAGCTGTCCGAGGGCGGTCGCCGCCTGTATTCCGAGAACGACCTGAAGCGGATGCGGATCATCTGCTTCCTGCGCGGTCTTGGCATATCCATCAGCAGCATAAGCGAGCTTATGACCGAGGAGGAGGATCCGGAGGGCGTCATATCCGCGCTCATCGCCGCACAGGAGCGCACGCTGCGCGCCGAGCTTGACGAGCGGCAAAAAAAGCTCAATATGCTTGACGATGTGCGCCGCGAGCTGAAAAACGTACCCGGCTTCTCAGTATACTCCATAGCCGACATAGCCTATGCAATGGAAAATAAGAACAAAATGAAAAGGCTGCACGCGGTGCTGCTTGTCACAGGCATACCCGTCAGCGTGCTGCAATGGGCGGGCATAATACTCTGGATACTGCGCGGCGTATGGCAGCTTTTCGCCGCATGGGCGGCTGTCGCCGCGGTATACGCCGTGTGGGTCAGCCGGTACTATTTCAAAAGAGTCGCCTATATCTGCCCGCAGTGCCACACGGTGTTCAAGCCCGCGCTGCGCGAGGCGTTCTGGGCGCGGCACACGCCCACGCTCAGAAAGCTCACCTGCACCTGCTGCGGGCACAACGGCTTCTGCGTGGAGACCTATTGCAGCGAAGAGAGCGAAAAGCAGTAGCGCACCCGCGCGTGCAGGGCAACCGCACAAAGGGCGGAGCGGTAAACGAAGCAGGGAAAAAGCATCAGGCAGCAGTCGCCGCGACTGCTGCCTGAATTGCTGTTCGATGGTCACAGCTCAATTTTGCCATGCTCCTTTTCAAATGCGGCGATCCTTTTCTTTATAAGCTGTTCAAGCTCTTTGTTCTTTGTCCGCCCCTCGTATTCGGCGACATAGCCGAGCTTATCCAGAAGCTCCTGCTCCACGCGCAGCGTATATCTGCTCAAACGGTCTTTCATTTTGCCTCCTTCATGACGAAGTATTGACAAAATAATAGCGTCGTATTATGATTAAAGGAGCGAATGACGCAGTTTTGACGCAAAAGGAGCTGATATTATGGATTACCGAAAGACATATTATATGCTTTTTAACGCTATAACTGATGCACTGGAAAAAATCAGCCGAGATGAAGTCGCAGAGAGCAGGGAGATTCTGATACGGGTTCAGCAGGCAACCGAAGAATACTATATCGAATTTGGCGGTGACAGCTATATTGAATAAAAAATGCGCCCTTTTGACGGTCAGACAAAAGGGCGCATATACTTTCACAGCGCGGCGCGCTGCTCGGGGGTCATGCGGTATTCGCTCTTGACGTGGTAGGCGATCTCGGCGTACTGTCGGGCGTGCTCGCGCAGGGAGAAGTTGCCGTTCTGACTGCACCAGACGTAAAGCTCGTGCACGATGAGGTCAGTCGCGATCTTCGAGAGCAGCTCCGGCTCCTCCTCGGTCTCGATTATGCCCGCCTTGGCGCAGTTTCTGGCGAGCGTGGCAAAGAGATCGTCGAGCGAGTGCACCGCCGCGCGTATACCCTCCGGCGACTCGAACTGCATGATGAACAGCGTGCTCGTCAGCTCGGGTCCGAAGTCGAGCGCGATGGTGATGAAGCGCTCAAAAAGCTGCCATATGCGCTCAAAGTCGTTCTCGGCGTTGGCAAACTTTATGAAGCCCTCGTCGTCGGTGTGGCGCGGCTTCGACACGACATAGTCGAGTATGGCGCGCTTGCCGTTGTAAACGGAATAGAACACTGAGCGCGAAACGCCGCAGTGCTCGCATATCTCGTTGACGCTGACGTTTTTGTACCCGCGCGCCTTGAACAGCTCGATCGCGCCGTGGGCTATGCCCTCCCTGAGATCCGCCAACTCAATGCCCCTTTCGTTTTGTACTGCTTCAAGAGACATTTTATGAGATTTGTCCGAAAAAGTCAACCGCTTTCAAAACTTGTTTTCAAAACATTTGCAGCTTTTTTGTGAGTTGTGACAAAGCTAGTGTTAACTTGTTGACTAAGTGCGGCTGATTTATTACCATTAGCACGGTATAGGTATAATTTCAGCATACCCTCGGTTGACAAGAGCACACACGCCTGACAGCGAGTCTTTCCGGCGCTTTTTCTTGATGGGTTACGACACATCTGCGTCTCAAAAGCCAAAAATCACTCGAAAATACATCGCTGTCAGGTGCGAGCAGTTTTGCCGGAGCAGAAATGCGTTCAGGCAATGAAAAGCCCGCAGGCAATACTTTGTGTATTGGCAAGGGCTTTGAAGCAGCATGGGCGTATTTCCGCCCGTCAAAACCGTGTGTGTCCTTGTCAACCGAGGGTATCACGCCCCGTAGAGCGAAAGCTCGTCTATGGCGCGGCGTATGCGCTCGTGCGTGAGGCGCACGGCGGCGTCCGCGTCGCCGTTCAGAAGCGCCGAGTAGAGCGTGAGCTTTGACTCGTACATACGCTGTATGCCGCTTCTTTTGCAGTCGATAGACCACAGATGCACGCTCTGCGGGCGGAACGAGTGGTACAGCAGCGGCATGAGCACGTTGCCCGACAGCACCGCCAGCTCGTGATGGAAGAGGAAGATGTTCTCCGCCGCCTCGTCGTTGTCGCGCGAGGCGCGTATGCTCTCAAGGACGGGGGCGAGCGCCTCCAGCCCCGCCGCGTCCGCGCGCTCCACCACAAGGCGCATGCACATGCTCTCCATCGCGTCGCGCGTCTCCAGAAGCGAGCGCACCTCGTTTTTGCGCAGTGCGCCGCCGTTGTAGCGCATTATCGCCACGAGCGTCTCCATCGTGCCGCGGCGGCGGTAGTCGCACACGTATACGCCCTGCCTCGGCTTTATCTCCACAAAGCCGAGCTTTTCAAGCTCCACCAGCCCCGCCGTCACCACCGTGCGCGACACGCCCATCCTCACCGCCAGCTCCCGCGCCGGCGGGAGCTGCTCGCCGATGGCGAGCTCACCGGAGAGGATCATGTTTTCCACCTGCTGCACAAAAAGGTCGGTCATCGACAGCGCCGTTATCTTGCTGAATCCCATAGCAGCCTCCGCACATGAACGCACGTGGTCATTCCACGTGTTTTTATTATGATTTTACCGCCGTTATGCTCAAAAGTCAAGCGCATATCTTGCATAAAACGCTGAATCGTCGGCGCGGCGCTTGACTATTTTCTGACGCAACATATAATAGGTTGTGGTAATACCACGAAAGAGCAAGGAAACGACTATCAAGGAGGATAAGACTATGCGAAAATATGATGCCGTGGTCATCGGCGCGGGCAACGGCGGACTGGCGGCGGCGTGCAGGATGGCAAAGGGCGGGAAAAAGACCCTGCTCATCGAGCGGCACAATCTGCCCGGCGGCTGCGCGTCCAGCTTCCGCCGCGGACGCTTTGAGTTTGAGACCGCCCTGCACGAGATATGCGAGTGGGGCACGCGCGAGAACCCCGGCGGCTGCCGAAGGATATGCGAGGACTACGGACTGGACATCCCGTGGCACATGGTGCCGGACAACTTCCGCGTCATAACCACCGCGTCCGACGGGAAAACCCACATCGACGCGACGCTGCCCTGCACGGTCAAGGAGTTCGTCAACGAGATGGAGCGGCTCGTGCCCGGCTGCCGCAAGTCCGTACAGGATCTCTTCGACCTCGGCACGGAGTTTCACGAGGCTGGCGACTACTCGCTCAGCGTCGCCGGCAAGACCGATCCCAAGTATATGCAGGAGCATTTCTCCAACTTTCTGCGCCTGGGCAGCTACTCGGTGGACACGGTGTTCAAAGCCATGAAGATGCCCAAGCTCGCGCAGGACATCATGAGCACCTACTGGGGCTATCTCGGCGTGGACACGACGCACCTTTCGTTTTTGCAGTACGTGAATATGCTGTGGCTGTACGTCAACCACGGCGCGTGGATACCGGACAAGACGAGCAACGAGCTGACCACGGGGCTGGTGGAGTGCTTTCGCAAAATGGGCGGCGAGGTGTGGATGAACTGCACCGCGACGGAGATACTCTTCGACTGCGACAAAGCCGTGCGCGGCGTAAAAACCACCTGCGGCGACGTCGAGACGAGGCAGATACTCTGCAACATGAACCAGAACATGGTATATGCCACGATGTGCCCGCCGGAGGTCGTGCCGGAGCGCATGGTGAAGCTGGGCAACGCGCGCACGTACTCGGCGCGTATGTTCGTGGTGTACCTCGGGCTCGACAGGTCCGCGGAGGAGCTGGGCATACACGACTACACCATCTTCATCCCCACCTCGGCGGACAGTGCGCGCGAGTATAACGACGGCAGGACGATTGCCACGAACTGCAATCAGGTCATGGTGTGCTACAACGTCGTCAACCCCGGCTTTTCGCCCGAGGGCACGTGCGTCATCTCGCTCACGAGCACCTTCATGGACGACGACTGGGCGAATGTCACGCAGGAGGATTACGTCGAAACAAAGACCGCCTTTGCCGAAAAGCTCATCCGTCTCTTTGAAGAGCGCGTGGGCGTGACGGTCACGCCGTATATCGAGGAGATAGAGATCGCAACGCCGTGGACGATGTGCAACTATGTCAACGTGCCGCAGGGCGCGGCTTACGGCTTCGAGCTGAAGGACTGGGACAGCATGATGCCGCGCATGATGATGATGGGAACGGAGTTCCCCGTCAAGGGGCTGAAATTCGTCGGCGCTGCGTCCATCCGCGGCGACGGCTACAACTCCGCGATATTCAGCGGCGACACGCTTGCAAAAAAGACCCTTGCCGAAATGAAAGCAGAGGAGGCTGAATGATATGGCGGCAAATTGCAATTATAAGGTAAAGCTTATTGGCGCGCTCGATATGCTCAAGTTCAAGAATATGCCCAAGGTGCGTGAAGCCGCCATTCAGGCAGCGCCGGCAACGCCGCTGCCCAAGACGCTCACGACAAACGAGAAGGCAAAGCTCCGCCATCCGGAGCGCCAGCACGTCGTTATCGCCGACATCCGCCGGAACGGATCGGACGCGAAGACCGTCGTGCTCAAGAGCGAGGACGGCTCGCCCCTCGCGCCCTACCGCGCGGGGCAGTATATCAGCGTGGCTGTGCGCATCGGCGGCACGGTGACGACGCGCTCTTACTCTCTCTGCGGCAGCCCCGCGTGGGCGGAGCGCGGCGAGTACAACATCACCGTCAAGCGCGACGACGCGGGCTTCGTCTCCCCGTGGATACAGGACAATTGGCAGGTGGGGCAGCGCGTCACGATCTCCGGTCCGCAGGGGCATTTATACTATGAGCGCATACGCGACGCGAAGAAGGTCGTCGCGCTCGCGGGCGGCTCGGGCATCACGCCGTTCATGGGCATGGCATACGCCCTGCGCGACGGGCTGGAGGATTTTGACCTTACGATACTCTTCGGCTCGCGCACGGAGGACGGCATAGTGTACAAAAAGGAGCTGGACGAGGTCTGCGCCCGGTGCGGCAGGGTGCAGGTGGTGCACGTCCTCTCCGACGAGGACAAGCCCGGGTATGAGCACGGCTTCATCACCGCCGACCTTATCAAAAAGTACGGCGGCGAGGAGTACAGCATCTTCATGTGCGGCCCGCAGGCGATGTACAGCTTCCTCGACGGGGAGATCGCAAAGCTCGGTCTGCGCCGCAAGTTCGTCAGGAGGGAGCTTTTCGGCATGATAAAAGAGCCGTGGGAGCAGCCGGACTACCCCGCCGAGATCCGCGGCAGGACGTTTGAGCTGAAGCTCATACAGTGCGGGGAGGAGCACACCGTGCCCGCCTCGGCGGACGAGCCGCTGCTCGTCGCCGTCGAGCGCGCGGGGATCGCCGCGCCCTCCCGCTGCCGCAGCGGCGAGTGCGGCTGGTGCAGGTCGAAGCTCGTCTCCGGCAGTGTGTACGTTCCGGAAAAGACGGACGGACGGCGCGCGGCGGACGTGGAGTTTGACTATATCCACCCCTGCTCCAGCTTTGCAATGTCCGACATCGTGCTCGAAGTGCCGAGCAGCACGATGAAATAATAATTTTCGGCTCTGCCGAGACGCAAAAAGCCCGCAGGGGGGAACGCTCCCCCTGCGGGCTCAGCTTGTCAAAAAAGCCTTCTCCTTGAGGATAAGTAAGCGTCCAAATCTTTGATTTGGTCAACGCGCACTTATGCCTATGGCTAAGGTGGTTCGCGGAGCGAACCGGATGAGGTGTTTAAGATGCACACAATACTTGTTTTGCGGCAAAACACGGCGTTTTTCCACCTCATCAGTCGCCTGCGGCGACAGCTTCCCCTCAAAGGGGAAGCCTTTAAAAGAGCGGTTTTTAATTTGGGTTTTCGATTCTTTGACAGGCTGGGCTTGGTGTATATGCGGTCTTAAGCGGCGGTGTTCGTCAGCGCGAGGTAGATGCACGCGCCGACGCGGATGCGGTCGAAGTTCATGCCGGGGTTGAGAAATTCCAGCATGGACTTGGACGAGCCGTAATTCAGCCCGTAGGCGGCGCATATGCCGGTCACGGTCTCGCCGGAGACTATCTTGTGCTCCACCACGGTGTAAACGGGCGCGTCCGCGCTCGTCACGGGCAGCAGCAGACTCTGCCCCGCGCGTATCTTGTTGAGACTGGAGAGCTTGTTGAGCTTGAGGATCTGCGAGGAGAAGGTGTTGTAATTGAGCCCCATGGCGTTATATATGCCGGTGATCGTCTCCCCGCTCTGTATGGTGCGGCGGATGATGTAGTATTTCACGCTGTCGCCGTTGGCGAGCGTGACGGACGAGCCGCCCGCGCCCGCTCCGGCTGGCGGGGCGACGGCGCCCCAATACGAGGGGTAGACCTGATCGCGCCAGCTCGGCTGGGCGGTCGCCGCTCCCGAGCCCGCAACCGCCGAGCCCGGGACGAGCGTGCCGGAGGACGCGCTCGCGCCCGTCGCGGCGAACGCCTGCGTGAGATACGCCGCGCGCTCGTTCGAGGCGGGCAGATACAGCACGCGCCCCACGGCGATCTTGTCGAGCTGCGCGTCCGTCGAAAAGCCGTTGAGCGTTTTTATAATGCCCTTATAGGTGTAAAAATCCACGCCGAGGTTCTGACATATGCCGAAAACCGAGTCTCCGCTCGCCACGGTGACGGAGACAACGTCGCCCTCGGCGGCGGCGGTCACGCCCGTCGCGGCGAGCATCGCGCAGCACAGCAGCGCGCACGCAAGCATCTTTGTCAGCTTTTTCATCGTCCTATCCCCCAAACAGCAGATAATATAACAGCGGCTCAAAAATAATCATCCAGTATACATAATATAGTTTACAACATATCCCGCCGCGTTGCAAGCCCTTTTTACACGTTTCGGGCAAGTTTTAAAGTAACCGCTGATTAAATACGTCAGATGGCTGGGCGGGAAATAGTGTGATGAATCACACTATTTCATCAAATGCCGTCAGGCTCGCCGCTTGCGCGGCAACCGCCTGACATGGCGAATAATTTATTCGTCTGATAAAATGAGCTTTTTGCAGGAATACTTTGTGTATTTCAAAAAAAGCTCATGAAATCAGACGGGAAATTATCCGTTCAGACGCTGACAGCTATTTATTCAGCGGTTACTATAGGGGAGAGACAGGAGAAAAGGCAAAAAACCGCCCCCTGCGAGGTTTCCCTCGCGGGGGAGCGGTAGGCGCACCGGCGGGCGCTTTGCGCCCGCCGTATCCTGCGCCGCCTTATACCGGCTTTTTCAGCCGTACTGCTCAGAGACGTAGATGGCGGCTTTTGACTGAATGGCGTTGACAACGTCCTCCAAGGACTTGTCTCCGCTCAGATACCCGCTCGCGGTGGTCATTATAATGTCGCGTATAGCCTTGTCGCCATAGACCGCGGCGTACCGCGTCCTGCTTGCCAGATCGCAGAAGGTCAGCCAGTCCTCGCTGCTCTTGCTGCCCGCGGCGACCTTTTCCAGCGCCGGCATAATGACGGGCAGCGACATTCCCGTGCTTGCGCACTTTATCTGACTTTCCATGGAGAGCCTCTGACTTATGAACGCCCACGCCCCCTCCTTGTTCTGGCTCTTTTTCGGGATGGACATGGTCACGCAGTTTGTCAGAAAGCCGGAGTTGGGGAACTGATAGTAATTGAAGCCGCAGACGCCGTCGGGAAATCCGAGAAACACAAGGTCGCTGCCGTAATAGTCTCTCGTGCCCTTATAGTCCGCGCTGACCAGCGGATACGGGCGCAGTATGACGGCGTATTCGGAAAAGTCGGCGTTCCCCGCGCCGCCCGTGGCGAGATTCGCCGTCATGAGCAGCTCGGCGAATTGCTGGCTGTTAAAGCTGCACACGGCATTGTCCTTGTCAACGAACAGCTCCGCCCCGATGCTTGCCGCCCAGCGCAGAAGATCCTCCTTTGTCATATAGGGGTCAAACAGCGAGCACGGCACGGGGCTGTTCGAGACGAGCGCCATGCAGTCGCCCAGGGTCAGATCCGTCCTCGTGCCCACATACGCCTGTCTGGAGATAAAGGTGTTGATGGACGTCTGATCCCAGAGCTGGTGCAGCTCCCCGTTTATCGTCATGCTCTCAAGGAGGTTCGGCAGAAAGTCCTCTCGGCTGAGGGAATCGCTCGCGTCTATATACGGCAGCAGATCCTCATAATAATCGGAGCCGGCGTCGATGCAGTCGGAATACAAAACGAGGTCATATGTTTTCCCCGCCGTCAATTCGGCTATGAACCGGCTCGCATTTTCCTCGGTAAACGAGGTGGCGGTATATGTATATCCCAAGTACCTGCTGTTTGCGTCCGCAATGACCGCCTCGTCAATTCCGATGAGCGCGACGGAGACGCTTTCGGTCTGCTCATACGGCACGCTCTCGTTTCCTATCACGGTCAGGACGCCAGCGGCAATGAGCAAAAACGAATCGTCGGACAGCCTGCACACCTCCCCGACGTTAAACTCGGATATAAACTCATAGTTCCATTGAAGAAGCTCGCTCACGCTGTCGTTTGCAAAGTCCACCAGCAGCAGCTTCCTGGTCTGGGCGCATATATATTCGCCGTCAAGCCCCTGACAGGACGCCCAGCTCCCTCCGTTGATCTCATTATATTTCTCATTCTCGGTCTCGGGATCATACGGATTTGACAGGCGCAGCTCGGAAATCCTTGCCGAGCTTCTGTCTACAAGATAGTACGGGCTTGTTGAATCAAGTATTCTCTTCATAATGGAAAACACTATGCCCTCGCTGCACAGGGAAGCGCTGATTAAATTCTTGTCTCCCACGTCGATTTTTTCATACGTGCCGTCAGCCCAGTTGATTTTTGCCGCCGTTGTGGTGCCCGACAGCACAAGGTTCGCTCGATCCTCGACCGTCAGCGAAAGGCGGCTTGTGATCCTTGAGGTATATGCGGGAATATCCCGTCTCTCCTGCAAAGCTCCGTCCGGCGAGCAGCAGAGGATCGCAAGATCAAGCGGGATGTCCTCCGGAAGAGGCAGAGAATTGGTATAATAATACGCCAGATCCGGATATACGTCCCCGACAAGGATATAGAACATTCCGTCGTTTCCGGCTGTTATATCGTGTATGAAAGCATCGCTTCCCGAATATATATCGTCAAGAGCAAGCGTCCGCGGCTCGGAAAGAGAGACCCTGCCGCCGACCGCCGCTTCATAATCCGCCAGAGCCAACTGCTGCCCGTCCTCGCTTGAGGCGAGCATAAGGATGGTGTTCCCAACTCTTGCCACGCCGGAAGCCGTATAGCCGCTGGGAAACGGGTAATACGCTTCACGGTACTGCCGGAGCATCGTGTTGCCCGCGGACTCTCCCGCGACGCCGGAGGCTGTATATGCGGGGCTTTTGTCCTTGCTTTTGTCCTTGCCGCACGCAGTCAGCGAAAGCGCCAAAAGCGCAGATAGCAGCAGTGCGATAACACGTTTCATTTTTTCCCTCCATTCAGAAATTCTGTGGACAGAAGTATTGGGGTATGTGCCCCAATACTTCTGTCTGTTACGTCAGAGTTTTGTACATCTAACTTTTAATTCGCAGCTACTATATACTGATATGCCACGAACCCATACGCTCCGCGTGCGTACACATAAGTCCATTGGTAGCCGTCTACAGTCCCTGCATTCCATGTAATGACCTGCACAATCTCATTTTGCTGGAAATATCCGATTATTTCGCCGCCTAAGCCGGCGGATCTTCTGAAGGCTACATTCGATCCGATTATGCGACCGTTTCCGTTTTCGCTCGTGCTGGTCAAGCCTACGTTCGGAGAAGAATCTGCGAACGCGGGAGCTGCCAAAGAGAAGATGAGCAAAAGACACAAAGCTATCGAGACTATTTTCTTCAAGTTGCACCCTCCTTTCATTTTTTTTATTGCAGCAACCCGAGCATGTGCACCTGCCGAGTAACAGTTCAT
The DNA here is from genome assembly GCA_934572325.1 of uncultured Oscillospiraceae bacterium. Lineage (GTDB taxonomy): Bacteria > Bacillota > Clostridia > Oscillospirales > Oscillospiraceae > Limivicinus. The sequence continues at coordinate 32,129 of CAKTKT010000003.1, forward strand.
ATATTATTTTTTTCCGCCAGCTCAATCAGAAGAGCATCTTATTATATCTGCCCAAATCAAAAGCATAAATTATGGCAGAATCCACTGTATACGTGCAATCAAACTATATATATATATATTGTCAATACAACTATACACAATCAGAGGGCAGTTGTCAATAGTTTTTTACTTTTGACAACTTTTCTGCTGCCACAAAAAAACACTTGCAATCAAAAGAAAGTTATAGTAATATTATATTAGGATTGGATACCTATTTCTTTATACACCATGAGGCGAAGATGGAACTTACAAAATTTGAGCTTGAAGTAATGAACGTTGTATGGAACGCGGACAGACCGCTGGCGAAAAGTGAGATCGCAAAGCTCTGCACGAACAAAAGCTGGAAGGACAGCTATACGCACCTGCTCATCACGGGACTGCTGAAAAAGGGCGCGCTGAAAGAGACCGACGTTGTCAAGGTCGGCAGGGCGTGGGCGAGCGCGTATGAGGCAAACATCTCCTGCGAGGAGTATTATGCCGACAATGTGTTCGCCGACAGCTCGGCGGAGGTTTTGCCGATGATTTTCCACGCGCTCATCCGCAGCGACAAGATAACCCCGGAGCTGATAGACGAGCTTGAAAAAATGCTCGAAGAGCGCAGGGGAGACATGATTTAACTCCATGATAAGTGTATACTCGCTCATCAGCGCGACGGTTTTTTACAACCTCGGTATGCTGCTTCTCTATGTGCTCATCCGCAGGGAGAGCTTTATAACGCAGTATACGGTCTCCGCGCTCAGCTTTACGGCGGCGCTTAGCGTCCTGCGCCTGCTGCTGCCGCTGGATCTCCGCTTTTCATACGTGCTCGGCTCGTCGCGCGTTCTCCCGTGGCTCGTGAACGCGCTGGACTATGCGCCTGCGTCCTCGCCCGTCTCCGTCGGCGCTCTGCTGCTGGGCATATGGTGCGGCGGCACGGCGTGGTGCATCTTCAAAGCCGCCCGCGCGGAGCTGTGCGCATACAGGGCGCGGCGGAGCTATGCCTGCACGGAAAGCGCACAGGTAGAGCGCGCGCTGGCGGCGTTCCCCGGGGAATACCGCGTCCGGCTGTCGCCGGACGTGGGCGAGCCGTACACCGTCGGCATTCTCCGTCCGGAGATACTTCTGCCCGATGCGGGTTACGGCGAGGAGGAGCTGCACTTTATCCTCGCCCACGAGATACAGCATATCAGGTCGGGGGATAACTTGAAAAAGCTGTTTTTCATCGCGGCGGCGGCGCTCTTCTGGTGGAATCCGCTCTCGCGCGTCTATGTGAACGAGTATGAAATGCTGACGGAGCTGGAGTGTGACCGCCGGACGACGGACGGGATGGACAGCGACACGCTGAAGGCGTACCTTGGCGCGATGCTGTCCGTGATGAGGCGCGTGCCCGACGGCGGCGACAGCGCGGCGGTGTCGTCGTCCTTCGCGCAGGCGTACAGCGTGAAGCAGCGCTTCGCCGTGCTGCTCAGCCGGAGGGCGCGCAGGTCAAGGCGCAGCCGGCTGGCGGCATACGCCGTGATGCTGGCGCTGTTTCTGACCTCGTATCTGGTGATTTTGCAGCCGAGGAGTGAGCCGCCTCCGTTGGACGAGGGAACTGCGTTCATAATAAACGCCGAAAATTCATACCTTGTGCAGGATGGAGAGGTCTATCATCTGATTGTAAACGGGCGGAACGTGGAAAGTGTAACAAAGGATTTTTTAAGCATTGCACCATATGATGATCTGAAAATCATAGCGAACTAAAAGGGAGGCGAGCATTATGAAAAAGCTGATATCACTCGCGCTTGCAGCCGTTCTGTGTCTCAGCCTTTCCGTGACCGCGCTTGCGGGCTATGCGCTTCCGGACGGCGGCACGGGCGAAAGCGTCTCCGTCCTCCGCGCGGAGGAGACGGAATGGATATTTCGCACCTATAACGGCAATATCGAAAAGCGGCTATGGTCGATAACCTACAGCAAGTGGCTGACGGACTGGATATATGTCGGTCCCGCGCCCTGATCACTCCTTTCATTTTCCCTTTCTCTCCATTGCGGCGCACAGGCGCGGACGATCGCTCGTCCGCGCCTGTGTGTTTTTGCGGTATGTTTTTCAGCAGTAGAGTATCATTGCGATGGTTTCGAGCGGCTCGTCGCCGATGTTTTTCATGCTGTGCCCCTCGCCGTCGCCGACAAAGGTGACGTCGCCCGCGCCGACCTCGACTATAGTGCCGTTGTCGGAATATTCGCCGCGCCCGCGGAGGATATAGTACGTCTCCCCGTCGCCGTGGTGGACGTGCCAGCCGATCTCCGCCCCCGGGGGAAGAACGGTGCGCGAGAAGAGGCGACCCTTGCCGTACATCTCGTCCGCGCCGGTGAGTATGGGATGGATCTCGCCCTCGCCCGCGCCGTCGAAAAACTTTCTGCGCGAGGGGGGAAGCTCGTCTTTACGTCTGACAAATGACATATTATCCGCCTCCCGTCAGTAGCCGAGCTCTTCGCCGATGAGGACGATCTCGGTTTCCATATTGTTCATCGGACGCCACAGCACCGTCAGCGCGTTGCAGATGCGCTGGGGCGAGCGGCAGTCGTGGCACTTGCCATCGACCTTGCACGGGGTGTTGACGTCGAAGCGGGCGGCGTTTTTCACCGCGGCGACGTTGCGCGCGCGATCAAGCGCGGCGGTGAAATCCGGGCAGAGCTTATTCGTGCCGGCGATGATGAACACCTTCCTGTGCCCGTACACCGTCGCGGCGATGCGGTTGCCCGTGCCGTCGATGTTGAGGATCTCGCCGTCCTCGGAAATGGCGTTCGCGCTGCAAATGTAGTAATCCGTGGTGAGCGCGGCGGTGAGCGTGTCCTTGCCGGGCTTGAGCCAGTGCCACATGACCTCGTTGTCCGCAGTGAGCCTCTGCCCCAGACCGAGCGCCTCGACCGTCTTGCTGCCGCCGATGCCGACGGTGCTGTGATGAATCTGTCCGGCGACATAGTCCGCCGCCTCGCTGCCGGACGCGAAGTACTTCACGCCGAACCCGCGGCACTCAAGGTTCTTGATTGTTTTTTCAATATCCATATTGCACCTCCGATAATACTGATAAGACCAGTATACATGATTTTTCGCCCCATTTCAATCTTGACTTCGACAGAGATTCTTATTAAAATAAGGTGGATAGACGCTTATGAAACCTCTGTAAAAGGAATGGGCATATATGAACACTTCCGCGAAAAATGAACTGACGAAGATCGGCTGCCGCGCGTTTCAGGCGGGGCTGAATATCGGCGCGCGCGCACTGTACTGGCGCAAGCCCGTCACCGTTACGGGCGAGGGCTGCGCGGCAAAGATACCGGAGATCATGAAGCGCGAGGGCGTGAAGCGCGTGATGGTCGTGACGGGGCGGCATGTCGGCAAAAGCATCGCGCCGGGGATGATCGCGGCGCTGCGCGCGGCGGGCGTTGACTGCGTCCACTTCTCCAGGGTCGAGGCGAACCCCACGACCGCGATAGTTGACGAGATAGCATGGCAGTACCGGCTCAACGCCTGCGACGGCTTTCTTGCCGTCGGCGGCGGCTCGCCGATAGACGCGGCGAAGGCGGCGGCGGCGCTCATCGCCCGCCCCGATAAGACGCTTTCGCAGATGGCGGGGCTGTTTCGCGTGCTGCGGCGACTGCCGGTGTTCGTCGCCGTGCCGACGACGGCTGGCACCGGGTCGGAGACGACGATCGCCGCCGTCATCACCGACGCCGCGACGCACCACAAGTACGCCGTGATGGACATCTGCCTTGTGCCGAAGTACGCGGTGCTCGACCCCGTGCTCACGCGCGACCTGCCGCCCAGGTCCACCGCCACAACCGGCATGGACGCGCTGACCCACGCCGTCGAGGCGTACCTGTGCTGGACGAACCGCACGAGGGAGGTTGACCGCGACGCGGAGGAGGCGACGGTCACCGTTTTCCGATACCTTGAGCGGGCGTACCGCGACGGGGGCGACATGGAGGCGCGCGACAATATGCTGATGGCGGCGTTCAAGGCGGGCTTCGCGTTCACGCGCGCGGGCGTGGGCAACGTTCACGCCATTGCGCACACGCTCGGCGGGCTTTACAATGTCCCGCACGGGCTGGCGAACGCCGTCATACTGCCGATAGTGCTGGAGGATTACGGCGCTGCCGTGTACCCGCGGCTGGCAAGGCTGGCGGGGCTTACCGGCGTTTGCGCGGCGGACAGCGAGGAGGACAGGGCGAAGGCGTTCATCGCCGAGATATACGCCATGAACGCGCGCATGGGCATCCCCCGCGCCCTCGACTGCATCCGCGAGGAGGACATCCCCCGCATGGTCGAATGGGCGCTGGCGGAGGCGAACCCCACATACCCCGTGCCCGTGGTGTACACGCCTGAGCACTGTGCGCAGGTGATAAGGAAAATAATGCTCTGAGGATTGTAAATTGCGACTTGACGAACTCAAGCTGGTGTCTGCCAGCAACATAATAAAGCTGCGCACCGGAGCGGGGCTGACGCAGGCGGAGCTTGGCGCGCGCCTGAACTACTCCGACAAGACCATATCCAAGTGGGAGCGCGGCGAGGCGATACCGGACGCATACGTGCTCACACAGCTTGCGGAGATGTTCGGCGTGACGGTGGACTATCTTCTCTCGTCTCATGATGCGTGGGAAGCGCCGACGGATAACGGCGCGGACGGGGAGACGGCGGCGGAGGCGTCCGGTGCGCCGGGCTACAGCGTGGAGGTCATCATGGCGCTGACTGTGGTGTCGATATGGACGGCGTGCACCGTCGCGTTCGTGGCGCTCTGGCTCGCGGCGGGCGTGATATGGTGGCGCATCTTCGCCATCGCGCTGCCGGTGTCGCTGCTCGTGCTGATGATACTGATGTGCGCTTTCAAAAAGGTGAAGCGCCTGCAATACGTCATCGCGGCGTTTGTATTCTCCATTTTCGTTATGCTCTACTTTCTCATACCCAGCTACAAGCCGTGGCAGCTTTTCATCATCGCCGCGCCCGCCGTCGTCATTGTTTTTCTGGCATGCAACATCCAGAAAAAGCCCGCGAAACGCAGAAAACCGGAATAATAACCATATAATTCTACATGGCGTAGAACGCGCACGATACGGGTAGAGCCGCGATAGAACGGCTCTACCCGCGCTTTCTCTCCGGTAGAGCGGGGGAGCGGAACAATAGCTTGCGGCGGCGGCGCGCAGGGAATATAATGCCGGTAAACTGTGATAAAAGGGGCAATTATAATGAATGATTATATTTTGAGCTGCTGCTCGACCGCGGATCTGACGAAGGAGCACTTCAACGCGCGCGGCATACACTATGTCTGCTTCCACTTTGCCATCAACGGCGAGGAGTATATCGACGATCTCGGCGAGAGCATGCCGTTTGACGTGTTCTACAAGAAGATAGCCGACGGCGCGGAGACAAAGACCTCGCAGGTCAACATCTCCGAGTATGTCGATTTCTTCACGCCGTTTCTCGAGGCGGGGAAGGACATTGTCCATGTCTGCCTCTCGTCCGGCATTTCCGGCACGATTAACTCCGCGCGCAACGCCGCCTCCATCCTCAAGGAGCGCTACCCCGAGCGCACGATACACATCATTGACTCTCTAGGCGCGTCCTCCGGCTACGGGCTGCTGATGGACACCGCCGCCACGAAGCGCGACGAGGGCGTGAGCGCGGACGAGCTCGCCGTGTGGATAGAGGCGAACAGGCTCAGGCTGCACCACTGGTTTTTCTCCACCGATCTCACAAGCTACGTGCGCGGCGGCAGAATATCCAAGACCGCGGCGGTGTTCGGCGGACTGCTGGAGATCTGCCCGCTGCTGAACATGGACAACCTCGGTCGGCTCATCCCGCGCGCCAAGATCCGCACCAAAAAGCGCGTCATAAAAGAGATCGTCGCCAAGATGGAGCAGAACGCCGACGACGGGCTGGACTACTCCGGCAAGTGCTTCATCTCGCAGTCGGCGTGCTATGACGACGCGCGCGCCGTCGCGGATCTGATAGAGGAGCGCTTCCCCAAGCTCAACGGCAGGGTGCAGATATTCTCCGTCGGCACGACGATAGGCGCGCACACGGGTCCGGGCACCGTCGCCCTGTTCTTCTGGGGCAAGGAGCGCGTGGACTGACGGAAAACAATACGATACGTCAAAAAAGCTCGCCGGCGGCGAGCTTTTTTGACGTATATATGTATTTATTTTCCTATCACGACGCGGTTGCCGTGGATGGAGAGCTTGCCCGCGCAGTAGAGCGCGACCGCTTGGGAGAGGATCTTCCACTCGCCCTCCTCCATGACGCGCTGGCGGAGGCTGTCGGGCGTGTCGGCGGGCAGAACCTCCACCGCCTTTTGCAGAATGATGTTGCCCACGCGCCCGTCGCCGTCGGCAAAGTACGCCGTCGCGCCGGTCATCTTCACGCCGCGCTCAAGCGCCGCGCGGCACACATCGCCCTCAACGTCCTCAAACGCGGGGTACATGGCGGGGTAAGTGCCGATCATGCGGTTTTTGAACTGATAGGGCACAACGCCGAGCGGAAGATTGTAGCCCGCGAGAATGACAAGCTCGATATCCATGTCGCGCAGCTTGTTGGCGATAGCCATGCTGTGGCTGGTCATATTCGGGAAAAGCTCCGGATCGACCACATACGCCGGAACGCCGGCGTTGAGCGCGCGCTTCATCGCGTAGACGTCCTTCTCCGGCGAGATGACCGCCACAAGCTCAAAATTTTCAATTTCCTTAAAGTACATGGAGTCCAAAATCGCCTGGAGCTTCGCCCCGTCGCCGGACACCAATGCCGCCGCTCTGACCATACTCTTTTACCCCCGCGGGTCTCCCGAACCCGCAAATCCCTCCTGTTACAGAAACTCGGTACTTGTGCGAAGGAGGGTTTAAAGGTATAATAACCGCATACGCGAATTTGCGGATATTATATCTTTTCTCTCTATATTTACACATTATACTGTATTCCTCGCACAAGGTCAAGGCATGGAGGCACAAGTTTATGACAGAAATTTTACTCATACGGCATACGCAGGCGGAGGGCAACCTCTACCGCATGATGCAGGGGCACTGGGACGGAGACGTGACCGCCCACGGGTGGGAGCAGATCGCCGCGCTGGCGGAGCGTCTGCGCGATGTGCCGATAGACGCGGTGTATTCCAGCGACCTCTACCGCGCGCGGATGACGGCGGGCGCGGTGACGAAGTACCACCCGCTCACGCTCGGCATTGACGAGCGCCTGCGCGAGATCGACGTCGGACCGTGGGAGGCGTGCTTTTTCGGCAACGTGTTTCACGACTTTCCCGACGAGGCGGAGAAATTCGTCCGCCGCCCGTCGCAGTGGCGTATAGCCGGCGCGGAGACGTTCGCGGACGTGCAGCGCCGCGCCTATCCCGCGCTGCGCGACATTGCCGCGCGGCATGACGGCGGGCGCGTCGCGGTGGTGAGCCACGGCGTGACGATACGCTGCATCATGTCGGGGATAACCGGCATACCGATGGACGATGTGGACACGCTGCCCATATTCTTCAACACCTCCGTCACGACGCTGGAGTATGACGGCGGCGCGTTCAGCGTGAAAGGGGAGAACGACTGCGCCCACCTCGCCGCGCTCAACAGCCCCGTGTGGCGCAGGCTCAGCGCCCTGCGCGACGCGCCGCTCGACCCGCGCGCGGAGCGGGAGTATTACGCCGCCGCCTACGCCGACGCATGGCGCGCCGCGCACGGCGGGCTGACGGGATATGATGAGAGCGTGTACCTCGCCGCGGCGCGCGGTCATCACGACGCCGACCACGGCGCGGTGCTGAAAATACTGGACGCGGACGACCCTGTCGGGCTGGTGGATATGGACACGCGGCGCGGCGCGGCGGACGGCACGGGCTGGATAAGCCTTATCTGGCTGCGCGAGGACTACCGCGGCAGGGGCTACGGCATACAGCTTCTCGCGCGGGCGATAAAGGCGTACACGAACATGGGGCGGCGCGAGCTTCGGCTGCACGTCGCGCGCGAGAACGAGGACGCGCTGCGCTTTTATGATAGCTGCGGCTTTGAGCGCATCGCCGAGGAGCGGTGCGCGAACGGAACACTTTTACTGATGGGGTGCAGGCTTGGTGACAAGGCATATGTTTGAGGACAGACCCGCGGTCATAGAGACGCTCCGCATACCGGAGGGGCGGCGGATAATCGTCGTGTCGGATATACACGGCAATCTTGAATATCTCAAGGGCGTGCTGAAAAGGGCTGGCTTCGGCGCGGAGGATGAGCTTATCATCGACGGGGATTTCCTCGAAAAGGGCGCGGACAGCCTTGGCACGCTGAGGTATATAATGGAGCTTTCGCGCGGCGGCAACGTCCGCACCGTGTGCGGCAACTGCGACGACTGGTGCACGATATTCAAAAACAACGAGCATATGGACGAGCACCTCATGCACTACATACTGCACAAAAAGAGCGGCATACTCTGGGATATGCTCAACGCCGCCGGGCTCGACCTCTTTGAGACGGGCAGCTTCACCGTCTGCAAGCGCGAGATCGCCCTCGCGTTTGAGCCGGAATGGCGCTTCCTCGCGTCCATCCCGCATGCGATAGAGACGGAGAATTTCATCTTCGCCCACGCGGCGGCGGATCCCGCGAAGCCCCTGCGCGAGCATACGGTGGAGGAGCTTGTGCGCTGTGACCGGTTTATGACGCTCGGGCGCAGCTTTGATAAATGGGTCGTTGTCGGGCACTATCCCGTGCAGCTCTACGGCACGGACAAGGTCTGCGCCAACCCAATCGTTGACCGCGCGCATAAGACGGTCAGCATTGATGGCGCGTGCGTCCTCAAGGACGACGGGCAGCTCAACGCCTTTATCATCCCGAATAAATACAGCGAGAATTTCAGCTTCGTCGCCTACGATCCGTTTCCGGAGCGCGTCGTGCTCGACGATCAGGATGAGGGCGGGCAGTCGTACTACATCCGCTGGGGCGACAGTAGGGTGCGCGTGCTGGAGCGCGGGGAGGAGTTTTCCCGCTGCCGCCATGTGCGCACGGGGTACGAGATGGACATACTGACGAAATACCTCTTCTCCGACAGCGAGTATACCGACTGCAACGACAGCACGGACTATGTGCTGCCGCTGAAGGCGGGCGACATTGTGCGCGTGGTTGAGGAGACGAGCCGTGGCTGTCTCGTCAAGCACGGCGGCTGGTCGGGCTGGTACAGGGGCGCTCTCGGCTATGTCCGCTGACGCGCCGCTGGCGGGCGCTCTATTTTAGAATTAAGAATAGTGGGAGAAATCGCAGAAATCTGCGCTTTCTCCCACTAAAAAGTTGAGTCAAATACCGAGAAAATCTGTTTTGCTACAGTACCTTCAAGCTCACATGCCGTCGTCGGTGACGGAGTCGGTGCGGAACAGCAGCGACACGCACCACAGCGCGGACAGCCCCACGAGGGTGTAGACGACGCGGCTGACGGTCGCCGTCTGACCGCCGAACAGCCACGCGACGACGTCAAAGCGGAAAAGACCAACGCTGCCCCAGTTGATGCCGCCGATAATCGTCAGTATCAGAGCTATGCGATCCATTACCATGTAAAAAGAACTCCTCTCTTGCGGCGCGGCAATGCGCCGCGCGCCGTATGGTTTCTTCCATAGTCTGCCCCGACGGGAAGAATTTATGCCAAAAAATCGCGTTCGACAAAACTAGTGCCCGTTCGCTCTTTACAATTGCCCGCCGCAGTGCTACATTATACTCACAGCTTATCCAATTGATCTCCCACGGGAGATCAGGCTCATATCTTTATCCCACAACCCTGTTTTGGCGGACTGGCGTTATGCTCGGTCCGCCTCTTTTTATGTGACCGGCTTGTTCTGTCGCGGAGCAGATACAAACGGCGCGTATATCACCGCCCACACGGCGGAGATGAGCGGGAAGTAGCCGAGGATATAGCCCGGACGTCCGAGAAACGAGAACCACTCCAGCGGCGAGCCGGGGGAGGGGTAGTTGAGGAACATATAATTCGTGGCGGTGAGGCGGTCAAATATGAATACGGGCGCGGCGAGGGCGAGCATCGCGCCCAGACACGCCGGAGCGCGGCGTATGTCGGGAACGATCTCTCCGGCGAGCGTCTGCATTATGACATAGCCGACGGTGAGAAAATGCCCCGCAAAGCCCGCGAGGGTCAGAAACGACGCGAGCGGGTAGACGCGCCAGTCTGGAAAGAGCAGCGCAAAGAGCGCGCCGGGCATACAAAAGGCGTAGAGAAACTGCCCCGTCAGCTCGCCGCCGCGCAGAGCGTGCCACGCGCAGATGTACACCGCCAGCGCGCACAGGTGCAGCGGCAGCCGGTCAACGCCGTACAGCCCCGTGCACGCGAGCAGCGCCGCGCGCGAAAGCTCCACCGTGAGCGCACCGAGCGCCGCCGCGAGCCGCAGCCGACGCCTCCCTGCCGCAGGGGCGGCGAGGTACGCCCGACACATTATGAGCGCGAGAAGCGCCCCCGCCGCGAGCCACGCGATATGCCCCCATGAGAACAGCCCGAAGCCGCCGGAGCTCATATCATCGCCCGTGAGGGCAAAATATTTCACCGCAAAGTCCATCATTTTGCATAGTATATGCACCGAGAAGCGAAATATGCCGCAAAAGCTGTTGACATTTTGAATATTGGCTGTATAATGTCGGCAGTGAACATAGTTAGATAGAGGTGCGGCTGTCAAGAGTAGCCCCATGCAAGGCGCGGGAACGCCGGGGGCGAAAGGGTCTGCCGCCGAAGGGCAGCGCGGTTTCCGGCGCGCTGCGCCTGGGACGCGGGACAATATCCCGCGGACTGTCATCCCGCACGGGGTGGAGAGCTGTCGGACGGTCAAGGGATTTGTATGTCATGAACAGTGTCTGCTCTGTTCATGACTTTTTTATTTCGGAGGTACATTTGATGTACGGAACTTTCTGGGCGCTCGTGCCGCCGCTCGTGGCAATAGTGCTGGCACTCATCATCAAGGAGGCGTACTCCGCGCTCTTCATCGGCGTTATCATCGGCGCGATGTTCTGCGCCGACTTCGCCCCCGTCGGAACGCTGGACGTCGCGCTCAATGACGGGCTTATCGCCGCCATTGCGGACAACGCGGGCATTTTCCTCTTCCTTGTGCTGCTGGGCATAATCGTCGCCCTCGTCAACGCCTCCGGCGGCTCCGCCGCGTTCGGGCGCTGGGCGGAGAAGAACATCAAGACCCGCGTGGGCGCGTCTCTCGCCACCTTCGTGCTGGGCGTGCTCATCTTCATTGACGACTATTTCAACTGCCTGACCGTCGGCTCTGTCATGCGTCCGGTCACGGACGGGCACAAAATCTCGCGGGCAAAGCTCGCCTACCTCATCGACGCGACCGCCGCGCCCGTGTGCATGATCGCGCCCATATCCTCGTGGGCGGCGGCGGTGTCGGGCGTCGCGTCCGACCTCGATATAGGCGTTTCCGGCATCCAGCTTTTCGTCATGGCGATACCGTATAACTTCTACTCGCTTTTGACCTTTGTTTTCATCATCGCCATAACCCTTATGAAATTTGATTTCGGTCCTATGCGCCTGCACGAGATGAACGCCCGGCTCAACGGCGACCTCGGCGCGCTGGAGAGCGAGGAGGGCGCTTCCGCCGTCAACCCCAAGGGGCGCGTTATCGACCTCGTCCTCCCCGTGTGCATTCTCATCATTGCGTGCACCGTGGGCATGCTCTACGTCGGCGGCTTCTACGGCGTTGACGCATGGGGCGGCACGGACTGCGCCGGCGACTTCGTCGCCGCGTTCGGCAACACCGACGCCTTTGTGGGGCTTCCGTGGGGCGGCGTGATCTCCCTTGTGCTTATCGTCATTTATATGCTTGCCCGCCGCCTTATGAGCTTCAAGGAGGCGATGGAGTGCGTGCCCAAGGGCTTTATCGCGATGGTGCCGCCCATCATCATCCTCACGATGGCGGTCTCCCTCAAGACTATGACCTCCAGCCTCGGCGCGGCGGAGTACGTGCACGATCTTATGCTCGGCGCATCGCAGAGCCTTTACAATATGCTGCCCGCCGTTATCTTCGTCGTCGCCTGTATTCTGGCGTTCGCCTCCGGCACGTCGTGGGGCACGTTCGGCATACTCATCCCCATCGTCACCGCCATCTTCCCCAGCGACAGCCCTCTGCTCATCATCGGCATATCCGCCTGCTGCGCGGGCGCTGTCTGCGGCGATCACTGCTCCCCCATCTCCGACACGACCATCATGGCGTCCGCCGGTGCGCAGACCAACCATCTCGACCATGTCACCACACAGCTCCCCTACGCCGTCACTGTCGCGGCTTTGAGCTTCGTGACGTACATTTTCGCGGGCTTCGTGCAGAACGCGGCGGTCAGCCTCGTGTTCGGCGCGGCGCTGACCGTGGGCACGCTTCTTGCGATACGCTCCGCGGAGAACAAAAAGCTCAGCGCCTGACGTGTATAGTAACCCAAAAAAAGCTGTGGGAGCGGTTTTCCCACAGCTTTTTTGTTGCTTTTTGCGGCATGATGGCGTAAAATAAAGCGGCTTTATGAAATACGGGGAGAGAGCCTATGGACGCGGTGCGTAAATTCATAAATGAGGCGCGGCTGTACGCTGCGGCGCTGGGCAAATGGCTTGCCGTGGCGGCGCTGACGGGGGCGCTGTGCGGACTTGTCGGGGCTGTATTCGCGCTGAGCGTGGGCTATGTGACGCGCCTGAGGGAGGCGAACGGTCTGCTTATCTATCTGCTGCCGCTGGCAGGCGCGGCTGTCGCGTCGGTGTACCGCGTGCTGCGCACCGAGGGGCTGGGCACGGACGATATTATAGACGCGGTGCATCTGGGAAAGCCGCTGAACGCAAGGCTCGTGCCGTCGATATTCATCGGCACGGTGCTGACGCACCTGTGCGGCGGCTCCGCCGGACGCGAGGGCGCGGCGCTGCAAATGGGCGGAACGATAGGCTACTGGTCGGCGCGGACGCTGCGCCTTGACGACCGCGACACGCGCACGGGAACGCTGTGCGGCATGGCGGCGTTTTTCTCCGCGCTCTTCGGCACGCCGCTCGCCGCAACGATGTTTGCCATCATGGCGATAAGCGTGGGCGAGCTGTACCACGCGGCGTTCATCCCTTGCTTCACCGCCTCGCTTTTCGCCTATGGGCTGTCGATGTGGCTGGGCGTTGCGCCGGTACGCTTTACGGCGGTCATCCCCGCGCTCTCCTCGTCCTATCTCGTGCGCGCGGCGATACTCGCGGCGCTGTGCGCGTGGGTGTCGGCGCTGTTCTGCACGCTGCTGCACACCTCGGCGCGGCACATGAAAAGGCATATCCCAAGCCCGTGGCTCCGCGCCGCCGTGGGCGGGGCTGCCGTCGTGGCGCTGACGCTCATCTGCGGCACGACGGACTATAACGGCGCGGGCATGGACGTTATCACCGCCGCCGTTGAGCAGGGGCGCGTGAAGCCGGAGGCGTTCGCGCTGAAAATGCTGTTCACCGCGGTGACGCTCGCGGCGGGGTTCAAGGGCGGCGAGGTCGTGCCGTGCTTTTTCGTGGGGGCGACGTTCGGCTGCGCCGCCGCGCCGCTGTTGGGTCTGCCTGCGTCGTTCGGCGCGGCGCTGGGGCTGGTGTGCGTTTTCTGCGGCGCGACGAACTGCCCCGTCGCGTCAACGTTTCTGTCCATTGAGCTTTTCGGCGGGGGCGGGGTGCTGTACTTCGCGCTCGCCTGCGGCGTGAGCTATATGCTCTCCGGCTACGGCGGGCTGTACTCCAGCCAGACCATACTCTATTCAAAGCTCAAGGCGCAGTACATCAACGTCCACACCAACGCCCACCACGTCGGCGATCCGAGCGAGAAGCTGCCGGATGTGAAGGGCAGCTTGAAAAAATAGAAAAAAATATCGCGGGAGCGATCGGTCACTCAACGGTCGCTCCCGCGTTTTTGATCAGCAAGTCCTTGCAGCCGACGATGCGCCGCGCGGTATAATCGCGCTTGCTGTATTCGTCCTCAAGCGAGGTGAGCACCACGCCGTAGGCGGAGCCCATGGCGTGGATATAGTACCCCTTGCCTATGTATATGCCGATATGCCCGACATATTTTCCGGAGCTGTAGAACGCCAGCAGATCGCCGGGCATGACGTCCTCATGCGCAATCTCCACGCCCTGCTTCGCCTGATCGTTCGCCACGCGCTCCAGCCGGTAGCCGAACTGCTCATAGATATAGTATACGAAGCCGGAGCAGTCGAACCCCGTATCCGGCGACTTGCCGCCGTATTTATACTTCCAGCCGATATAGCCGGAGGCGTACTCCGCGATCTTCTGACCCAGCAGCTCCTCCTCCGTCGGCTGCGGCTCGGCGGGGGCGGCTTGCGCGACGGGCGGGGTGAGGAACGCGGGGGCATACTCCGTCCTGCCGAGCGTGAGGTGCAGCGCACCGCCGTCGGCGGTCAGCCTTGCCGTGCGCGCCGCGCCGTCAGCACAGCCCGGGAAAAAGCGCAGAGACACCGCGCCGCCCTCCTCCGTCCACGCGAAGGGCGCGGCGGCATAAGTGCCCGTGCCGTCCGCGCTGAATGTGAGCGCGGGGCGGTCGCCCCCTGCCGACCACTCCGCCAGCGTCAGCAGCCGCGCCGCAGGCGAGAGCGCCGGCTTTTCCAAGGTGTTCTTTTGTATAATATGCCCGCTGCAGCTTGAGAGCGTATACGCAAGCAGCACCGCCGCGAGCAGGATCGACAGCCATCTTCTCATGTCACGCATTATATCATAAAAACCGCAAAAGTACACAAAAAATTGCATGGCTTGACGCGGTCGGGGCAGACGGATATAATCAATATATTATAAGATAAGAGGAAACGGGGGAGCGGATATGCTCACTCTCATAACCGGCAGGGCGGGCACGGGCAAGACCGCCGCCGTGATAGACGAGATAAACGCCGCCGTCGTGCGGCGCAAGGGACAGCGGCTGCTGATAGTTCCGGAGCAGTACAGCCACGAGGCGGAGCGCGAGCTGGGGCGCGTATGCGGCGACAGCGTTTCGCGCTATGCGGAGGTGTTCAGCTTCACCGCGCTTGCCAGAAGGCTCAAAAGCGAGCTGGGCGGCGGGGCGGCAAAGCATCTTGACAAGGGCGGGCGGCTTTTGTGCATGGCGCTCGCTGCGGCGGGCGTGGGCAGCCGTCTGCGCGTCTATTCCGCCGCGGCGCGCCGCGCGGAGCTTCAGGCGCTGCTGCTTGCCGCCGTGGACGAGCTGAAGGCGGCGTGCATCACACCCGAGGCGCTTGCCGCCGCCGCGGCGGAGCTGGACGACAGCCTCGGCGATAAGCTCACGGATCTTGCGCTCATAAGCGAGGCGTATGACGCCGTCGTTGCCAACGGGCGCGCCGATCCCGCCGACGCGCTGACCGTGCTCGCGCAGCAGATACCGCACAGCCGCATAGGCGCGGCGCACCATATCTATATCGACGGGTTTATCGACTTCACCGCGCAGGAGGCGGCGGTCATCCGCGCGCTCTTGAGCTGCGGCGCGGATGTGAGCGTGTGTCTCACGGTCGATTCGCTCACGGACGGCAGCGAGGTCTTTGCCCTCAGCCGCAGGGCGGGGCGCGCCCTCATCGCCATGGCGGAGGAGCTGGGCGCGGAGCACCGCGAGAGAAGGCTTGACGGCGCGGTCGGCAAGCACGCTTCCCTGCGCTTTTTTGCCGACAATATGTTCTCCTACTCCTCCGCGCGCTTTGAGGGCGAGTGCGCCGTCGAGCTTGTGACGGCGGAGAGCATGAGCGCCGAGTGCGAGCTTGCCGCGGCAAAGGCGCTTGAGCTCGTGCGCGAGCGCGGCGCGCGCTGGCGCGACGTCGCCGTGGCGGTGCGCGGCTTTGACGATTACCGCGGTATGCTTGAAAGCATATTCCGGCACTACGGCGTGCCGCTGTTCACCGCGAAAAAGAGCGAGCTGTTGTATAAGCCGCTGCCGCTGCTGGTGTCGCTGGTGTATGAGATAGCGGGCGGCGGCTGGGACATCGACGATGTGATAAGCTATATGCACACGGGGCTGACCGGGCTGACGGCGGACGAGTGCGACGAGCTGGAGGCGTACATCTTCAAGTGGCAGCTTCGCGGCGGCGCGTGGGCGCGGACGGACGACTGGCGTCAGCACCCCGACGGCTACGGCGCGGAGTATACCGACGAGGCGCTCGCGCGGCTGGAGCGGATAAACGCTCTGCGCCGCCGCCTTGCCGCGCCCCTGCTAGGCTTTGAGCGGGAGAGCGCCGCAGCGGAGACCGCGCAGGAACAGGCGGCGGCGCTTGCGACGCTCTTTGCGCGCCTGAAGCTGCCGGAGCTTTTAAAAACGCGCGCGGCGGCGCTGGCGGAGGAGGGGCGCGGCGCGCTCGCGCAGGAGTATGTGCAGCTTTGGGGCATCATCACCGCCGCGCTCGAGCAGAGCGCCGCCATCCTCGGCGAAAGTGAGATGACGCGCGAGGAGTTCGGGCGGCTTTTCAATCTCACGCTTTCAAAATACGACGTCGGCACGATACCCGTCTCGCTCGATGCGGTGTCCGCGGGCGACTTTGACCGTATGCGCCGCCGCAGCATAAAGCATCTTCTCGTCCTCGGCGCGAGCGACGAGCGTCTGCCGCGCGCGGACGAGGAGGCGGGCGTATTCTCCGATGCGGAGCGCGCGCGCCTTTCCGAGCGGGGGATAGATCTCGGCGGGGGCGGAGAGAGCGAGCTGTGGCGCGAGTTTTCGCTTATATATAACTGCCTTACGCTCCCGTCGGAGAGTCTTACGATGCTCTGCCCCATGACGAACGGCGACGGAGAGAGCATTCGTCCGGCGTTCGTGTATAACCGCGCGGCGGCGCTCTTCGGCGCCGTGCCGCATCAGGGGCGGCTGGAGGACGCGCGTATGTCCGCCCCCGCTCCGGCTCTGGGGCTTGCCGCGCACGCGGTGCACGGCGGCACGGGCGCGGAGCGCGCGGCGGCGGAGTACTTCCGCGAGACCCAGCCGGAGCGTAGCGCGGCGATAGCACGCGCGGCGGACATGACGCGCGGCAGCCTCAGCCCCGCCGCAGTGCGCAGTCTCTACGGCGAGCGTCTGCGGCTGAGCGCGTCGAGGATAGATAAATTCGCCTCGTGCAGATACGCCTACTTCTGTCAGTACGGTCTGCGCGCAAAGCCGTATGAGCCGGCGGGCTTCACCCCGCCGGAGATAGGCACGTTCATGCACTTCGTGCTGGAGGAGACCGCGCGGGAGGTAAAGTCGCGCGGCGGCTGGCACAAGGTGGACGACGGGGAGCTGACGAGGATATGCACCCGTCACGTCGATACGTACATCCACACGCAGCTCAACGACTTTGAGGAGAAGAGCGCGCGCTTTGTCTACCTCTTCCGCCGCCTGACGCGCGATGTGCGGCAGATCGTGGCGGACATGGCGGAGGAGCTGCGCCGCTCGGATTTCGAGCCGCTGGATTTCGAGCTGGACTTTTCCCGCGCGGAGAAGCTGCCGCCGGTGGAGCTGGGCGACGGCGAGGGGAGCGTGACGCTCACGGGCGTTGCCGACAGGGTGGACGGCTGGATGCACAACGGGAAGCTGTATCTGCGCGTTGTGGACTATAAAACCGGCAAGAAGAAATTCTCCATGGCGGACATATGGTACGGCATGGGCTTGCAGATGCTTTTGTACCTTTTTGCCCTCGGCGAGAACGGGGAAAAGCTCTACGGCGCGGAGACCGTGCCCGCAGGCGTGATGTATGTTCCCGCGCGAAACGCAATGCTCTCGCTCCGGCGCGACGCGGAGGACACCGAGCTCGATAAAAAGCGCATTGACGCAATACGCCGCAGCGGGCTCGTGCTGGACGACAGCGAGCTGATGGAGGCGTGGGAGCGCGGCGCGGACAAGCGCTACATCCCCGTGCACTTCAAAAACGGCGTGCCCGCGGCGGACGAGGTCGCCACGGCGGCGCGCTTCGGGCTGCTGGCGCGGCACATAAAAAAGCGCCTGACGGAGATGTCGGGCGAGCTCAGGCGCGGGAGCATCGCGGCGGACCCCTATTACCGCGCCCAGCGCGAGAACGCCTGCGTCAACTGCGATTATTTCGACGCCTGTCACTTTGCCGACGGCGAGAACGGCGAGAGCTGCCGCTATCTCGCGCGGCTGAGACCCGACAAGGTGTGGAGCATGCTGGAGGGGGAGGACGACGACAATGGCTGATTTCAAACCGACGGCGGCGCAGCAGTGCGCGATCGACACGCGCGGCAGCACGGTGCTCGTCTCGGCGGGCGCGGGCAGCGGCAAGACAAAGGTGCTCACCGAGCGGCTGATGGGCTATGTCACGGACGCGGAGCGCCCCGCCGACCTCGACAGCTTTCTGATAATAACCTTCACGCGCGCCGCGGCGGGGGAGCTTCGCGGCAGGATAATGGACGAGCTTGCCGCGCGTCTTGCAAACGATCCCGCGTCGCGCCGTCTGCGGCGGCAGAGCGCGCTGTGCCAGAGGGCGCAGATAGGCACGATACACTCGTTCTGCGCCTCGCTTTTGCGCGAGAACAGCCACATCGCCGGCATTAGTCCGGACTTTAAGATTGTGGACGATGAGCGCGCGGCGGGCATGAGGGCGGCGGCGCTGGAGCGCGTGCTGGAGGCGCGCTACGCCAAGAGCGGCGACTATGCCGGCTTCCTGCTGCTGGCGGACACCGTCGGCGTCGGGCGCGACGACAGTCGCCTCGGCGCGCTGGTGCTGACGCTGCATGAGAAGATGCAGTGCCACGCGCGTCCGGAGGCATGGGCGCGCGAGCAGACGGCGCTTTTGGAGCGCGGCGCTGCGGATGCGGGCGACACGCCGTGGGGGCGGGAGATACTCTCTGCCGCCGCGCGCTCTGCGCGCTACTGGAGCGGCGAAATGGACGCTCTCATGCAGGCGATGGCGGCGAGCGAGAAGATAAGCGCGGCGTATATGCCGAGCGTGAGCGAGACGGCGGACGAGATACGCGAGCTTGCGCGCTGTCTGGAGCTTGGCTGGGACAGGGCGCGCGGGTGCTTTCCGATAACGTTCCCCCGCCTCGGCGCACTGCGCAATACGCCCGATGCGGCGCTCTCTGAGCGCGTCAAGGCGCGGCGCAGCGCCTGCAAAAAGGCGATGGAGGCGATAGAGACGACGCTCGCCGCGCCGTCGGAGAAGCTTCTGCACGAGATGCGCACGACCGCGCCCGCCATGCGCGCCCTGCTGGAGCTGACGCTGGATTTCGACGCGCAGTATACGCTTGCCAAGCGCCGCGCGGGGCTGGCGGACTACTCGGATCTGGAGCATATCGCGGCGCGTCTGCTGACGAACGAGGACGGCAGCCCCACGGAGCTTGCCGCGCGTATGTCCGCGCGCTTCACCGAGGTCATGGTGGACGAGTATCAGGACGTGAGCCAGGTTCAGGACACGATATTCAAGGCGGTGTCCGACGGAGGGCGCAGGCTCTTCCTCGTGGGCGACATCAAGCAGTCGATATACCGCTTCCGCCTTGCAGATCCGGAGATATTCACCGAGAAGTACACGCGCTTTGCCGATGCGGCTGCCGCCGCGCCCGGCGAGCCGAGACGGATAATATTGCAGGAGAACTTCCGCTCGCGCCGGGAGATACTCGACTGCGCGAACGCGGTGTTTTCCCAGTGTATGTCGCGCGAGCTGGGGGAGATAGACTATGACGCTGCCGCCTGTCTTCGCGCAGGGGCAGCGTATGAGGGCGGCGTTCCCGTGCCGGAGCTGCTGCTCGTGGACGCGGGGGCTTCTCCCGACGACGACGAGCGACCGGACAAAACGGCGCTTGAGGCGCGCCGTGTCGGCTGGGAGATACTGCGCCTGATGAGCGAGGGCATAGAGATCGGCGGCAGGGCGCTGGATTACGGCGATATTACGATATTGATGCGCTCGGCAAACTCCGTGGGCGCGATATACCGCCGCGAGCTTGCCGCGATGGGCATACCCGTGGCGGCGGGGCAGGGCGGCGGGTTCTTCACGTCGGTGGAGGTGTCGGGCGTGATGTCGATGCTGGCGGTGATAGATAACCCGCATCAGGACATCCCGCTCATCGCGGCGCTGCGCTCTCCCGCGTTCGGCTTCACGCCGGAGCAGCTCGCCGCCGTGCGCGCCTGCGACACGAAGGGCGATCTGTACGCGGCGCTCGCGGCATATGCCGCAAACAGCCGCGCCGGCGCAAGGTTCATGGCGGTGCTCGCGCGCTTTCGTGCGCTCGCGCCCGACCTCACGGCGGCGGAGCTGCTGTGGCAGCTCGTGGACGAGCTGGATATGCTGGCGCTGTGCTCGGCAATGTCGGACGGGGCGCAGCGTCGGGCGAATCTTCTGGAGCTGATAGAGCTGTCGGAGCGCTTTGACGCGACGGGCTATCGCGGGGTGCACCGCTTCGTGCAGTGGCTGCGCCGGCTCGCCGAGCGCGGGCAGGAGCCGAGCACGGGCGCGGCGAGCGCGTCGGCGGTGCAGATAATGACGGTGCACAAGTCCAAGGGGCTGGAGTTTCCGGTGGTGTTTTTGTGCGACACGGCGCATGCGTTCAACCGCATGGACAGCCGCGACACGGTGCTCGTCCACCCGAAGCTGGGGCTTGGACCGAAGGTAACGGATCTCGCGCGGCGCGTGGAGTACCCAAGCCTTGCGCGCAGTGCGATCCGTCTGCGCCTTGAGCGGGAGATGCTGTCGGAGGAGATGCGGCTTTTGTATGTGGCGCTGACGAGAGCGCGCGAGCGGCTTTTCATGACGGCGGCGGTGAAGGATCCGGAAAAGCTGATAGAAAGCTCGTCCGCCGCGGTGACGAGCCCCATGGCAAGCGAGGTGCTCGCCTCGGCGTCCGCGCCGGTCAACTGGCTGATATACGCCGCGCTTGCCGACGGGCAGCGGCATCTGAAAATATGCCTGTGCAGCGGCGAGGGTGCGAACGCACGGGAGACGGAGAGCGCGGAGAGCCTCCCCGCCGACCCCGCCGCGCGCGCGGAGCTTGAGCGGCGGCTCGCGTTTTCCTATCCGCACCGCGCGGCGGGGGCGCTGCCGTCCAAGGTCACGGCGACGGAGCTGAAGGGGCGCGGCGAGGAGAACGACGGCGAAGCGGCAGCCCTGCTGCCGGAGCGGCACACGTTTTTCCCCATGCCGGATTTCGCGCGCGTTGACAAGCCCGTGACGGGGGCGGAGCGCGGTGTGGCGACGCATCTTGCGCTGCAATGCATGGACTTTGAGAAAACCGCCTCGACGGAGGAGGTAGTGGATGAGATCGCGCGGCTTGAACGCGAGGGCTTCCTCAGTGCGCGCGAGGCGGCGGCGGTGGACGCCGGAGCGATATACGCCCTTTTCGCCTCGCCGCTGGGCGAGCGTATGCGCGCGGCTGACGCGCTGCACCGCGAGTTCAAATTCTCGCTTCTCTGCGACGCGCAGGAGCTGTTCGGCACTGCCGCGGGCGAGGAGGTGCTTTTGCAGGGCGTTGTGGACTGCTGCCTTGAGGAGCGGGGAACGCTGTGCATCATCGACTACAAGACCGACCGCGTCCGCACGGACGAGGAGCTCGCGCGCCGCAGCGAATTTTACGCGCCGCAGCTTCGCGCCTACGCGGCGGCGCTGCGCCGGATCTTCGGCATGGAGGTGTCCTCGTGCGTGCTCTACTACCTCTCCGCGGGAAAAATCGCGGAAATCGCGCAAAAGGACTTGCAATAAGCGCGCCGATGTGCTATGATTCTCCTTGCGTCTTGTAACTATGCGCGGCACTGCCGCGCACAATCATGACAGCATATGATGAGGAGTTATTGACCATGAAGGAAGGAATCCATCCGAAATACCAGCAGACCACCATCAAGTGCGCTTGCGGCGCCGTCATCGAGACCGGCTCCACCAAGCCCAACATCACGGTTGAGATCTGCTCCAAGTGCCACCCCTTCTACACCGGCAAGCAGAAGCTGGTCGATACCAGCGGTCGTGTCGATAAGTTCAACAGGAAGTACGGCATCAAGTGATCGCGTGATCGTGTGATCGTGTGATCGTGTGATCGCAAAACCACCCTCTCGGATGAACCCGAGAGGGTGGTTTTCATATGCGCGGGGCGCTATCCGCGGTAGTAGATGGTACAGGTGGGAAATTCATTGGATGTGCCGGTCGTGCCGCGAAGCCAGTAACCGAAGAGATAGTAATAATACTCCGGATACAGTCTGCCGACGCAGTATTCCTCGTTTACCTCGGAAAACTCGACCCAAGCGTATTCATCCGCTCCGGAAATGCTGTCAAACGGAACGAAAGCAAACTGGAAGGAGCTTATCGAATGGTCGCGCGCACCGGCAATGAAAAGCTCACCCCTGTGCAGACGCATGGTGTCGGGCGAGGAGAAGCGCTCGTCGCGTATATCAATGACGCGAACGTTTGGAAAGCCGTACAGCCCGTCAGGATATATCATGAAGCCGGAAAGTATGGTGGTGGTGTTCCAGCCGTCATTGACTGCACGGTTTAGCATATCTGCCATACGCTTGCTGTCAGAGCTATCGGCAAGAGCAGCAACGAGCCATATGCCTCGCAGCACCATGATGCCCGTGAGCGCATACGCGGCGGCGCGCTTTGCACCGACGGATTCAAGCCAAGAGCCGATATATGCGGCGGCGTACAGGTCCGTAAGGAAAAAGAATGGGTAGAACGAGCGCATTGCGAGGAACGATGCGGTAAGATTATACGCAAAGAACACGGCGATAATGACCGGCAGAATACGCCCGAACAGCAGCTCAACAGGCGCGGCGGAGCTTTCTTTCCACGCGCGGCGCGCACCGAGGACAAAGAACACCGGCATGAGCGGCAGACCGGAATAGAGCATGGAATAGGTCGTGACGCACATAAAGTTTATCCACAGCAGCGTCAGCCGTGATATGCCTGTGCCGAGATATGCGCCGAGCTCGCGCGTTGAGGCGCGTATGATATATGAAGAATGGAACGCCGCCTTTGGGGAGACGGCGGCAAAGCCGAGATATACGAGCACGACCGCAGCTGTGATGACGGCGGCTTTTCTGCCGCCGTGCTGCCCGTGCAGGAGCACTATGCAGCCGAAGATCGGGATGACGGAGAAATATATGAGAGGGTATTTTACCGCGCAGAGTACGCCGCACACGAAAAACGCGGAGAGCAGCCGCAAAAAGGTATGCTTCTCCGCCGTCAGTGCGGAGGCGGTGAGGAATATGACCGCCATGAGCAGCGCGAAAGAGATAGCGTCGCCCGTGCCGTAGCGGGACTGCTCGATATGTATGAGCGAGAACACGACCACTGCGGCGTACACGGCGAGAGGGAACGGCTTTTTGGAAAAGAAGCGGTGAAAAACCACGCACCCGAGCACCGCGCCCACAGTGAAATAGAACACGGCGGCGATGCGCCCGCTGAGGCGCGGGGATATGTTCGCCGCGGTAAGGCGGTTTATTATTGCCGTGAGAATATGAAACGGGAGCTGGAGCACGATCGCGCCCTCGGGGTACTCCTTGACCTCCTCGTATACAGGGGATGAGCCGGAGATATAGCCCTTGAGGCTCTGCGCGGCGGTGAAGAAAACGTGTTCATCTGCGTGCAGCTCCATATTGTGCGTGACGGTAAGCCTGCGGGTCAGCACTATCATGAACACCATTATTAGCACGATGCCGACAGTTTGCTTTCTGCTCTTCTCCATGCGGCAATTGACCCTCCTGCGTAAATATATCTCAGTATACCCCATAAACGACGTAAAGGCAACAAAATTCATGCGTTCATTCACACATCGTTCACTTGACTTCTCGCGCGGGATGTAGTAGATTAAATAAGGATACATTTTCGGCTCCGTGTTCCCAGAGAGGGAACGCGGAGCTGTTTCATGCGCAAAATGCCGGACGGCGCAGTGCCGACCGGCTGCCCCACGGCACTGCTTTCGAGACGGAGAAACGGTGCGGCAATACCACATGGAGGCTTCTGACATGAAAAGCTATGACGTTATAATCATCGGCGCGGGTCCCGGCGGCATTTTCTCCGCCTACGAGCTGGCGCAGGCGGACAGGGGGCTGAAGATCGCCGTGTTCGAGCTGGGGCGCGCGCTCGACAAGCGCCGCTGCCCCATAGACGGCAAGAAGGTGAAGACCTGCGCAAAGTGCCCGGTGTGCAATATCATGAGCGGCTTCGGCGGCGCGGGCGCGTTCTCTGACGGCAAGTACAACATCACAAACCAGTTCGGCGGCACGCTGTACGAATATGTCGGCAAGCAGGAAGCCATAGAGCTGATGCAGTATGTGGACGGGATAAACCTCCGCCATGGCGGCGCGGGCACAAAGCTCTACTCCACCGCGAACACCGCAATCAAGCGCAAATGCATTGAAAACGGGCTGCATCTGCTGGACGCGCAGGTGCGCCACCTCGGCACGGACATCAACTACGTCGTGCTCGGCAACCTCTACGACGAGCTGAAAAGCAAGGTGGATTTCCACTTCAACTCCCCCGTCACGGGCATAGAGAAAGCCGAGAGCGGGTATATCGTGCGCGTGGGCGAGGAGAGCTATTTCTGCACGGACTGCGTCGTGTCCGTCGGGCGCAGCGGCAGCAAGTGGCTTGAGGGCATATGCGAGAGCCTCGGCATACCCACAAAGTCCAACCGCGTGGACATCGGCGTGCGCGTGGAGCTGCCGGCGGAGATATTCTCTCACCTGACGGACGAGCTGTACGAGAGCAAGATCGTCTACCGCACGGAAAAGTTTGAGGATCTGGTGCGCACGTTCTGTATGAATCCCAACGGCGTCGTCGTCAACGAGAACACCAACGGCATTGTCACGGTCAACGGGCACAGCTATGAGGACAAGTCAAAGCACACGGAGAACACGAACTTTGCACTGCTCGTCAGCAAGCACTTCTCCGAGCCGTTCAAGGATTCCAACGGCTACGGCGAGAGCGTTGCGCGGCTGTCGAATATGCTGGGCGGCGGCGTGATGGTGCAGCGCTTCGGCGATCTTGTGCGCGGTCGGCGCAGCACCGTGCGCAGGATAGAGGAAAACTTCGTCACGCCCACGCTCGCCGCCACGCCGGGCGATCTCAGCCTCGTCATACCCAAGCGCATACTCGACGGCATAATCGAAATGATCTACGCGCTGGACAAAATAGCGCCGGGCACGGCGAACGACGACACGCTCCTCTATGGCGTGGAGGTAAAGTTCTACAACATGGAGGTCGAGCTTGACAGCGTATTGCAGACAAAGGAAAAGGGGCTGTACGTCATCGGCGACGGCTCCGGCGTGACCCATTCGCTGTCCCACGCCTCCGCAAGCGGCGTATATGTCGCGCGGGATATACTGCGAAAACTTTGAGCTGACGACAAAGCCTTGATTTTTTGGGTATATAAGTATATAGTAGCCTAAACGATACTCAAGAAATGGATTCTCAAGGAGGAGAGCGATGGCAGGGAAAAAGGGTCAGAATTATATGCACGGGGCGGCGATACTCACCGTCGGCGTGATTATAATGAAAATACTGGGCTTTATATACAAGATACCGCTCGGCAACATCCTCGGCGACGAGGGGTACTCGATGTTCACCAGCGCGTACAGCATCTATTTCATCTTCTTCACGCTTGCAACCGCAGGTCTGCCGGTGGCGCTGTCGCGCCTCGTGGCGGAGGCGGACGCAAACGGACGGGCAAAGCAGGAGGAAAAAACGTTCCGCGTCGCGCGCGCGACATTCTTCGTGATAGGTCTCGCGTTTGCGCTTGTCATGTTCCTCTTTCCGGACTGGCTCGCGGCGGTGTATCTTGAAAACCCCGACGCCGCGCTGAGCATAAAGGCGATGAGTCCCGCGATACTCCTTGTGTGCATCGTATCCGCGTACCGCGGGTACTGCCAGGGCAACGGCAACATGATCCCCACGACGGTGGACGAGGTGCTGGAGGTGCTGTTCAAGGTCATCTCCGGACTTATCATCGCGTATGCCGCGATGAAGGCGGGGCTGGGTCGTCCGGTCGGCTCGGCGGGCGCGGTGCTGGGCGTGTCCATAGGCTCGGTCGTGTCGCTGGCGTACATGATCGTCTACAAGCGCCGCAACTACGATATTCTCGCCGCGCCGTATTCCGCAGGCATCGTCGATGTGAACGACACGCCGGAGGACGACGGGCTTGTCGATCCCACGGGCAAGATAATCCACGATATACTCACCATCGGCGTGCCCATCGCACTGGGCGCGTGCATCATGGCAATACTCAACAGCGTTGATTCCAAGCTCTGCATGAACCGTTTGCAGTCCGCCGCCGGGTTCAGCTACTACCAGGCGAAGGTGCTATACGGCGTGTACGGCAAGGCGCAGACGCTCTTCAACCTGCCGGCGGCGTTCATCACGCCGCTGACCATTGCGATAGTGCCGGCGATCTCCGGCGCGATCGCGCGCCGCGCCAAGGGCGAGGCGGCGAAAATATCCGAGGACTCGATGCGCATCTCCGCCGTGATAAGCCTGCCGATGGGCGTGGGGCTGATGGTGCTGAGCGAGGCGATAATGAACGTGCTCTATCCCAACAGCAACGCCGCAGGTCCGGGGCTGCTGTGCATCATGGGTGCGGCGAGCTTTTTCGTGTGCATGGTGCTGATGGAAAACGCCGTTTTGCAGGCGTCCGGCAGGGAGAAGCTGACGATGATAACGATGATCTCCGGCGGGTGCGTGAAGATCGCGGTGAACTGGTTTCTCGTGGCAAGACCGGAGATAAACATCTACGGCGCGCCGGTCGGCACGCTGGTCAGCTATATGGCGATGGCGGCGCTCAACTACATCTTCATGTGCCGCACGCTGGACGACAGACCTCATCTCGGCAGAGTGTTTGCCCGCCCGTTCGCGGCGAGCGTGCTGATGGGGCTGACCGCGTGGGCGATATACGGGCTGTGTGCGCGCTTTATCGGCGCGGCGGACTGGCTTGGCACGGCGGTGTGCATGATGCTCGCGGTGCTCGCGGCGGTCGCGGTGTACGCCGCGTCCGCGGTTTGCCTGAGAGCGGTAGTGAAGGACGACCTCGCGCTTATCCCAGGCGGCGACAAAATTGGAAGGTTGCTCCATTTGCGCTGAGCTTCGAGCGGTTTTTTCAAAAAATCCGCATTTTCGGGGAAAAATCTCTTGATATTGGCGGGGAAATGTGCTAAATTCTACGTGCGGCTTTTGGTGGAGCCTCAAGCCGCATAAGAAAATGAGTATTCTGCCGGATTTTCGGGCAGACTCATCATATCATGGCAGATGCCATATATTTTTAGGAGGAATATGTAATGAATAAGACCGAACTCATTGCTGCTGTTGCAGAAAAGGCCGGTATGTCCAAGAAGGACAGCGAGAAGGCGATCAACGCCGTTTTTGAGTCTATCACCGCAGCCCTCGCCGAGGGTGACAAGGTGCAGCTCGTCGGCTTCGGCACCTTTGACGTCAAGGAGCGCGGCGCCCGCATCGGACGCAACCCCAGAACCAAGGAAGAGATCGAGATCCCCGCAAGCCGCGTCCCCTCTTTCAAGGTCGGCAAGGCGCTCAAGGACGCAGTCGCAAAGTAAGCAGGAAGCTTTCTGCCAGCAGCGAGGTTGAAAAATCCCGCTGCTGTTTTTTATAGTACACGGGTGAAAAATATGAGACTGGATAAATACCTCAAGGTTTCCCGCCTGATAAAGCGGCGCAGCGTGGCGAACGAGGCCTGCGACGGCAGCAGAGTAAGCGTCAACGGCAGACAGGCTAAGGCGAGCTATCAGGTCAAGGTGGGCGACGTTATAGAGATCGCCTTCGGGCAGCGCACGCTGCGCGTGGAGGTCACGCAGATAAGCGAGACCGCCAACAAGGCGGACGCCCCTGCAATGTACAGGGAAATAGAGTGAAAAAAAAACAGCCTCCCGCGGCGAGCGGGAGGCTGCTTGCGTATATGGTAATATCAGAGCACGAATTTTTTCAGCGCTTCGGGAACGGTCTCGGGGTCGGCGGAGATGCTGATGAAAAACTCTATCTTCTCCGCCTCGGAGAAGCCGTCGAGCCAGGAGACGAACGCCGCGAGCGCAGCCTCCGACTTGTCGCCGACGAGCTTGTAGAAATTATCTATGTAAAAATGCGTAATGTCGTAATTGCCGGCATGGATGCCGCAGATGAGCCCCTTGAGGAACTCATACGTGCCGATGTCATAAGCGCCCGCGTCTATAAGACGCGCCTGATAGGGGATGTCATAGGTGAGCTTGCGTTCTTTTTCGATGACAACGACGTCGCCGTTGCCCTCGTCCACTGCCTTGCGAACAAGGTCAACCAGTTTCTTCGTCTTTCCGAAGCCCTTCAGCCCCATAATTAGCTTGACCATTTTGACCACGCTCCCTTTCGTTATTAGATTTGATGTTTTTGACGGACGCGACTTTTCGGACGCTGCCCTTTCTTCTTTATACCCAGCATATCATTTTTTAGCGAAAAGGGCAATAGGGGAGTTGTTAAATTTGTTTTACAAAACACAACAGACGAGCGCGGCGAGGCTTTAGACATTTTGGCGAAATTGCATAGAAAAAGTACTGATATTTTCTTGACGCGGCGGGCACAATGTGTTAACATTTTGGTAAGCGTACTTTGAACAGGTGTCGGTATGCGCGGTAAGGCGCATACGCAGGCTACCAATAAAATAAAAGAGGTGTATCGCTTGAAAGACCTAAAGCATCTTATCTACTTTGAGAATCTGCTTCAGGATGCGCAGAACGAGCT
>CAKTKT010000004.1 GCA_934572325.1 uncultured Oscillospiraceae bacterium
ACTCAACTATAACCCATGAGACCATATCCTTCATATCTTTTTATTCACTTGTCCAATATGTATTGTAGTCCTACAAGAGGGCTTATAATTTTGTGAAAATATAGTTGCAAAGCAGGGGGCGGATAGTGTATAATAGCTTGGAAATGCTGAAAAATCTTTTTTTCATATTTTTATATCGCACATATTTTTGAGCGCGAATTTTTGACAGAGAGGAAGCAACACATGGAAACCAAAAACATCCGCAACATCTGCCTGATGGGACACGGCAACAGCGGCAAGACCAGTCTCGCCGAGAGTATGCTGTTCGTCACCGGCGCGATCGACCGCATGGGCAAGGTCAGCGACGGCAACACCGTCTGCGACTACGACCCCGAGGAGATCAAGCGCCAGATAACGATAGCCACCTCCATCGCCCCCGTGAACTACGCGGGCTGCAAGATCAACGTTCTTGACTGCCCCGGCTACTTCGACTTCGCCGGCGACGTGCTCTCCGCCATCCGCGCGGTCGAGTGCGGCGTCATTCTGTGCTCCGCCAAGGACGGCATCTCCGTCGGTGCAGAGCGCTCATGGAAGTACCTGAAGGCGGCGGAGCTGCCCGCCATGTTCTGCGTGTCAAAGTGCGACGAGGAGCACGGCGACTATTATGCTGTCGTGGACGCGCTCAAGGCAAAGTACGGTTCCATCGTCTGCGCCGTCACCGCACCCATGTCCGACGGCACGGGCGTTATTGATATAGTGCACAACATCGCATACAAGACCAACGGCGCAAAGGTCACGAGAGTCGAGATCCCCGCCGCCGACGAGGACAGGATCGCCGAGCTGCGCGAGGCGCTCATGGAGACCGCCGCAGGCGCGACCGAGGAGCTGATGGAGAAATTCTTCGACACTATGGAGCTGAGCGAGGAGGACATGGTCGCCGGTATCAGGGCGGGGCTGAAGGATCGCTCCGTCGTTCCGGTGTTCGCCTCCGCCGCGATGAGCAACATCGGCACGGAAGCCATGCTTCAGGGCATCGTTGACTATGTCTCCGCGCCCGAGGACAAGTCCGCCGAGCCGACGCTCGCCTTCGTTTTCAAGACCGTTTCCGACCAGTTCGGCAAGTACAGCTTCATCAAGGTGCTGCGCGGCAGCGTCACAGGCGATGTGTCGCTGCGCGATGTGCGCACGTCCAGTACCGACAAGCTCGGCCGTCTGTACACCATGTGCGGCAAGAAGAGCACCGAGGTCAAGGACTGCTGCTGCGGCGACATCGTCGCCGTCGGCAAGATGGACTGGAAAACCGGCGACTCCATATGCGATCCGAAAAACGAGGTCGAGCTGCCCCCCATAGAGATCCCCGAGCCGTGCTACTCCATGGCTATCTCCCCCAAGACCAAGGGGCAGGACGACAAGGTCGCCACGGGTCTTGCAAGGCTGAACGAGGAGGACATCTCCTTCAACCTCGTCAACAACGCCGAGACGCACCAGATGGTCATTTCCGGCGCGGGCGATATTCAGGTCGATGTGCTCTGCTCCAAGCTCAAGAGCCGCTTCGGCGTTGAGACCGAGCTCAAGCCCGCGCGTGTCGCTTACCGCGAGAAGATTAAGGGCAAGGTCGAGGCTCACGGTCGCCACAAGAAGCAGTCCGGCGGCTCGGGTCAGTTCGGCGACGTTTGGATCCGCTTCGAGCCGCAGGAGGAGCAGGACGACATGATCTTCGCCGAGGAGGTGTTCGGAGGGTCCGTTCCCAAGAACTTCTTCCCGTCCGTTGAAAAGGGTCTGCGCAACGCGGTCGTCAAGGGCGTTCTCGCCGGTTATCCGCTCGTCGGGCTGAAAGCGACGCTGTACGACGGCTCGTACCACCCTGTTGACTCCAACGATATGGCGTTCCAGACCGCCGCGCGTCTGGCGTATCAGGACGGCATACCCAAGGCAAAGCCCACCATCCTTGAGCCTATCGGGCTTCTCCAGGTCACCATTCCCGACGCGAACCTCGGCGACATCATGAGCG
The DNA here is from genome assembly GCA_934572325.1 of uncultured Oscillospiraceae bacterium. Taxonomy (GTDB): domain Bacteria; phylum Bacillota; class Clostridia; order Oscillospirales; family Oscillospiraceae; genus Limivicinus. The sequence goes on from CAKTKT010000004.1 coordinate 1,991, forward strand.
ACATCAGCTCCAAGCGCCGCGGCACGGTGCTCGGCATGACCGCCGAGGACGGGATGCAGACCGTCGAGGCGGAGGTTCCCATGGCGGAGATGAGCTCCTACACCATCGATCTTCGCTCCATGACGCAGGGGCGCGGCTCGTTCACGTGCAAGTTCATCCGCTATGAGGAAGCGCCCGGCAACGTGCAGCAGAAGGTCATCGAGGAGGCAAAGGCTCTCGCCGAAGCCGACAACTGACGGCACACCTCGGATAATAATATCTGGCGGGCTTTTCTAAGCCCGCCAGCATTGCAATATACCCCCAAGGAGGTCGCGGTATATGACAGGTAAATGGACTTCACTGAAAAATCTGGGCTGGGCAATCGGCATCGTGGTGTGCCTTGTCGCGCTGCTCGTGGGGCTGGTCATTGCGAGCGTCAACCGTTACAACGGCGATTCGTTCTCAAGCTCCACTGCGCTGACGGCGGAGAGCGTTGACGGCAGCGGCAATGTCGCGGAGCTTACCCCCGGCACGTCCGGCGGCACGGGCAGTCTGCTCACGCTTCCGGAGACGAACGACGCCGGACAGGAGTATATCGACAAGCTCACCTTCCTGTGCGACAGCTCCTTCATCGGCGTGCGCGACTATGGTCTGCTCGCCGGCGGCACGGGCACATATCAGGTCTGGGGCACGGATTCCGGCTCGCTGCGCGTGGCGGATCTGCCGACGGCGACGATAGTGTACCCCTCGGACGGCTCATCCGTCACCATCGCCGACGCCGCAATGATCGCAAAGCCGGAGATCCTCGTCGTGTGCGTGGGGCAGGACGGGCTGAACGCCGTGGATGGGACGGCGTTCAAGGCGAGCTATGCCGCCATGATAACCGGCATACAGTCCGCGAGTCCGGACACGAAGATCATCTGCTGCTCGATAAGCTCCGTCATAAACAACTACACCGGCGCGGACGGGCTGACGACCATCATGATAAGCGACGCGAACGACTGGATACGCGAGGTGTGCGAGGCGACCGGCGTGTACTTTACCGACTCCGGCAAGGCTGTCGGCGACGGCACGGGCTCGGTGCTGACGAGCTATCTCTCCACGAACGGCAAGACGCTCAACTCCAGCGGCATAACCGAAGTGCTCTCCTATCTGCGCACCCATGCGCTGACAACTGAGTAACGGCAGAATATGACACCCCTGCGGCGCTGCCGCAGGGGTGTCGGTCTATTTCAATATGTCCTCACCCTGAGCCACTTCCCGAACACGGCGTAGAGCATCATGAGCCCCATGCCGACCGCCCATGTGATGGGATAGGCAATATACACGCCGTCGATAGTGCCGTAGAGCGGCGCGATGAGCTTGAGCCACGCGATGCGCACGATGCACAGCGACAGCAGCATGATGACCATCGGCGGAACGCTCTTCCCCGCGCCGCGCACAGTTCCCGCGAGGATGTGCATAACGCCGAGGAGGAAATAGAACGGGCAGAAATACCGCATGGCGAGCTGCCCGAACGCGACAGCGGCGGCATCGTCGGTGAAAAGGCGCATGATCGGCGCGGAAAACGCGAGCAGCAGCGCCCCTGTCGCGGCGGTATAACCCAGCCCTATGGCGAGCGTCAGGCGCATAGCCTTTTTCACGCGCTCCACCTTGCCCGCGCCGAGGTTCTGACCGGTGAACGTCGTCATGGCGAGGCTGAGGCTCAGAACGGGGAGGATGTTGAAGCCGTCGATCTTCATGTACGCGCCGAAGCCCGCCATCGCGTCCGCGCCGAAGGCGTTGACGCTCGACTGCACGACGGCGTTGGAGAGCGAGATGACCATGTTCTGGATCCCTGTCGGAAGCCCGATGCGGATAATGCTGCGCGCCATGCGTCCGTCGATATGTATATGGCGAAAGCTGACGCGGTAGGGCGCGTCAACGCGCATGAGATACCCCAGCGACAGCACGCAGGACAAAAGCTGGCTGACATTCGTGGCTATCGCCGCGCCCGCCACGCCCATATCGAGCAGCGCGACGCAGACGAGGTCAAGGACGATATTCGTCACGGAGGCAATGGCGAGATACAAAAGCGAGCGGCGGGAGTTGCCCGCAGCGTTGAGGATCCCCGCAGCCATATTGTAGACGACGTTGAACAGCACGCCGCCAAAGTATATCCGCAGATACGTCACCGAGTCCGCCATGACCTCCTGCGGCGTATTGAGCAGCCGGAGCAGCCAGCCGCTGAGGGCTATGCCCTCCGCGGTGAGCACAGCGCCGATGACGGCGACGATGGCAAGCGAGCTGTGCACCGCGGCGCGGACACTGCCGCTGTCGTCCGCGCCGAGATAGTGCGAGATGACAACGCCCGCGCCGACGGACACGCCCTGACTGAACGCGATGAGCAGATAGATGAGCGCGCCGCTCGACCCGACCGCCGCAAGCGCGTTGCTGCCGACGAAGTTGCCGACGATGACGGAGTCCGCCGTGTTATATAGCTGCTGCAGGAGGTTGCCCAAAATCAGCGGCACGCAGAACACCAGCAGCTTCCTGCCTATCCTGCCCTCCGTCATTAGATCCGATCTTGCTCTGTCCGCAGTCACTTGACGCTACCCCCAACTGTCCGTATTATGTCACAGTATGCATATTATAGTCTCTTTTTTATATATTTCAAGTGTGCAGATATAAAAAGGGACACCGCGCACGGTATCCCTTTTTTTCTTATTTCAGCTCGTCCTGATAGTGTGCGCGCTCGCCGCCGATGAAGCGCGGGCGCGTTCGTGCGCAGACGAGATTCGCCTTGCCGATGTTCTTCACCTTGAGCCTCACGGGCACGGCGACCTCCTTGAGATGCATGCCTATCAGCGTGTCGCCGATGTCCATTCCGGCGCTCGCGCGGATATGCTCCACCGCGACGGGGCAGTCAAGATTTTCAAAGACCGTCGTGGCGAACGAGCCGCCGGCATGCGCCCACGGGCGCACGTTCACCGACTCATAGCCGAACTTCTCCGCTGCTGCCGCCTCAAGGATGAGCGCACGGTTGAGATGTTCGCAGCACTGCGCGGCGAGATATATCCCCCGCGCCTTCAGCACGGGATATATTCCGGCAAACACCGCCTGCGCCGCCTCCATGCTCGACCCCTTGCCGATACGCTCGCCCACGATCTCGCTCGACGAGCAGCCGACGACAAAGAGCTCCCCCGCGCGGAGCTTTGCCGCGTCCAGCAGCTCCTCAACGGCGGCTTTCGCCTGCTGTGTCAATTCTTCATACATATATATTCCTCCGTATTCAAATGTAGCTCAGCTTTCTGATGCTTGGCACGGCGTGGAGCGCCTTATAGGCAAGTATGCCGACGACCATGCCCGCCGCGCCCTGAACGGCGTTGCCGGGAATGCTCGCCGCGGCGGCGCCGCCGTAGCCGAGGGCGAGCGCCTCATACGCGAAGTACCCCAGCACCATCACAACCTCGCCCGCCGCAGAGCCGGCGATAAGCCCGCCGAGCCTGCCGGAGAGCGCGCGCAGAATGAGCGCGGCGACAAGCGCCGTCAGCCCCTTTATCATTAACGTGCCGGGGGCATACACGGCATAGCCGAGCAGCACATCCGCCAGCATGGAGCCAAGCCCGCCAGCGGCGAAGCCGTATGCCGGACCGAGCAGAAACGCGCCGAGCAGTACCATGCCGTCGCCGAGGTTGATGTAGCCGTTCGTGGCGGGCATGGGGATATGGATGAGCATGGTCGCAACGCAGGTGAGCGCGGCGAACAGCGCCGCCAGCACGAGCCTTATGAGTTTATCATGTTTCACGGTATATGCACCTCCTTGATTTTATTTCAATATATCCTTTATGCTGAACATATTCAAGTATCAATTTAATATAAAAATATATGACCAGATGTGATGTTGAAATGTGTCGGGATATAGGATATAATCAGAGACAGCATCAAAACGGAGGGCATAAAAATGTCAGAGTACGCAAACGCGAGAATAGTGAGCAGCAACGGGCACGGCGAGAGAGTGTGCGCAAGCGCAGCGAAGATCTCCACCACGAGCGGCAACGCCTTTGAGCTTTTTGACGGCGCGGCGGACAGCGGCGCAAACCGCAGGCTGATCGGAAAGGTGCTCAACTCCGGTCACAGCTCCGTGATAGAGCACGCGGTGTTCACGCTCGCACTGCGCGACGTGTCGGTATACGCGGAGGAGTTTTTTATCGAGCACCGCCTCGCCTCGTTCACGGTGAAATCCCGCCGGTATGTGGACTTCGGCGGGCTGGGCTATCACATCCCGCAGGGGCTGGACGAGGAGGGGCGGAGGTTTTACTGCGGGTATATGGACGCGCTTTTTGCCGCGTACAAGCGGCTTCTCGACGGCGGCGTTCCCAAGGAGGACGCGCGCTTCGTGCTCCCCTACTCGTTTTGCAGCAATTTTTACTGCACGGTGAACGCGCGAGAGCTTATCCGCATGATTGCCGACATGAGCGCCGGACGCGGACGCGCCGTGCCGGAGCTGGGCGAGCTTGCGCGTCAGCTTGAAAGTCAGCTTCTTGCGCTGTTCCCCTGCTTTGATAAGTACCTCGCCTCGCAGAAGGCGTTTTACGCGGCAGCGCCCGATGCGCCAGCCCCCGCGCCGCTCTGTGCGCCGCAGTTCATCCCGACAGACGAGATCGGGCGCGCGGAGCTTATGCAAGCGCCGTCAGCGCCGGAGGAGACGCTCTCCGCCGCGATGAGGATAAGCGGACGCGCGGAGGGCGGCTATGCGGGGCTTTTCACCGATACCCGCCCGCGCGAGCTGGAGCAGTTGAGCTACGGCTTTATGATACATGACGTCACGCTGCCCTGCATAACGCACCTCGTGCGCCACAGGATGCAGTCCGTGATGATTCCGGAGCTTCGGAGCATCGCATTGGGGCGGGTGATAATGCCCGCGTCAGTCAGCGCAGATCCCGCCATGCGCGAGGTGTACGCCGATGCGGTCGCACGTGCGTATGAGACGCTGCTTGCAAACGAAGATAACCCCGTATTCACGGCGCACCGGCAGTATTTCATCCTCAGCGGCACGCTGACGGACGTAATAACGTCGATGAACGCGCGCGAGCTTGCGCTCTTCTGCGAGCTGCGCTGCTGCGAGCGCGCGCAGTGGGAGATACGCGCCATCGCCGTTAATATGCTGTCGCTCCTGCGCGGAAGCTTTCCGGCGCTCTTCGACGCGCTGGGTCCGTCATGCTGCGTCAAGGGCTTCTGTCCGGAGGGGCGGCTCGGCTGCGGGCGGATGGAGGAGGTGCAAAAGCGCTTCGGCACACACGAAATAGAGCGAGCCTGACAGCGTCAAGGTCACTCTGTAAATTGCGTACGCAAGTCGCAAAGCTCTGAGAAATGCTTGAAACATGGCATTTCTCAGAGCTTTTTTCATTTATCAGAGCTTTGCGAGCTTCTCCAGCAGTTCAAGCACAATCGGCTTTACATTTGGAGAACAGGCATTGAACATCTGCATCACGCGCTCGTTTTGGTAGTTATTCGACGCGGGAGAGCTATCGAGCAGCACCGTGTTCAAATCACAGTTCAGTATGGAGCACAGAGAGTCCAGCAGGTCTAATGTCGGATGCACATGACCGTTTTCGATCTTCGACAGATAAACGGTCGTTATATCCGCCAGCTCGGCTAATGTGTCCTGCGTCATTTTGAGCTTGAGCCGCTGTTGTTTTATCCGTGAGCCGATAACCTTGTAATCTATCATAACATATCACCGAGAGATAGTTTATCAAGGTTAAACACAAATTATAATAAAATAATAATTTAACTTGAATTATAAGTTTAATCATTGTATACTAATATTAACGCGGCTGCATGACTGCACAACAATACAAATACAGGAGAAAAGAAAATGAAGAACAACATTTATAACTTTATCGCCAGAACCGCCATCGACTACGCGCACATAGTACCGGAGGAGGTACTCGACATCAGTATGCGTCAGGTGAACACCATTGTCGAGGTGGATTTTGAAACCGAGTGGATGCACTATATATGTCATGTCAACATCGGCGGCGCGGTGATGGGCTTCCTCTCCGAGCCTGTGAGCGGGCATAAGACCGACGGCATGAAAAACTGATCCGCCGCGCGGGGCGAGATCAAAGATTATTTATAATGAGTTCAAAAATACTTGAATTTTTTGTAGTATTATATAGCGGTAATATTTCATAATGGGAGGTTATTGCTGTTATGCAAAACTACATCATTGCAACATCGTCAACCTCGGATCTGCCGCGCACGTGGCTGGAGGCGCACAATGTGCCGTTCATAAGCTACACCTACACTATCGGCGATCGGCTTTTTGAGGACGACTGCCGCGAGGAGAGCCGCAATGCGGTCTATGCCGGTATGCGCAGGGGCGACCGTCTCAAAACCTCGATGATAAACGAATACGCCTACTTCGACTTTTTCACTTCCCTGCTGGAAACGGGCAAGGACGTTATATTTCTGGATATGTCGCAGAAGATGTCCGTGTCGTTTGAAAAGGCGCAGATAGGCGCGGAGATGGCGAGAAAGGACTTTCCGGAGCGTAAGCTCTACGTGATGGACACGCTCTGCATTTCCGGCGGGCTTGGGCTGCTGGTGGAGAACATGGTTAAGCTGATGGAGGGCGGCGCGGACTACGACGCGGTCATCGCGTGGGGAGAAGAGCACAAGCTGAAGATCGCCCACCGCTTCACCGTGGACGACCTCGATTACCTCAAGGCGGGCGGGCGCGTGTCGAACGCGGCGGCGCTCGTGGGCGGTATGCTGTCGATAAAGCCGGTGCTGTACGTGCCCGACAAGGGCACGCTGGACGTGGCAAAGAAGGTGCGCGGGCGCAGGGCGGCGCTCGTGGAGATAGTTGACGGCGTAAAGCGCGACCTCGCCTGCGTCAGCACCGAGGGGCTTGAGATACACATTTTGCAGGCGGACTGCGTCGCGGACGCGGAGCACGTCAGAGACGAGATACGGGCGGCGTTCCCCGACGTCGGCGAGATAACGATAACGGGGCTGGGCGTTGTGATAGGCGCGCACTGCGGCCCGGGGCTGCTGACAGTGTTCTATCTCTGCAACAGCCGCCAGCCGTGAAATAAGACATGAAATAGATGGGCAGTCAGCCGCAAATACCCGCTGACTGCCCATATTGGGTTTGTATCGACTCTTGGAAATCAAATATCATAGATAGCGGATAAAAAATTGTAATCCGCCGCAGGATGTGCTATACTGTAATACGTATGTGTATAGTTGCTTTTTGGAAGAGGCAGAGCAAAAGACACATAGTTATAACCCCTTATGGAAATTGCTGATTGACAAACGAATGACGAAAACAGAAATGCGTAAAGCGGCAGGTATCAGCACAAACATTCTTGCAAAAATGGGCAAGGATGAGCCCGTGGCAATGGACACGTTGGCGAAAATCGCAACCGCCATTAAATGTAGACTTGACGATATTGTAGAGATACACGATGCGAGAAAGGGTTGATTAAATGGGTATCAATCTTGATAAACCACATTTGTGGAAACAGGATATTATTCAATCTGTGGATTTATACAATACATGGTTCATGGATTTTGCGCCTAAAGCATTTAGAGAAACCCGTGTTTCAACAGCAAAGAATGTTGAAGAAGCACTGGAAGAGACAAACTACTTAAACAACATTTCCCCTGCTATTCTTCAAAAGCATCCCGAAGTCTTGCCCATATTACGAATGTCTACATGCCCACCGATTGCAAGAGATAGACTAGTAGGGCTTGCTGGAGTTTCAAAAAGCCTTGTGCAGAACATGGAAGATCCTAAGAATGCCCGCATTTCACCAAGAATGCAGAGAACACGGTTAACCGTAGAGTTGCAGAGCATTTCCGATATTATCATAAAAATGGCTGACCCTGATATTTTCACATGGCTACTGGAAAAGCGCAAACCGGATGAAGCGGAAATAATACGTTCGTCTACTATCATCGCCGATAGGCTGTGTGGGGCTGTTGCAGACCCTATTATTAGGAATGCCCAAGAAAGGCGGCAGCTAGCAGCAATTACAGGATTATTGGAAAGCAAGGGATATTTATTAGCAGAAAGCAGGGTGCGTTATAATGAAATGCATCCCGGTTCATTTTCATTTCACACTATCATTCCTGTTCGTGTTGCGGGTAAACTGGGCGAAACAGTCAACATTCCTGTAGACGTTGCAGTTATGCCGTTTTCAGCCCAATCGGGCGATATGCCTTTACTATTAGAAGCAAAGTCCGCAGGTGATTTTACTAACGTAAACAAGCGCCGAAAAGAAGAAGCTGTCAAAATGCAGCAACTACGAAACACCTATGGCAGTAACGTTTCATATACTCTGTTTTTATGCGGGTACTTCGATTCCGGGTATTTGGGATATGAAGCGGCAGAGGGGATAGACTGGATATGGGAACACAGAATAAGCGATATGGAACAATTAGGGATTTAATGTCAATAGAACAATCCCGTCTTTTGATACAGGAAGAAATAGATAATAAAAAGGACATTGATGAACGCCGAAAATACGGTCAATTTTCAACGCCCTTTGCTTTAGCGCAAGAAATTGTTACATATGGATTGAACCTTCTATCAGAGACAGATATATCTTTTTTAGAGCCGTGTATAGGAAGTGGAGCGTTCTATTCTGCTTTATTAAGCGCGTCAAACAGTGATTATCATATTCGGAACGCTACAGGCGTAGAAATTGACCCTGTATATTACGATTGTGCCAATACACTTTGGGGAGATTCTGGTATAAACCTTATAAATGACGACTTTACAAGAATTGATCCAAAGCAAAAGTACAACCTTGTAATTACCAATCCGCCTTATGTTCGTCACCATTATCTGACGCAAGAAGAAAAATCATATTTGTCTGAATACGGGAAAAAATCAACTGGAATAGGCTTATCAGGTTTTGCTGGTCTATACTGTCACTTTCTTTTAGTTGCGCACAGATGGCTTGCCCCCGGTGCTATCTGTGGATGGCTGATACCAAGTGAGTTTATGGACGTTAATTATGGAACTGCCATCAAGAAATACTTATTGCAGAATGTTCGTCTATTAAGAATTCACCGATATGCCCCGGAAAACTCAAAGTTTTCCGATGCTTTAGTTTCTTCGTGCGTTGTGTGGTTCAAAAATGAGCAAATTAATACAGATTATAGTGTGGAGTTTTCATTCGGCGGCACTCATGATGAACCTGCACAAAAAAAATATATCAAAAAGTCTGATTTGATGAAAGAACGCAAATGGACGCGCTTTCCTGAAAAAGAAATCAGGTATGGCAAAGACGAAGAAACAACTTTAGGCGACTACTTTGAGATAAAGCGCGGACTTGCTACCGGGGATAATAGTTTCTTTATAATGAGTCGTGATAGAATAATTGAATTAGGGATGGATATGTCTTTTTTTAAACCTGTCCTTCCTAGTCCAAGGTATTTGAAAACTGACCTTGTCGATGCTGATGCCGACGGAATACCAAAAATGGAACCGCAGTATTTTTTGCTAGACTGTGAGCTGACAGAGCAGGAAATTATAAAGAAATCCCCTGCCACGTGGGATTATCTTCAAAGTGGAATAGCTAAAACAAGTAAAAAGTATTTGTGCGCTAATAGAAGAAAATGGTATTGGCAGGAACAGAGAGCCTCAACCTATTTCTTGTGTTCTTATATGGGCAGAGGAAAAAACAATGATTCACCTGTTCGCTTCATACTTAATCTCTCTGAAGCAATTGTTACAAATTCATACTTAATGCTTTACCCTAAAGAGCCTTTACAAAAAGCTATATCTGATAATCCTACTTCTGTGTACAAAATATGGGAGCTGCTAAAGAGTATTAGCGGAAATGAAATTGAAGAAGAAGGACGAGTTTATGGCGGAGGGTTAAAAAAGATTGAGCCGAGAGAGCTTGCAAAAGTTCCCTGTGGAGATTTGATGAAACTATGTTCCGTCTAGAGAGTGACTGCACCGTATCATACATAACTGTTTCTCTACATACTCTTTACCTCGGACAGCATCTTTCATCATTCTGCTACACACTCATGCAGTGCTCGGATGGCGGCATATGCCTGCTCTCCGGCACACGGCGGAGAGCGTCCGCAAGCTTTTCCCTGCCGCGTGTATTTACGGCTTTCATATCCCGCCGCCTTTCACCTTTGCAGATGAGGTGATTTTCATACGACGCGGCGGATTTTTCATATAGCAGAGCGCATAGCCCGCGAGGCACAGCGGCAGCGCCGCCGCAACGTCGAGGACGGAGTGCTGCTTCATGAACACCGTGGAGGCGCAGATGAGCGCACAGCACGCCGCGTTCGCCGCGCGCCAGCCCCTTGACGAAAACCGCCCCGTATCCCACAGCGTAAAGCACGCGGCGAACGAGCCGATGACGTGCAGCGACGGGCAGACATTGGTGTCGGTGTCAAACCGGTAGAAATACGCGGCAAAGCGCGTGAGCGCGTTGTCACGCGCGAGCTCCGACGGGCGCAGGTGCTGGCAGGTCGGGAAGAGGATATATATGAGTATCGTCACGGAGTAGGTGAAGATGATGAAGCGCATCATCCGGCGGAAGCCCTCTCTGTCTAAGAAGAGCGTGTAGGCGAGCGCGCCGATGAGGTACACGAACCAGAAAAGGTACGCAATGAGAAAATACTCGCAAAACGGGATTGCGTCATCAAGCGCACAGTGCATCACGATGTACCCGCCGGGGGCGTACACCCGCTCCACAAAATAAAAGAGCAGCCCGTACACCGGCCAGTACAGCAGGAGCTTTAGATGGCTGTACTCCTCGGTGTTCAGCTTATCCCATGTGAAATTGCGAAAATCAGTCTTTTTCATTTCCATTCAGCACTTTATATATGCACTCCGCAGGGGTGCGCTCTCTGTCCTGCTTCAGCGCGCGGCGCATCGCGTCAAGCCGCGCCGCGTCGTGCAGTAGCCCGACCGCCGCCTCGGCAAGCGCCTGCGGCGTGTCCGCCGTCACCGCGCCGCCGTGTTCGGTGAAAAACTCCAGATTATGCTCCTCGCAGCCGGCGACCGCATCTATCAGCACCATCGGCAGCCCCATTGCGGCAGCCTCCGTCGTGCTCAGCCCGCCGGGCTTTGTCATGTAAATATCGGCGGAGCGCATATACGTCGGCATATCGTCCACAAGCGCCTCGACATGGATATTCGCGTTCGCGATATACTCAATCCGGAGCTTTTCATAGAGCTTTTCATTCGTTCCGCAGATTATGGTCAGCTCCTCATCCGCCGAGAGTATTCCGGCGAGCTGCTGCGTCAGCTCAATGATAGGACCGCAGCCCATGCTGCCGCACATCATGAGAATGTGCCGGTGCTCGTCGGGTATGCCTATCCGGCGCTTCGCCGCCGCACGGTCGCCGTGGATGTAGAAGTCCGGACGTGCGGGCATACCGCTGGGCACGATGCGCTCCCTCGGCACTCCGCAGGCGGCAAACTCCTCCGTGAGCGAGGCGTCGGGGATGAAGTAATACTCAAGATCGGAATCCGCCGTGCCGGGCGAACAGGTGTAGTCCGTGCCGACAAAGGCGGTCTTTATCGGCATGGGGTGCTTTTCGAGCATATCCGTGAGCGCGAGCGAGGGAAAAATATGCGTGCAGATGACCGCGTCGAACCCGCGGGCGCTGATATAGTCATACATACGCTCCGACCCGGAGGTGAGATATTGATATATGGCGCTGTCCTTCTGGAACGGGGAGGCGTGGCTCTCGACCTCCCTGTACCCGTTTTTGAACAGCCGCGGCAGGTGGCGGTAGATGCGCACGTGCCAGTTGCAGATGAATTTTGAGGCTTTTTTCGAGATGAAAAGCAGGGAGTCGGCAATTTCGCACTCCGCGCCGTGCGTCTCGAAGCACTCCTTTATCGCGCGGGCGCAGGAGTTGTGCCCCGCGCCGGTGTTGCAGCTTAGGAGGAGCACACGCTTCATTTTACCCCTCCCGTCTCGCGGCGGCGGCGGCGCTCCATGAGCTTTTGCAGCCGCGGGCGGTTATAGCGCTGGATGATGATGAAGGGAACGTTGCCGAGGAGGATATACGCCGCGGCGAACAGCACGCCGCCTATCCCCCTCCACAGCCGCAGGCAGCCCAGCCCCAGCACGGAGAGTATGCCGTGCGTCGCCTCGGCGACGCAGGTCTCCTCCAGCATACGGGGCAGCTCCGAGAGCGTGTCGGCATTGATGCGCTTGGCGGGCATGATGCGCCTGAAAAGGCGGCTCATATCCGGCGTCTTGCTCTGCCAGTCCTTCACGCGCAGCGCCGCGTACAGCTTCTTTTCCCATTCGCCGCACCTGAACGGAAAGCGGTCGCTGTGAAACCAGCTTTTCGGCACGATGCGCCCGACGACGAACGACACGACGCCCAGGACCGCCGCATACAGCGCGCAAGCCCGAAAGCCGCAAGCCTTGTTTTTCCTCATTTCTCTTTCCTCGCTTACAATTATCCCATTCTTTTTACATCTTAACAGAGCTTTGACAACACAACGTCAACCTAATCTCAACGTTTCGTGAACTTCAGTTGAGACGGCGTTTACCCTCGGTTGACAAGAGCACACACGCCTGACAGCGAGTCTTTCCGGCGCTTTTTGCCCTTTTCGCCTTGATGGGTTACGACACATCTGCGTCTCAAAAACCAAAAATCGCTCGAAAATCCTTCGCTGTCAGGTGCGAAGCAGTTTTGTCGGAGCGGAAATGCGATCAGGCAATGAAAAGCCCGCAGGCAATACTTTGTGTATTGGCAAGGGCTTTGAAGCGGCATGGGCGTATTTCCGCCCGTCAAAACCGTGTGTGTCCTTGTCAACCGAGGGTACTTTCATGCAATATAATCCGTACAATATTGTTAAGGATCAAACGCGCCGCGTTGCATAAACCGTGCGCGTTTGATATACTATACTAAAAGACAGAGAGAGGAGAATTTGATATGGGAAGGACTGTGCGCAGGATCATATCCGTTCTGCCGGCGCTTGCGATACAGGTGCTGCTGCTGGTGGCGCTGATACGCTGGCTGTCCCCGTATGCGGCGGTGATAAACTTCATTCTCTCCGTATTGTCCATACTTCTTGTGCTCTACATCATCATAAAGCGAGAGGAGTCGGCGTACAAAACGTTGTGGCTGCTGGTCATACTGCCGTTCCCGCTGGCGGGCGCGGCGCTGTATCTGCTGTTCGGCAACAAGCGCACGGCGCGCCCGCTGGCGCGCAGGCTCGCCGCCGCAACGCCGCACGAAACGCCCGACGACAGCGCGATATTCTGCAAGATACGCGCCGAAGAGCCGCGCCTTGCGCAGACGTTCGCCTACCTGCGCAAAAAGACCGGCTCGCCCGTGCTCGCAAACGAGAGCGCGAAATACTATCCCCTCGGCGACGATATGTTTCCTAATATGCTGCGCGACATGGAGAGCGCGGAAAAATTCATCTATGCGGAGTATTTCATCATCCACCACGGCGAGATGTTCGACGCGATGCTGGACGTCATGCGGCGCAAGGTGCGCGACGGCGTGGACGTGCGCGTGATATACGACGATCTCGGCAGTATATCCACCTTCTCCGCGCGCGACCGGCGCGAGCTTGTGGAGGCGGGCATACGCTGCATATCGTTTAACCCGATGCTCGCCGTGGGCGGAACGCTCAACTACCGCGACCACAAGAAGATCCTCGCCATAGACGGGCGCATCGCGTACACGGGCGGGATAAACCTCGCCGACGAGTATATAAACCGCAAAGAGCGCTACGGGCACTGGAAGGACACGGGCTTTCGCATCACGGGGCAGAGCGCGAAGGTGTTCGCGGATATGTTCCTCGAATTTTGGAACGCCTTCGGCGAGCGCACACCCGAGCCCATAACGCCGGAGCTGCCCGCAGAGCTTCCGCCCCCCTGCTGCGAGCCGGACGGCTATGTGCTGAGCTATTACGACTCCCCCATCCGCTCGGACGCGGTGAGCTACAATCTCTACATCGACATTCTCTCTCAGGCGAAGGACTACGTATGGTTCTATACTCCGTATCTCACGCCGGGCGACGAATTGCAGGAGGCATTCATCCGCGCGGCACAGCGCGGCGTGGATGTGCGCATCATAATGCCGGGCATCCCCGACAAGAAGATAATTTTCCGCCTGTCGCACAGCTATTATCAGGCGCTGCTGGAGGCGGGCGTGAAGATATACCAATACGACCCAGGCTTCGTCCACGCCAAGGCGTGCATCGCCGACGACGTCATCGGCACGGTGGGAACGGTGAATCTCGATTACAGAAGCCTTTTCCTGCATTTTGAGAACAACTCGCTCTTCTACAAGGCTTCTCTGCTGGGCGATCTGAAAAAGGACTTCATGCGGACGCTCTCAAAGAGCACGGAGCAGAAGCCCTACGACCGGCAGAGATATATGCGCCGGTGGATCGTTGACGGAATACTGCGCATATTCGCCCCGCTGTGCTGAAAAAAAGCCGCCTATGTGGTTATGTAAACCACATAGGCGGCTTTTAAAAAATATGGGAACAATTTTTCTCCGCGTCAGTCTGAATATCAAAGAAAAGACGGAACGCACACGCAAAGGAGGAAAATATGTACAGTCTTCGTATTCTGGCGGCTATATTTATAATGCTGCCGTCGCTGCTGCTGTGTAGCTGCAACCGCAGCTCACCCGCCGATGATGAACGCGAGATTTCCGAGATCCGACCGCCTGCCGCAAGCGAGGAGGTCACGGTTTCCTCCCCTGACAAGACGGCGGAGGAAGCCGCGCTGCCGTTTCAGCGGATGAACGAGCCCGTTTCGCACAAGGCAAACGGTGAGTACGTGTACGACATATACGCAGACGATACCCTCGAGGGTACTGTCAGCATTACAAAATACCTTGGCGATGAGACGGAAGTGAACGTTCCCGCGGAAATCGACGGAGCAAGGGTCGCTTCGATCGGGCTGGACGCGGTCAGCTTCATCGGGGCGTTTCAAAACTGCGGCGGCGTTGTCTCCGTCGTCATTCCGGAGGGCATAGAGTTCATCAATGACAATGCGTTTTGCGGCTGTCACGCGCTTGAGAGCGTGTCGATCCCCGCGAGCGTGAGCGGCATAGGCAACTGCGCCTTTGACGACTGCCCTCGGCTGACGGCGGTGTACTTTGCCGGAGACGCGCCGGATTTCGGCAGCTATGTCTTTTCGTATCCCGCGCCGACGCTGTACTATCCCGCCGCAGCATCCGGCTGGAGCAGCGTGATGACGGGGCTCGACAAGCGCTCATATTGAGGAAAGCGCGGTGAGGGAAGCGGACGGTCTCAAGCACGGGCAGTATTACGGTTGAATATCAAACATAGCCATCAGTTTTTTAAACGTGTCCTGTCCGTCGAGACAGGTGTCGGTCAGATAGCCTTTTTCCGTTTCCCACTCGGAGAGACCCCGATAATAAAACATCTTTTTGGAATCCTCAATAATAAACGGAACAATGCCGCAGCGCAGACATTCCTTGAGCGCCACCAAACGACCAACTCTGCCGTTACCGTCCTGAAACGGATGAATGTATTCAAAGCCGCAGTGAAATTCAATAATGTCTTCTATTGAAACGGTATCGAGGGCTTCATAGCGTGACAGCAGCGCTTTCATTCTCTCCGGCACATCCTTCGGCTTTGCGGTCTCCCTGCCGCCGACCGCGTTGGCTCTCTTTTTGTAGTCGCCGACGGCAAACCATGCGAGCGTGGAATCCTTTGTGCCCTGCTTCAAAATGCGGTGCAGCTCCTTGATGACGGACTCGGTAAGCGGCTTTTCCGCATGGTCTATCACATAGTCAACGGCACGAAAATGGTTGACCGTTTCAATGATGTCGTCAACGGGGATCCCCTCTCCCGCATCGATCGTGTTAGTTTCAAAAATCAGTCGGGTCTGATCCTCGCTGAGCTTGCTGCCCTCTATGCGGTTGGAGTTATATGTCATACGAACCTGAAGCTCATGGTACAGACCGCCGGGCATACGTATGCTCTTTTCATCACGCAGCGTTTGCAGCAGCGCATTGTCCGAGATGCTTCTATACAGCGTCTCCGGCTCACAGCCCAGATATGCAGCGATCTTTTCAAGCACGCGGTCAGCTATCTTTTCGCCGCGCCCGATTTTGGCGACAGTCCGCGATGAAATGCCGAGTTCTTTTGTAAGTGCAGTCTTAGTAAGTCCTTTTTCATCGAGCTTTCGGATAAGCCCATCATATGAGATCACTAACGCTCACCTCTTCCCTTTACTTATTGTAACCGATTTTGCGTAAAAAGTAAAGGCAAACTTGTAGAGAAGTAAAGGCAGCGGGAGAAATCGCAAAACCTGTGGTTTCTCCCGCTGAAATATTGAGGGAAATTCCGAAAAGGCTAATCCCCTTTCCTTTTTTTCGCGGAGCTCATTTCTCCAGCGCTTCTTTCAGCGTGCGCCAGCCGAGGACGGCGCACTTGACACGCGCGGGCATATGGGATATGTCGCGCAGGGCGGCGGCTTCCTCAAGGCTCTCTATCTCCTCCTCCGTCGCCTCGCCCTTTATCATGCGCATGAACCTGTCCGCAAGCGCCAGCGCCTCCGCGCGGCTGCGTCCGATAACCATGCCGAGCATGATGTCCGCCGACGCCTGCGATATGGCGCAGCCATCGCCGACGAACGCGCCGTCGGTCACGGTATCCCCGTCGAGCTTGAGCTTGAGCCAAATATCGTCGCCGCAGCTCGGGTTAACGCCGTTGAGGACAATGTCCGCGTCCGGCAGATCGTGTTTAAACTCCGGATGGACATTGTGCTCGGTCAAAACCTCATTATAAAAGCTCCTATTTTCCATAGCCCATACGCTCCCTTACCGTTGCAAGGCTCGACGCCAAGCGGTCTATCTCGTCGGTGGTATTGTAAAACGCGAGACTGGCGCGCACGGCGGCGTTGACGCCCAGATGCGTCAGCAGCGGCTGCGCACAGTGGTGTCCGGCGCGGACGTTCACGCCGTCAGCGGCGAGAATCTCGCTGATATCGTGCGGGTGCACACCGTCGAGCGTGAACGTGAGGATGCCATTGTGCTCCTGCCAGCGCGGCGAGCCGAGAATATGCACACGGTCAACGGCGGAGAGCGCGTCAAAGGCGTAATGCGTCAGCTCATGCTCGCGCCGCTGCATCGCGTCAAAGCCGACCGTGCCGACATAGCGGAGCGCCGCGTCCAGCCCCGCCGCACCGGCGGCATTGACCGTGCCCGCCTCGAACTTGTGCGGAAGCTCGGCATAGGTCGCGCCGTCGCGCGTGACGGATTCTATCATCTCGCCGCCGGTGAGAAACGGCGGCATCGCGTCCAGCAGGGCGCGCTTGCCGTACAGCACGCCGATGCCCATAGGACCGTAGACCTTGTGACCGGAGAAGGCAAAGAAGTCCGCGTCCATATCGCGCACGTCCACCGGCATATGCGGGGTGCTCTGCGCGCCGTCAACGACGATCACCGCGCCCTTCGCATGGGCGAGCGCGGCGAGCTTTTTCACGGGGTACTCGCGCCCGAGGACGTTGGAGACCTGCGTGACGGCGACGAGCTTCGTCCGCGCCGTGATGAGCGCGTCCACCGCGTCAAGGTCGATGCTGCCGTCCGGAGCGCACTCGATATACTTCAGCCTCGCGCCGCGCTCGCGGCAGACCATCTGCCAGGGGAGTATATCGCTGTGGTGCTCCATGACGGACACAAGCACCTCATCCCCCTCGCGCACGTTCGTCAGAGCGTAGCTGTACGCGACAAGGTTAAGGCTCTCGGTGGTGTTGCGGGTGAATACTATCTCCTCGGTGCTCGCGGCGTTTATGAAGCGGCGGACAGTCTCGCGCGCAGTCTCGTAAGCGTCCGTCGCGGCGATGCTCAGCGGGTACAGCCCACGGAGCGGGTTGGCGTTATGCCTGAGATAAAACTCGCGCTCCGCCTCTATGACACATTCCGGACGCTGCGCCGTGGCGGCGTTGTCGAGATACGCCACGTCCATGGACGCGAGCAGCGGAAAATCCAGCTTATAGTTATATTCCATGTTATCAGACCTCCTCATTGAGCAGCGTCATTATGCGCTTTTCGACCGCCGCGTCGCCGACGGCGCGGGCAAGGCGCTCGACCGCAGAGCGGGCAAGGATGCTCTCCGCCTCGGCGCGGGATATGCCGCGGCTCTCGAAGTAAAAGAGCGTTTCCGCGTCCAGCTCGCCTATCGTCGCGCCGTGGTTGCCCACGACGTTTTCCTCCGCGCAGAGGATGAGCGGAACGGTCTTGTTGACCGCGTCCTCGCCGAGCATGAGCACCGTCTCCTTCTCGTTGCCGACAGAGTCGGACGAGCCGGTCTTGAAATCTATCGTGCCGCGGAAGATCTTCTCCGCCGCGTCCATGAGCGCGCCGTTGGCGGCAATCTCGCTCTCTGTGCGCTTGCCGTAGTGGTTGCAGACGAGGTTTACGTCCAGCTTCTGCGCGCCGCGCCCCATATAGCCGACCTCCGCCCTGAAGCGGCTCGCGTCGCCGCGAAGCTCCGCAAGGCAGTCGGTATATACATCTCCCGCACCGAGGAGAAGCTGCACAAGCTCAAGCTCCGCACCGGCGGCGCAGTCGGCAGTTATCGCACTGCGCGCCATGCCGCCCGCATCGGCGCTCTGCACCTGAACAAGGTGGAGCTTCGCGTTCACGCCGAGGCTTATATCCGTCCTCACGGCGAGCCTGTGCGCCGCCGCGACGTCCATAAACACCGTCAGCTCCGCGCCGGACGCGGCGTTGAGCCTTAGGGACTTCTCCGCGTACTCGCTCTCCCCGCGCACCGTGACGTGCGCGGTCCTTTTCTCCTCCGCGTCGGCGCTCACGCGCTCCTCCGGCAGCTCTTCGGCGCTTGCCGCGTCCCATTCTATCAGCGCCTCGTTCACGCCGAGGCGGTTCCACGTCCTCGTGGGGAGTTTATTTATGCTCAGCTTTTCCATTGTGCGCTTCCCTCCTATCAGCCGATGCTGCCCTTCATCTCAAGGCGGATAAGGTTGTTCATCTCAACGGCGTACTCCACCGGCAGCTCCTTGGAGACGTTGTCGGCAAAGCCGCTGACGATGGCGGCGCGCGCGTCCTCCTCGCTCATGCCGCGGCTCATGAGATAGAAGATGGCGTCGTTGCTGATGCTGCCTATCTTCGCCTCGTGCCCGACGGAGGCGTCGCGCGTGCGGATGTCCATGGCGGGAACGGTGTCCGAGCGGGAGATCGAATCGAGCATGAGCGACTGGCACGACACGGAGGATCTCGCCCCCCTTGCGTTCTTCTCCACAATAACGCTGCTGCGGAAAGTGGAAACGCCGCCGCTCTTGCTTATCGAGCGGGTGTTCATATACGAGCGGGTGTTCTTTCCCGCATGGACGACCTTTGCACCCGTGTCGAGATTCTGCCCCGCGCCGGCGAAGGTCACGCCGGTGAACTCCATGCGGGAGTTGTCGCCGCGCAGTATGCTCATGGGGTAAAGGCAGCCCACGTGAGACCCGAACGAGCCGGACACCCACTCTATAACGCCGTTCTCCTC
Source organism: uncultured Oscillospiraceae bacterium (assembly GCA_934572325.1). Classification (GTDB taxonomy): domain Bacteria; phylum Bacillota; class Clostridia; order Oscillospirales; family Oscillospiraceae; genus Limivicinus. The sequence goes on from CAKTKT010000004.1 coordinate 21,471, forward strand.
CACGAGCGCGCGCTTGGTGTTGAGGTTGTACATATTCTTCGACCAGTTTTCTATCGTCGAGTAGCGCAGCTTCGCGTTTTTCTTCACGTACAGCTCCACACAGCCCGCGTGGAGATTGGCGACGTTGTACTTCGGGGCGGAGCAGCCCTCGATGAAGTGCAGGCTCGCGCCCTCGTCAACGATGATGAGCGTATGCTCAAACTGCCCCGCGCCCTTGGCGTTGAGCCGGAAGTACGACTGGAGCGGGATGGACACCCGCACGCCCTTGGGCACGTATACGAACGACCCGCCCGACCACACCGCGCCGTGCAGCGCGGCGAACTTATGATCGCGCGGCGTGACGAGCTTCATGAAGTACCTTCTCACCATGTCGGCGTACTCGCCGCGCATGGCGCTCTCCATATCGGTGTAGACAACGCCCTGCGCGGCGACCTCGTCGCGGACATTGTGATAGACAAGCTCGGAGTCGTACTGTGCGCCGACGCCAGCAAGCGATTTGCGCTCCGCCTCCGGTATGCCGAGGCGCTCGAACGTGTCCTTTATATCCTGCGGAACATTCTTCCAGTTATTCTGCATTTTTGTGTTCGGGCGGACGTAGGTGGCGATACGCTCAATGTCCAGCCCCTCAAGGGAGGGTCCCCAGTCGGGAACGTGGGTCTCGTTATATATTTGCAGGGCGTGAAGCCTGAACTGCTGCATCCAGACGGGGTCGTCCTTTTCCTTGGAGAGCTTGTCGATTATCTCCGGCGTCAGCCCCTCCTCCATGCGGTAGGCGTCATGCTCGACGTCACGGACGTCGTATATACTGCGGTCTATATCCTCAACGCTGGTTTTTTCCTTCATGGTGTTCACCGTCCTCTTATGCGCCCTTCACAGCGGCAAAGCCGTGCTCGTTTATCTCATCGACAAGGCTCGCGCCGCCGTTTTTGACGATAACGCCGTTTTCCATGATATGCGCCGCGTCAACGCTGAGCACCTCAAGTATGCGGGTGCTGTGCGTGATTATCAGAAGCGAGCCGTGCGCGCGCTCGCGGAAGATGCGCACACCGTTGGAAACCGTGCGCACCGCGTCCACGTCAAGTCCGGAGTCCGTCTCGTCGAGGATGGCGAGCTTGGGTTCGAGCATCAGAAGCTGCAATATCTCCGCCTTTTTCTTCTCGCCGCCGGAAAAGCCGACGTTAAGATCGCGCTCTGCATAGCTCTCGTCCATATCCAGCAGCTTCATCATCTCGCCGAGCTTCTTTTTGAAATCCCACAGGCGCATACGCTTGCCCGTTCTTGTTTCGAGCGCGCTTCTGATGAAAGCGCCGAGCGTCACACCCGGGACCTCGAGCGGGTTCTGGAACGAGAGGAATATCCCGCGCCTCGCGCGCTCATTGACGGGCAGCTCGGTGATGTCCTCGCCGTCAAAGACGATGCTGCCGGAGGTGACGGTATACTGCGGGTTGCCGGTTATCGCATAGCCGAGGGTGGACTTGCCCGTGCCGTTCGGCCCCATAAGAACGTGCGTCTCGTCGCGTCCGAGGGTCAGGTCAGCGCCGTGAAGTATCTCCCTGTCCTCAACGCTGACGTGCAGGTCGCTGATCTCAAGCAGGTTTTTATCTTTCATATATATCCTCTTTTCCGCGCCGCCTGTCTCCTCGCGGCTGCAATTCCTATCTTTCAGCTAGAGATTATAATAGCGTTTACCTAGTTTGTCAATAGGAATTATGTGCGAGAGTATATAATAGGGGGTCATATGCGCGAAAACGGAGCGCCGAGACGCTCCGTTTTTTGTGTTATTGCTGTTAGCTGACGAGGTCAACCTCCGGCTCTCCGCCCTCAAGCGTCACGGTGAGCTTGTTGGGCAGGCAGGTGATGCACTGCCCCGCGTAGCGCACACGCCCCTGCTCGACGCATATCCTGTCCGGACAGTCCGCCTCCGTCACGGCGGCAGAGCCGCTTGCAACGGTGAGCACGTTTGTGCCGCCGTTGAGCGGGTATACGCCGTCCTTTGAGAGCGAATAGCGCGCGACCTCGCGCCCCTCGACGCGGACGACCGCCCACGCACCGGGTGTACGCCCAAGGCGCAGCCACAAAAGCAGCGCGGCAGCGGCAATGAGCAGCGCCGCGAGCACGATAAGCTCAACGGGCGGACGTTTGCGCGGCTCGCTCATTTGAACGCGACGACCGCCATGCAGATGACGCCCGCTGCGAGCAGACGCACGGGGAAGCCGCGAAACGCGGCGGGAACATACATGTCGTCGATCTTCGTCTCAACGCCGGCGAAGAGGAGCAGCGCCACGGTGAAGCCCAGCCCCGCGCCGAGCGCGGCGGCAAGAGTCTCGACAAATCCCGCACCGAGAGCACCGGCGGACGCGCCGAGCACAACGCCGTTGAGCGCGATGAGCAGCCACTTATCAGTGAAGAAATGACCGATGACCGCAGCGGCAATCAGCACCCAGAGGGCGCAGAGGAACGTGGTATACGCGCCGAAGCTGAAAGGATCGGTGACGAGGGCGGCAACGAGCGTGACCGCCGCGACGGCAAGACCGTGCTTTGCCAGCGCCTTTGCCTGACCCGACGCGCCGAGCACCGGAGTGATGCCGTAAAACTGCGTCAAAACGCAGTTGTTGGCGAGCGCGCCGCCGATGATGACGAGCAGAAAGGTCTTAATATCCATAGCTTACGCCTCCTTTTCCGCGCAGACCGCCGCAGCGTCGGCGGCGATGCCGCCGAGAGCTGCGGTGCGGTTTTTGAAGATGGCTTGGACGACCGCCATAACGACGGCAAACACGAAGAAGCCGCCGGCGGCAGAGCTCAGCAGGGAGACAGCGTGCGCCTTGAAGAAGGGCACGGCAGCACCCGCGACGCTGCCCGCGCCGAAAAGCTCACGGATGAGCGCGGTGACGGCAAGCGCAAGGGCGAAGCCCAGCCCCGTCAGAAGGCTGTCCGCCAGCGCCGCGCCGACAGGGCGGTCAGAGGCGCGCTCGGTCTCGGCATAGACGAGCAGATCGACCGCGAGGAGCGTGGTGTACACCCCGAGGGCGTTGAACTGCGCGGGAAACCATGCCTGCATGAGAAGCTGCACGATGGCGGCAAAGCCCGCGACAAGAATGAAATTCACCAGCGGCTTTACCTTGGCGGCGACGGCGTTTCTCAAAAGAGACGCCGCAAGCGCCGCGAGCACCATGACCGCGAGCGCTGCGATGCCGAGCGTCAGCGCGGGGAGCACAGCGCCCGTCGCGCCCAGCGCGGGGCACGCGCCCAGGAACAAAACCATCACGGGGTTGCACGCGATGGCGGTGCAGAGCTTATTGTCTTTCATCAGCCTTCCCCTCCGTTCTGTTGGATTTCAGAAAAGGCGGCGAACGCATCCGCCGTGCCGGTCCTGACGGCGTCGGTAGAAATGGTCGCGCCGGAGATGAGCGCCTCATCGCCGGTGAAGCTGTCGCCGGTCACGCCGGCAAAGCCCGCCTTGTAGCTGTTTTCATCAAGCTCGTAAGCGTTGAAGTAATCGCCCATGAGGATGAACTCATCCGCCGTCATGGACACGATCGCCCCGTTCTCGTCGAGCACATAGTAGAGCACCATGGGCAGGTTGCCGTAGCCTATCGGGCGGGCGGCAACGCCGTAATAGCTCGCGCCGTCGGCGGCGATGCTGTACACGCCGGAGACGGAGCCGTACACCCCGCCGAGCTCAAGCGGCGTGATCTCCGCGTCGTCGGAGGTGAGCTTTGCGAATTTCTTCATCTCCTTGTCGGCGTTGGTTTCGATATTCGCCGCAGCGTCGGTCGCCGCCTCCTCAAGGATGGCGGCATCGACAGCGTCCGTCACGTCCGCGCCGTTGACGTCGTATGCGCGGGCGGCGAGGGAGTCGTTGACGAGCACGAGGTAGTTATCCTCACTGTCGGCGGCGATATAGGCAATGCCGACACCGTTGACGGAGTCAAGCGCCTTGACGAGCTTGCCGCCGGAAAGCTCGCGCTCGGTATACTGGGCGACGCCCTCGGTGTTCGCCATGCCGGGGAACAGCCCGGGCAGAAGCTCCATAAGGATCTGGTCGTTGCTCTTGACGCCGGCGGAGACGAGACCTTTGTCCGTCAGCACGGCGAAGCCGTCCTCCACGGCTTCCTTGAACGCCTTGGACGAGTACGTCACGCCCGCGACGAGAGATACGCCGCCGAGCGCGGAGTCCTGACCGAGATAGGTATCGGGGTAATCCTCGCCGAAGTGCTTGCTGTCGGCAAACTGGGTGAGCTTTATGCCGGAGATCTTGCCCTCGGCGTCTATCGCCATGCTGATGTCGATGGGGTCGCCGGTGTAGCCCTTTGTGGTGGACAGCAGCACGACATAGCCAAGTCCGGAGGTCTCCTTATACACGCCCTGCACCGTGTCGGGCACGGCGTCGAGCGTCACGGCTTCAAACCCTGCCGCGTCCGGCATGACCTCATAGAGCGGCGCAAGCTCGGCGGCGGAGCCGTTCGCCTCGATAATGGGCGCGGTGTAAGCGCCGACGCCGGTGAGCGCGGCGATGAACACCACGACGACAAGAACGGGCACTATAACACTCTTGACAGCATCTTTTTTCATATCAGACACCTCCAAGCGGCTTCTTCGCCGTCCACTTTTCAATATACGGGGTGAGGATGTTCATGGCGAGGATGGAGAACGAAACGCCCTCAGGATACGCGCAGAACTCGCGGATAACGAAGGTTATCACGCCGCAGCCGAGCGCGAACACAACGCGCCCGGCGTTATTTATGGGCGTTGTGACATAGTCGGTCGCCATGAAGATCGCGCCGATGAACACGCCGCCAGCCATGATCTCATAGAGCGCGGTGGTGAAGCTGCCGGACGCGGCGAGGAAGAGCACGAAAACCGTGCCCACGAACGCGGCGGGAACGTACCACTTGATGACCCTGCGCGCGCAGAGATAGGCATAGCCGACGAGCAGCGCAAGTATGCAGCCCTCGCCCACGGCGCCGCCGCGAAGCCCGAGGAACATATCCATAAGGCTCGGAAGCTGGTCTGCGCTGCCGCCGATAAGCTCCAGCGGGGTGGCGGAGGCCTCAAGCTCTACCGCGGCGGGCATTGCGCCGCCCGCGACCTCGGAGAAGGCGAGCAGCATGAAAACGCGCGCGGTGATGGCGGGGTTGGCAAAGTTGTGACCGAGCCCGCCGAACAGGCACTTGACGATGATGATGGCGAACGCCGCGCCCACGACGCACTGCCACAGCGGCACGGCGGAGCTGAGATTCAGCCCGAGCAGCAGCCCCGTGACAACGGCGCTCATGTCGCCCACGGTCTGGGGTCTGCCGGTGATAAGAGCAAAGAGAAATTCCGACACGACAGCGCCGATAATGCACGCGGCGAGCACACCGAGCGCCTTCATGCCGAAGATGACGACCGCAGCAATGGCGGCGGGCAGCAGCGCGACAACGACGTCGAGCATTATGCGGCGGCTGGAATCTGAGGTGTGGATATGGGGCGCATTGGAAACGATGAGCTTTTCCACGATCACTTGCCTCCTTTCGCGGCTTCATCAAGAGCTGCCTTGTACTTTCTGACAAAGCTCTTCGCCGCGCTGTTGTTGTCCACGAGCGGTCTGTGCGCAGGGCACACATAAGCGCAGCTCCCGCAAGCCATGCAAAGCGACACCTGCTCGCGCGTGAGCGCGGCGTAGCGCTTCGCCTCGTCCTCTATCTCAAGCGCCTTGGCAAAGGCGGTGGGGTTGAGGGCGAGCGGGCAGTTGGCGACACAGCGCCCGCAGTGGATGCACGCGGTTGGCTCGAGCGCGGCGGAGTCCTTGCGGTCAAAGGCAAGGACGGCGTTCGTCGCCTTTATGATGGGGGCGGTAAGGTCAGCGACGCACTTGCCCATCATCGGCCCGCCGAGGATGACCTTGCCCGGCTCTTCGGAAAAGCCGCCGCACTGCTCGATAACGTAGCCCACGGACGTGCCTATCGGAACGACGAGGTTCTTCGGCTCTTTAACGGCTGAGCCGTCAACGGTGACGGTCTTTTCAACGAGGGGCATACCGTCCTCGATGTACTGCGCAACCTTCGTGAGCGAGGTGACGTTGATGATGATAACGCCGAGGGAGGCGAGGCGCTGCCCGGGACCTACGACCTTGCCGGTGGCGTTGTACAAGAGCACCTGCTTTGCGCCCTGCGGATACACGCTGTCAAGGGGCTTGACGGTGACGGCGGAGTCGTCGGCAAAGACCTCCTCGAGCTTTGCGATGGCGTCGGGCTTGTTCTTCTCAATGCCGATGATGAACTCCTCGCTCTTGAGGTATTCCTTCAGCAGCGCGACGCCCTTTTTGATGTACTCGCTGTGCTCAAGCATGGTGCGGTGGTCGCTGGTGATGAACGGCTCGCACTCCGCGCCGTTGATGAGCACAGTCTTGATGGGGTTGCGGCGCACGGCGTCGAGCTTCGCCCACACGGGGAACGCCGCACCGCCGAGACCGACAATGCCGCTCTCGCGCAGAGCCTGAAGAAAGCTGTCAAGGTCATGAACCTCGGGCGGCTTCACATCGGGGCTCTTCTCCATCCTGCCGTCGCTCTCGATGCGCACGGCGACGGTCCTGCCGTAAGGCTCTATAGCCTTGACCGTGCCGGAGACCGTGGCGTGGACGGGAGAGGAATTTTTTCCGTCCTCCTTGGCGATAAGCTGCCCGACGAGGACGTGCTGCCCGACCTCCACAATTGGAACAGCCGCGCCGCCGGAATGCATATTCATCGGCAGCAGCACCTCCGGTGGGGGCGCGACGCGAACCGACGGCATTGGCGCGGTCTGCTTGTAGTGGGGCAGTTTCAGCGTTGAAATGTTCTTTTTGAGGTTCATTATAGCCTCATGCCTCCTGTTCTTGGGAAATCTCTGAATAAATGGCTGTCAGCTCCTGACACATTTATTCAGAGATTCCCTATTTCTTTTCTTTACCCTTTGCTGTATATTATTGTATCAGTTTTCTATCAGCTTTTCAATACCGGGGGTATGCTTTATCTCCCCGTCGGGGAATATCCACAGCGCGTCCACGCCCAGCCCTTCAGCCAGCGCCGAGCCGTCCTCATAGGTCATGCAGAAAAGTGCCGTGGAGAGCGCATCTGCAAGCGCACTGTCCTTCGTGATGACCGTGAGGGAGCTGAAGTACTGCGCGGGGAAGAGCGTGTCCTTATCTATGATGTGGTGATAGCGCACGCCGTTGACGGTATAGTAGCGCTCATACACGCCGGAGGTGACGCACGAGGTGTCCGCAAGGCGCAGCTTTATGGCAAACTCGCCGGTATCCTGCGGGTCCTTTATTCCCGTGACCCAGCCCGTGCCGTCAGGCTTTGTGCCGATGATGCGTATGTTTCCGCCGACGTTGAGCACGTATGCCGTCACGCCCTCCGCCTCAAGCGCGCGCGCCGCCATCTCCGTGGCGTAGCCCTTGCCGAGCGCGCCCACGTCAATGGACGCGGCGGGGTCGGAAATGCGGACGGCGGAGTTTTCCGCGTCGATCTCCAGAAGCGAGAAGTCCGTATGCTGCGCCGCCTCGGCAAGCTCCTCCTCCGTCGGGAGGCGTGCCGCCTTCGGGTCGTCCGCTGCGGCGTCGCGCAGATCATGCCAGATGCTCAGCACCGCACCCATCATCACGTTCATCTCCCCGTCCGTCGCTTCATAAAGCTCGCGCGCGTAGAGGAGAAAGTCGATAAGCTTGGGATCGACCTCTATCGCCTCTCCTCCGGCGTTGAGATTGAGCGTGCAGAGGTTGTTCACGCCGGAATACTCATGGTATATGTCGAAGAGACGGTGATATTCGCCCAGAATATCAGAAACCTCGGCAGAGCGTTCATCGAACTGCTCTGCCGAGTCTCCTGCATAGCTGTACACATAGGAGACTGTGTCAAAGTATGCGAAATAGGACTTTCCCCTGTTCTCCGTCTGCGCCGCCGGCGCTTCCGGCGCGGTGCATCCGGCAAGGAGCGCCGTCGCCATTGCGGCGAGCAAAAGCCAGACCCCTATTCTCTTCATTGACACATCTCCAGTGCGTATTTTTTGTTTTAAGTTTTAAGCTTTAAGCCTGAAAATCAGCGGGCATAGTCTGCTGCCTGCGCGATGACTGCCATCATGCCGGTGATCTGCATGGTGCAGGAGGCATAGAGGGTCTCGTCGGCGGGAACGGCGTAGCCGTGGTCGTTCTCCTTGGTCTCGATGCTGCGGACCTCATCGGCGGTCTTGCCGACGGTGTAGGCGGAGAAGGCAGCGGACTGAGCATCCCACTCGGCTATGGCAGCGCCGTAGGCAACCATGCCGTAGTCATCGCCGAGCTCCATCTTGGTGCCCTTGAACGCGGTATCGGTGATCTCGCCGTCCTTGTTGAAGCTGATGTTCGGCTGGGTCGCATCGTTGACAGCGGCGAGGATAACGCCGTTCGCGTCAACAACGGCAGCGCCGAACTCGCTGTACATCTTCACAACGCCGTCAGCGTCGTCGGTCGGGTCGGTGGACTCGTCAGCGGTGGTCTTGGCGGCAACGCCGAGGGTGAAAGCGCCGTCAGAGGTGAACGCCATGGTGTTCACGTCGCCGCAGGCCTTGGAGACGGCGTCCTTGAAGGCAACGATGTCCATGGTGCAGCCGGCAAGCAGCGCCTCATCGGTGGAGACGCTGTGACCGGTTTCGTTGAGGACGGTCTCAAGGTTTGCGACCTCGTCGCCGGTCATGCCGACAACATAGCTCTCAAAAGCCTTTGTCTGGTCATACCACTCGGCCATAGCGTTGCCGTAGGCGACCATGCCGTAATCATCGCCGAGCTCCATCTTGGTGAGGAAGGTCTTCTCGGGGTCAACCGTGCCGGCGGAGATGTCCATCTTGCTCTGCGCAACGTCGATGCGGCAGGAGACGATCTTGCCGTCAGCGTCGGTAACAACGGCGGCGACAGTCGCGTCTACCTGCGCGTTGCCGGTCTTGGAGGAATTGGTGCTCAGGGAGATGCCCATGCCGAGGGTATAATCACCGGCGGCAGCGGCGGTCTCCTCCGCCGCGGGGGTCTCCGCCTCCGCTGCGGGAGCCTCCGCTGCGGGAGCCTCTGCTGCGGGCGCTGCGGCGCTGCCGCAGGCTGCCAGAGCAAAAACCATGCAAAGTGTCAGTAAAAGTGCTACGATCTTTTTCATAATGCTCTCCTATTATATAAATTTGTGATGCTTGGACGCGGATTTGCCCGCCTCCGGCATCATGGTGTATTATACAATATTCTGCCCATGTCGTCAATAATATAACAATGAAATTCAGCTATACTAACCGTACAAATAAACATCAAAAACATTTATTTTCTTCCAAAACATCAGGGCAAAACGCCGCCCATGCGCCGTCCAAGGCGGCGAGCGCTGCCCTTATCCCGCTATAAAAGTTCATTATTATAGGCATAACGGCGCAAAATACTTGTTTTTGTCTATTTTGCCAGTCTTTCTTGAGCCTGCTCTCATTTTGCGTACATTTTACCGACTATCCAGTTGGACGCGCGCCGGGGCAGCAGCTTGCCCAGCGCCGCCGCGCCCTTGTACGCCAGCCCCATGGCGACCAGCGGGCGCGAGGACTTTTTCAGCGCGTATTTCGCCACGAAGCGTCCGGCGTACTCCGCCGTCATGCCCGTGCGCTCGTCATGCTCCATCACGGCGACGGAGCGCTCGATACGTCCGTCGTAGACGTCGTCGCCCGCGCCGGACTTTCTCCGCGCGGCGGTAAAGCCGGAGGAAATATCGCCCGGCATGATGGCGCAGACGCTTATGTTGAAGGACCTCACCTCGTTTTGCAGCGCGAGGACATAGGCAATCACCGCCGCCTTGCTGACCGAGTACCAAAGCTGGAACGGGATGGGGATAAGCCCCGCGATGGAGCTCATACACACGATGCGCCCGCCGCCCTGAGCGCGCATCACCGGCAGCACCGCGCGGGTGACGTTGTCCATGCCGAACACGTTCAGCTCAAGCTGGGCGTGCGAGTCGCGCGTATCGGTCAGCTCCGCCGCGCCGGATATGCCGAAGCCCGCGTTGTTGACGAGTATATCAATGCGCCCCTCGCGCTTCACTATCTCGTCCACCGCCGCGCGCACCTGCCGCTCATCGGTGACGTCCACGCTCATGTGCGCGACGCCGTCCGCCGGTATCTCCCTGCGCGAGAACTCATACACCGTGCAGCCTACCTTTGCAAGCTCCGCCGCCGCGCACCGACCTATCCCCCCGCTGCCGCCTGTGACAAGCGCTGTCTTTTTCATATATCACGCCGCCTTTCGATGTTAATTAAAATTTTTGTAGTATCAAGTCGAATATAGCGCAGACTGCGGGAAATGTCAAGTAGCCGTGTGAATAAATAGTGTCGTCTGACGCATTTAATCAGGGCGTTTTTGATGCAAAAGAGCTGTCCTGCTTCCATCCGAAACCTGACAGCTCACAGCTCTTTTGAATCTATCCACTCATTCCCATTCGACCGTGGCGGGGGGCTTGCCGGTTATGTCGTACACGACGCGCCCGACGCCCTTGACCTCGTTGACGATCCGCGCGGAGACGACGCCGAGCACCTTGTGCGAAATGGGCGCGTACTCGCAGGTCATGAAGTCCGACGTGCGGACAGCGCGCAGGGCGAGGGTATAGTCATAGGTGCGGAAGTCGCCCACCACACCGACGGAGCGCATATCCGTGAGCACCGCGAAATACTGATCCGCCTTGATGCGCCGACGGCTGACCTCCTCGCGGAAGATCGCGTCCGCCTCGCGGAGGATGGCGAGCTTCTCCTCGGTTATCTCGCCCATGACGCGCACGGCGAGACCGGGTCCGGGGAACGGCTGGCGCTCGACGAACGCGCGCGGCAGACCGAGCTGCCGACCGAGCGCGCGCACCTCGTCCTTGAACAGCCCACGCAGCGGCTCGACAACGCCGTCAAAGCCCATATCCTTCGGCAGACCGCCGACATTGTGATGGCTCTTTATCGTTGCCGCCTTGCTGCCGCCGGACTCGATAACATCTGGATATATCGTTCCCTGCGCAAGAAAACGGATGTGCGGTAGCTTCTTCGCCTCCTCCTCGAACACGCGCACGAACTCCGCGCCGATGATTTTGCGCTTGCGCTCCGGCTCGGTGACGCCGGCGAGCGCCGCGAGAAAGCGCTGCTGCTCGTTGACGCGGATAAAGTGCAGCTCGCGTCCGGCGAACGCCGCCTCGACCTCGTCCCCCTCGTTCTTGCGCATGAGACCGTGATCGACAAAAATGCAGTGGAGCTGACCGGGGATCGCCTTGGACAAAAGCGCTGCGCACACGGACGAATCCACGCCGCCGGAGAGCCCGAGGATGACGTGCGCATCGCCGACCTGCGCGCGCACCTTTTCGATAAGCTCCTGCTCAAGATCTCTGAGGTTATAGTCGCCCTCCGCGCCGCACGCCTCATAGAGGAACGCGCGGAGCATGTCCGTGCCGTGGGGCGTGCTCTCGACCTCGGGGTGGAACTGGAACGCATAGAGCCGCTTTTTATAACTCGCCATGGCGGCGTTGGGGCAGGCGCCCGTATGCGCGATGGAGACAAAGCCCGCAGGCAGCTCGTCTATCTGATCCGTGTGGCTCATGAGCCCGAGCTGCTCCTCATCCAGCCCCGTAAAGAGGAAGGACGAGGTATCAACGCGCATTTTCGTTTTGCCGTACTCGCTTAAAGCGCAGGTCGTGACCCTGCCGCCGAGCGTCCACGCCATGAGCTGCGCGCCGTAGCATATGCCCAGCACGGGGATGCCCAGCTCGAATATCTCCCTGTCGCAGTGCGGCGAGGCGGGGTCATACACGCTGTTCGGTCCGCCGGTGAGAATGACGCCGATGGGCGCGATGGCGCGTATCTCCTCGGCGCTTATATCGCCGGAGCGCACGACGGAATACACCGCACATTCGCGCACGCGCCGGGCGATAAGCTCCTTATACTGCCCGCCGAAGTCCAAAATCAAAACGGTCTGTGTTGCCATACCTTATTTTTCCTCCAAAGCTCGCGCCGGCTCAAAACATCCGGACATACTCATCCCTCTCCGCGCCGACGGAGACGTACTTTATCGGGCAGCCGACCTCTTTTTCAAGAAAGCCGATATACTCTCGCGCGGCGGCGGGCAGCTCGTCGGGCTTGCGGCAGGCGGATATGTCGCCGAAGCCGGGGAGATACTCGACAACGGGCTTCGCGCGGTCAAGGCGCTCGCCTGTCGGGAAGCTCTTGGTTATCTCGCCGTCGATGTCATACGCGACGCACACGGGGATTTTGTCATAAATGCTCAGCACGTCCAGCTTCGTGAGCGCGATATAGTCCGCGCCCTGAACGCGCGCGCCGTAGCGCGAGGCGGGGACGTCCACGGGACCCACCCTGCGGGGTCTGCCGGTCGCCGCGCCGTACTCCGCGCCCGCGCGGCGCAGTCTCTCGCCCTCCTCGCCGAAAAGCTCCGCCGTGAACGGACCCTCGCCGACACAGCTTGAATACGCCTTCATGATGCCGACGGTCTCATCGAGCTTCAGCCCCGGAACGCCCGCGCCGATGGGCGCGTAGGCGGCGAGGGTGTTGGACGAGGACGTGTAGGGGTAGATGCCGAAATCAATGTCGCGCAGAGCGCCGAGCTGCGCCTCGAACATGATGCTGCGCCCGCTCTCGGCGGCAGCGGAGAGATATTCGGGCACATCGCAGATGTACGGCAGGGCAGCCGAGCCGTAGGTCCTTATCCACTCCATCAGCTCATCGACATTGACCGCCTCGTGCCTGTACCCTGTGACGGTGATGTTCTTCCACTCGACGATGTCGCGGAGCTTTTCATAGAGGCTGTCCATGTGGAAAAGATCCTCCATGCGCAGCGCCTTCTTCATGTACTTGTCTGCATAGACGGGGGCGATGCCGCGGCGGGTCGAGCCGAACTTCCTGTCGGCAAGGCGATCCTCCTCCATAACGTCCTGAAGCTTATGGTAGGGCAGACAGATGCTCGCGCGGGAGCTTATCCTGAGATTGTCGGGCGTGATGCTCACCCCCGCCTCGCGGAGCTTGGCGCACTCATTGTATAGATGCTCAAGGTCGATGACAACGCCGTTGCCGATAACGTTCACGGTCGTCTCGCGCAGGATGCCGGAGGGCAGGAGGTTGAGAATGAATCTGCCCTTCTCGTTGACAACGGTGTGCCCGGCGTTATTCCCGCCCTGATAGCGGCAGATGACGTCATAATCCGAGGAGAGCAGATCGACCATGCGCCCCTTGCCCTCGTCGCCCCAGTTTATCCCCACGATTGCAGTTAACATAATATATCCCCTTTTCTGTATTATGGCTCTGGCAGCCTGAATAAAATGACGCTTTACACGTTTATATCCCCGCGCTCGCGTTCGCCGAGGAACGCCGCGTTCTCGCGCAGCAGCGCACGGACGGTCTCAAGATAAGCCTCCGTCTGCTCCTTCGCCATGCCGGTGAAGCTGTCGGTGCTGAGAAGCCTGTCTATCTCGCCGCGGGTGATGTTGAACGCGGGGTCGGCGGCGATGCGCGCGAGCAGGTCATTGTCCGCGCCCTGCTCCTTGACAGCAAGCCCCGCCTCAACGGCGTGGCGGCGGATAGCCTCGTGCAGAGTCTGCCGGTCGCCGCCGTTTTTGACGCAGTACATGAGTATATCCTCCGTCGCCATGAAGGGCAGCTCCTCGTTGAGCTGCTTTTCCAGCACCTTGGGGTAGACCTTCAAGCCGCTGATAACGTTTATATAGAGCGTGAGGATACCGTCTGCGGCGAGAAACGCCTCCGGTATGCTGATGCGCCGGTTCGCCGAGTCGTCGAGCGAGCGCTCCAGCCACTGCGTGCCCGCGGTCATGGCGGGGTTCAGCGCGTCGGCAACGACATAGCGCGCAAGCGAGGTCATGCGCTCGGAGCGCATGGGGTTGCGCTTGTACGCCATGGCGGACGAGCCGACCTGCCAGCTCTCGAACGGCTCGTCCACCGCCTTGAGATGGCTCAGAAGCCGTATGTCGCCGGAGAACTTCATGGCGCTCTGGGCGATGCCGGAGAGGACGGAGAGCGTGAAATAATCCGCCTTGCGCGTGTACGTCTGCCCGCTGACGGCATACACCGCGTCAAAGCCGAGCTTTTCCGCAATGAGCGCCTCAAGGCGGCGCACCTTGTCCGCATCGCCGTCGAAAAGCGCCAGAAAGCTCGCCGCCGTGCCGGTCGTGCCGCGGCAGCCGAGCAGCTTCAGGCGCGAGAGCGCAAAGTCGAGATGGTCAAGATCCATGACAAGATCCTGCATCCACAGCGTGGCGCGCTTGCCCATGGTGGTGGGCTGCGCCGCCTGAAAATGCGTATAGGCGAGGGCGGGCTGCGCCTTGTACCGCTCGGCAAAGTCCGCGAGCGCGGCGATGGCGCTCAAAAGCAGGCGGCGGATGCGCAAAAGCGCGTCACGCTGCAAAATAATGTCGGTATTATCCCCGACAAAGCAGCTCGTCGCGCCGAGGTGGATGATGGGCTTCGCCTTAGGACAGACAAGACCGTAGGCGTATATATGCGCCATGACGTCGTGCCTGACCTCCCGCTCGCGCGCGGCGACGGCGGCATAGTCGATGTCGTAAAGATGCACGCGCATCTCGCCAAGCTGCTCATCGGTAATGTCGAGACCGAGCTGCCGCTCGCTCTCGGCGAGGGCGAGCCAGAGCCTGCGCCATGTGGAAAACTTGCGGTCGTCGGAGAAGATCTGCTGCATTTCGCGCCCCGCATAGCGCCTGCAGAGCGGGTTTTCATATATCTCTGACATTGCGCTCACTCCACGGTGACGGATTTTGCGAGGTTTTTGGGCTTATCTATGTCACAGCCGTTCGCCTTTGCCACATAGTAGGCAAAAAGCTGCAAAGGTATCATCTCCGGAACGGGCAGTAAAAGCGCGTCCGTCTGCGGCACGGTGAGCACCTCGTCCGCCTCGGCGTAGATGCGCCGCTCCCCCTCCTGCGCAAGCGCGAGCACCTGCGCCCCGCGCGCCTTGCACTCCTTGACATTGCTCATGAGCTTTTCAAATAGGCGCGTCTGGCACGCGAGCGCGACGACGAGCTGGTTTTCGTCGATAAGCGCGATGGTGCCGTGCTTGAGCTCGCCTGCGGCGTATGCCTCGGAGTGGATATAGCTTATCTCCTTGAGCTTGAGCGACGCCTCCAGCGACGCGGCGTAGTCGAGATTGCGCCCGATGAAAAAGAGCGCGGACTGCGTATGGTACATATCCGCAAGGCACTTGACGCGGCTGTTGAGGTCGATGGCGCGCTGGCAGCGCTCCGGCAGGGCGCAGATGCCGTCCACAAGCCGGGCGTAGCGCGCATCGTCGATCCTGCCGAGGCGCTTTGCCATGTACACGGCGAGAAGGTCAAGCACCGCGAGCTGGGTGGTGTACCCCTTCGTGGTGGCGACGGCGATCTCCGGTCCTGCCCATGTGTAGAGCACGGAGTCGGCGAGCTTGGAGATGGTGCTGCCGACGACGTTGACGATGGCGAGGGTCTTTGCGCCGCGCGCCTTGCACTCGCGCAGGGCGGCGATGGTGTCCGCCGTCTCGCCGGACTGGGAAATGACGATGAGCAGGGTATGCTCGTCGATTATCGGGTTGCGGTAGCGAAGCTCGCTGGCAAGCTCCGTCTGCACAGGGATGCGGCACAGCTCCTCAATTACATAGCGCCCGACGCACCCCGCGTGATAAGCCGAGCCGCAGGCGGTTATAACGATATGGCGGATATTTTCAAGCTCCGCATCGCTCAGCTCAAAGCCCTCAAGCTCTATCCTGCCGTCGCGCACGCGCGGCTCGACCGTCGCCTTGACGGCGCGCGGCTGCTCCATGATCTCCTTGAGCATGAAGTGCTCATACCCGCCCTTTTCCGCCGCCTCGGTGTTCCACAGCACGCGCGACGCCTCGCGGTGTATCTCGCGTCCTGCGGGGTCAAAGACGGTAATGCTATCCGGCGTGAGGCAGGCAATGTCGCCCTCCTCAAGGTAGATGACCGTTCGGGTGTGCCCGATGAGGGCGGTGACATCGGAGGCGAAGAAATTCTCTCCCGCGCCCACGCCGAGAATGAGCGGGCAGCCGTTCTTGACGGCGAAAAGCTCGCCCGGGCACTCGTCGCAAACGACCCCGATGGCATACGAGCCCTCAAGGCAGGCGACGGTTTTCATGACGGCGCGCTTGAGACTGCCGTCATAGTACATCTCAAGCAGGTTGACAATGACCTCGGTGTCCGTCTCGCTGTGAAAGACGAAGCCCTTTGCGCGAAGCTCGTCACGAAGCTCGGCGTAGTTTTCGATAATGCCGTTATGCACAACGGCGAAATGCCCGTCGTTTGAGACGTGGGGATGGGCGTTCGTCGTGGTGGGCGCGCCGTGCGTCGCCCAGCGGGTGTGCCCGATGCCGCACACGCCGTGAACGCTCTCTCCCCCGTCGGTCAGCCGGAAGAGATTTTCCAAAATACCGCTGCACTTGAAGGTGTTTATCCTGCCCGCATCCTGCACGGCAATGCCGGCAGAGTCATACCCGCGGTACTCAAGTCTTTTCAGCCCTGCAAGGAGGATGGGCGCTGCCTGCTGTGTTCCCGTAAAGCCTACTATTCCGCACATTATTTTGTTCTCCTTTCATGCTTGTCCTTCGCGGCGGCGATGAAGCCGCGGAAGAGCGGATGCGCCTTGTTGGGTCTGGATTTGAACTCCGGATGGAACTGTACGCCCACAAAGAACGGGCGGTCGGTCAGCTCCACCGTCTCCACGAGACGCCCGTCCGGCGAGAGACCGGAGAGGGTCAGCCCGTGGGCGGTGAGCACGCCGCGGTAGTCGTTATTGAACTCATAGCGGTGGCGGTGGCGCTCGGATATTTCAAGCGCGCCGTAGCAGCGCTGCATGGTCGTGCCCTCTTTTATGGCGCAACGGTACGCGCCGAGGCGGAGTGTGCCGCCCTTGTCTATATCGTTGCTCTGACCGGGCATGAAGTCGATGACCTTGTCTGGGCAGAGCTCGTCAAACTCGCCGGAGTCCGCCCTCTCTATACCGGCGACGTCGCGCGCGTACTCGATAACGGCGACCTGCATACCAAGGCAGATGCCGAAGTACGGCAGGTCGTTCTCGCGGGCGTAGCGCGCGGCGAGGATCATTCCGGCGATCCCCCTGCCGCCGAAGCCGCCGGGGATGAGAATCCCGTCAAGTCCCGAGAGCGTCTCGGCACAATTCGCCTCGGTGATCGTCTCGGAGTCTATCCAGTGGACGTGCACGGTGGTGTCCAGCTCGTAGCCGGCATGGGAGAGCGCCTCGTTGACGGAGAGGTATGCATCGTGAAGCTGGACATACTTGCCGACAAGCCCGATCTCCACCTCGCCGCTGCGGTTTTTTATCCGCTCGACAAGATCCGTCCACTCGGCAAGATCCGGCGCGGGCGCATCGATGCCGAGCTCGCGGCAGACGACGGCGGAGAAGCTCTCCTCCTCGAGCATGAGCGGCGCTTCATACAAGAAGGGCAGGGTGATGTTTTCAATGACGCAGTCGGGCTTGACGTTGCAGAACATGGAGATCTTCTTGAAGATGGACTCCTCCAGCGGCTCGTCGCAGCGCAGCACGATGATGTTCGGGCTGACGCCCATGCCCTGAAGCTCCTTGACGGAGTGCTGGGTGGGCTTCGTCTTGTGCTCGTCCGAGCCGCGCAAAAACGGCACCAGCGTGACATGGATGAAGAGGCTGTTCTCCCTGCCCACCTCCAGCGAGACCTGCCTTGCCGCCTCGATAAAGGGCTGGGATTCGATGTCACCGATAGTGCCGCCGATTTCTGTGATGACCACGTCCGCATTCGTCTCATTGCCGACGCGGTACACAAAATCCTTTATTTCGTTCGTGATGTGAGGGATGACCTGCACCGTCGAGCCCAGATACTCGCCGCGGCGCTCTTTATTGAGCACGTTCCAGTAGACCTTGCCGGTGGTGAGGTTGGAGTATTTGTTCAGGTTTTCGTCGATGAAGCGCTCATAGTGCCCAAGGTCGAGATCAGCCTCCGCGCCGTCCTCCGTGACGTAGACCTCGCCGTGCTGATACGGGCTCATCGTGCCGGGGTCAACGTTGATATAGGGGTCGAGCTTCTGCGCGGCGACCTTCAGCCCCCTCGCCTTGAGCAGACGGCCGAGAGAGGCGGCAGTGATGCCCTTGCCGAGACCGGACACGACGCCGCCCGTCACAAAAATGTACTTTGTCATCTCATTCGCTCCTTCTTGAGTTATTCGTAAGTCCTGATTATGCTTTCCGCCATTTCCTTTTTGGAGATACGCGCATCCATCGCGTGTTTTTCGATATATCTCTGCGCCTCCGCCTCCGTCATGCTCAGGCACTCGATGAGCAGCCACTTGGCATGGTTGACAAGGCGTATCTCGTTTATTTTCTCCTCCACGGTCTGCCGCTTCTCCTCCGCCATGCGCATACGCTCGCGCACGGTGCAGAGCGTCCGCACGGACTGGGCGAGCATCCGGGAGGACGTAGGCTTTGCCAGCGTCAGCACGCCGTGCTCCATCACGCGGGAATAGACCTCGTCAAGCTGCTCGTTCTTCACGAGCAGCAGCACGGCAGCGCCTGTGGAGGCGCACACGTCGATGGCGAAGCGCGAGCCGTATTCATCCGGCAGGGGCGTGTTGACGACGACGAGGTCATACACGCGCTCAAGCATCGCCCGACGCGCGGCAGCCGTGCTCTTGACGGTGCTGACGGGCCAATAGTCCGTGATGGGAAGCATATCCGTCAGCGCGTTATTAAAGCTGTCCGACGCCGAGACTATCAGCACACTGTAAGTCCGCTCCCGAAACACCAAGCGCGCTCACTTCCCTTCTTTGACGTCTGTTCGGGTCGGGCTTCAGCCGCAGTAAAGCTCTATAAGCTCCGGCGGGAGAATGTCTCTTATAAACGCGCTCTCCCGCGCGAGGCTCTGCGCCTCGCGCAGCGACGCGGGCAGGCGGCGAAGCTGCGCAAGCTCGCTCTCTGCGGCGGCGTAGAGGTTTATATCCGTGCTCTCCGGCAGGGTGAGAAGCTTGTCCGCGCCGTACAGCCCCGCGCCTATCATGAGCGTAAAGGCGATGTACGGGTTCGCGCCCGGGTCGGGTGAGCGAAGCTCCGCGCGCTTAAATTCCCCGCTCGCGGCGGGAATACGGATGAGCTGGGAGCGGTTTTCGCCTGACCATGTGACGTAGCCCGGGGCTTTATCCCCGCCGAGCCGGAGATACGAGCCGTTGGTTGGGTTCAAAAACGCCGTCATGTCGCCGATCCTGTCCATAACGCCCGCGATTATCTGCGGCATACGATCCGCGCCGTCGGCGGATCTGACGGAGAAGTTGATGTGCATACCGCTGCCGGGGCGCGCCGCGAGCGGCTTCGGCGTGAAGTCCGCCGTCAGCCCGTAGCCCGCGGCAACGGTCTTGACGACCGTGCGGAACGTGACGGCGTTGTCCGCAGCGGCGACGGGGTCGGCATAGCGGAAGTCTATCTCGTTCTGCCCGGGTCCCTCCTCGTGGTGCGAGCTCTCCGGTCGGATGCCCATCTGCTCGAGCATGAGGCAGACCTCGCGGCGGATATTCTCGCCCCTGTCGTCGGGCGCGATGTCCATATATCCGGCGCTGTCGCAGGGGGTATCGGTGCGCTCTCCGTCTGGACCGTTCTTGAAAAGATAAAACTCCATCTCCGGTCCGAACGCGAAGCTCAGCCCGCGCGCCTGCGCCTTTGCGGCGATGCGCTTCAAAAGGGCGCGCGTGTCGCCGGAGGAGGGCGTGCCGTCGGGGTGGGTCACGTCGCAGAACATACGCACGACGCGCCCCGTCTCCGGACGCCACGGTAGCACGGCAAGCGTCTGCGCGTCCGGACGGAGGAAGAGATCGGAGCGCACCGCGCCGCCGAACCCCGCAACCGCCGAAGCGTCAAAGGCTATGCCGACGTCGAACGCCCGCTCAAGCTCCGACGGCATGACGGCGATGTTCTTCTGCCGTCCGTAAGCGTCGCAAAACGCGAGCCGGATAAATTTCACGTCCGCCTGGCGGACATATTCCATTACCTCTTGCGCGGTGTACTTCATCTGCACACTCTCTTTCGACAATTATCTGAAAAAGTATAACGCCCATCGGGAGGGGCACAGCTCCCCCCGATGAACGTCTGCGTCCACGGGCGAAATATTACCGCATACAAGCCCCCTTTGTCAATGGTTTAGGATGGAAGAAAAGTGAAAATTTCAAAAAAACTCTTGACATTCCGAAAAAGAGGCGTATAATACGCCACATTAAAGGCGCTGACGCCTCGGAGGGATACCTCTGACCCGTCAGCGCCTTTTTTATTTTCACAGTTTTTTCACAGATTGAAAGGATGGGGCGGCATGAGCACAGTACCAGAGATTTTCGGAAGCTTAGTATTTGACGACAGAGTTATGAAGGCGACGCTTTCCTCTGACGTATACCGGTCGCTGCGCAAAACGATAGATCAGGACGAGAGCATAGATCCGAAGATCGCCGACGCGGTGGCGCTGGCGATGCGGGATTGGGCGGTCGCCCATGGCGCAACGCACTTCACCCACTGGTTCCAGCCGCTGACCGGCATAACCGCTGAAAAGCACGAGAGCTTCATCGCCCCCTCCCCCGACGGGCGCGTGATAATGGAGTTCTCCGGCGACGAGCTCATCAAGGGCGAGCCGGACGCGAGCTCCTTCCCCTCTGGCGGGCTGCGCGCGACGTTCGAGGCGAGAGGCTACACCGCGTGGGATCCGACGTCCTATGCGTTCATCAAGGGCAAGACGCTGTGCATCCCGACGGCGTTCTGCTCCTACGGCGGCGAGGCGCTTGACAAAAAGACCCCGCTGCTGCGCTCGATGGAGGCGCTCAGCAGGCAGGCGCTGCGTATTCTGCGCCTGTTCGGCAGGGACGATGTGAATTGCGTGCGCCCCTACGTCGGACCCGAGCAGGAGTATTTTCTTGTTGACAAGGAGCTGTACAAAAAGCGCAAGGATCTCATCTTCACGGGGAGGACGCTCTTCGGCGCAAAGCCGCCCAAGGGGCAGGAGCTGGACGATCACTACTTCGGCGCGATAAAGCCGAGGGTCGAGGCGTACATGGCGGATCTCGACGAGGAGCTGTGGAAGCTGGGCGTGCTGGCAAAGACCGAGCACAACGAGGTCGCCCCCGCGCAGCACGAGCTCGCCCCCATCTACACCGGCGCGAACATCGCTACGGATAACAACCAGCTCACCATGGAGATAATGCAGAAGGTCGCCGACAGGCACGGTCTCGTGTGTCTGCTGCACGAAAAGCCCTTTGCGGGCGTGAACGGCTCCGGCAAGCACAACAACTGGTCCATTTCCACGGACACGGGCGTGAACCTGCTCTCCCCCGGCGACACGCCGCACGAAAACGCGCAGTTTCTCCTTTTCCTGTGCGCCGTTATAAAGGCGGTGGACGATTATCAGGATCTTCTGCGCATGAGCGTCGCCACTGCGGGCAACGACCACCGCCTCGGCGCGAACGAAGCGCCCCCCGCCGTCGTGTCCATCTTCCTCGGCGACGAGCTGACCTCCGTGCTGGAGGCGATAGAGGGCGGCAAGCCCTATGCCGGCGCGGAGAAGGCGCAGCTCAAGCTCGGCGTGCACGTGCTGCCGCGCTTCAACCGCGACGCCACCGACCGCAACCGCACCTCCCCCTTTGCCTTCACCGGCAACAAGTTCGAGTTTCGTATGCTCGGCTCGTCCAACTCCATCGCGTGCGCGAACATCATGCTCAACGCCTCCGTGGCGGAGTCTCTGCGCGTGTTCGCGGACGAGCTTGAAAAAGCCGACGACTTTGACGGCGCGCTGCACGAGCTCATCAAGCGCTGCATAAGCGACCATAAGCGCATCATCTTCAACGGCAACGGCTACGACGACGGCTGGATAAAGGAAGCGACCGAAAAGCGCGGGCTGCTGAACCTGCGCACAACGCCCGACTGTATGCCCGTGGTGCTGGAGGCGAAAAACGCCGATATGCTCGTGCGGCACAAGGTGTTCTCCGAGGCGGAGATACACTCCCGCTACGAGATAATGATGGAAAACTACTGCAAGAGCGTCAGCATCGAGGCGCACACCATGGCGGACATGGCGAAAAAGGAGATCCTCCCCGCCATCGAGGCTTACACCACCGAGCTTGCCGAGGCGGCAAAGGCGAAGAAAGCCGCCGACGCCGGCGCGAGCTGCCGCTACGAAGAAAAGCGCATCCGCCGCCTGTCCGCGCTTCTGGAGCAGATAGACGACGCGGTGGACGAGCTTGAAAGCGCGCTCGTCACCATGAGCATGTCCACCGATATTACAGCGCAGGCCAATTTCATCCGCGACGAGATCATCCCCAGAATGAGCCTTGTGAGAGTTCCCGCAGACGAGGCGGAGACCCTCACCGCCGAGAAATACTGGCCGTTCCCGACCTACGGCGAGCTGCTGTTCGGCGTGTAAGGTCACACTAAATATTGCTACCTCACTTTTCCTCATACCTCACTATTCCAGCAAACAAAGGAGCGCCCGCGCAAGCGGACGCTTCTTTGTTGTCTTATCAAACGGTATTAAAACAGTGCGCTCAAATAGTCCGTGCAGGCATCCAGCACCCGTATGATCTCTATGACGTCCTCTGTCACTTTATAGAAGATGATCTGCTTGCTGACGATAAGGTATCTGTATTTTACCCCTTCATCAAGGTCAAGCTTGTCGCACAGCAGAGCGCCCATATACGGATTCTCCTGCAGTAGGGCAATGCTGTCAAGTATTCTCGCTCCCATCGCCTTGGCTGCCGACGGATTTTTCAGCCTGTTTTTTATATAGCTGAGTATATCCCGCACATCGGCTATAGCCGCCGGTCTCCAATGCACTCTCATAGCTTATCCGCGTCCAGCATTTCAATGACAGCGTCGTTACTCACGCACTCGCCGGACTGTCTGCCCTGTTCAAGCTCACCCATGAGCTTTTTCAGCGCGGCAGCCTTTAGCAGCTCGGCATTATCCGAGGACACGAGAAACGGAAACCCATCGGCATTGAGCGACTGCTGGATAAACACATTTATAGCCTGCGTAAAGCTCAACCCGTTTTTTGCATAAATCGCTTCCACTTGCCGTTTTGTCTCGGGGTTTATACGAAAATGATAAATCTCGCTCTTAGGCGCGGCAGATGTATTGTTATTCATCGTGCATCTCCTCCCTCTGCCGTTATTATACTCTGCGGCAGTGAAAAAAATCAAGCCGATGTAGCACATTCGGTCTACTTTTTTCGCCGTTGCGGCGGCTATCAAAAACTTGATCGCAATTTTTCTCTAATCGGTTTTCAGCACGAAGCCGCAAAAAACAACAGACGCGGCATATGGGAGACTGCCGCGCCTGCTGTTTTTCATATCATAATACGTCCGGCTGAGCAAGAGACCGGGCGCAAAATGACGCCAAGGATGGGAGAAGCAGAGAGTTGGAGAGATAAGGAAATGTGGAACGCTTACTTTTTGATGAACTTCTTATACACGAAGTACCCGGCAGCGCCAAGCGCGGCAACGCCGGAGACAACGATGATCTTGCGAACGGTCTTGAAAATGTTCTTCATATGAACACGCTCCTTTTGTTTTTTGACTGACTATAAAATACGGCACTTCGGCGTGAAAGCAAACTGATAAAACGTGCCGAAAGGCTGAATTTAGTACACTTTCAGCGAGCTGTGCAAATGCTCAGAGACGGCGGGGGTATTTCGACGCCGTGCCCGCGACGAGCCCGTCGAGCACCTCGCCGTAGCCGTTGACCAGGGAATCAATGTCCTCCTTCATGCGCCCCCAGAGGAAGCGCAGAAACAGCCCCGCGAACGAATAGCGGCATACGTCCGCCATCTCCCTGAGCCGCGCCTCCGGCACCTCATACGCCGCCGCGCGTTGGCACACATAGCGGTAAAACACGTCCTCCCCCAGCGTGAACACAAAGCGCTCCATTCTGTCGCGGGAGATGGAGTTGAAGATATGATAAATAACGGTGGAATGTTCCACGCAGTCGCGCAGAAAGTCCTTCGTGGCAAGCCTCCAGTCGTCATAGGGCGGCTTTCCGTCGGCGTAGACGCTCAGCTCGCCGCGCAGCCACACGTCCAGAAGGTCGTAAATGTCTCTGTAATGGTAATAAAACGTGTTGGAGCTGATCTCGCACCGGCGCACGAGAGCCGACACCGTTATCTTGTCAAACGGCATCTCGGTCAGCATCTTTTCAAATGTCTCTATAATAGCCCTCTGCGTATACTGCGCCATCACACAGCCCCCCCCATATACGTTGTACAAATATATATACATTAACATCATAAACAGTTGTTCAACTGATTTTCAATTATAATTGACACAGATCTCCCCGATTGCGCAAAAATCGCGCCGCGTTTATCCGCGGCGCGATAACAGTTAAATATAGAACTTCGGCTCTTTGCGCGTTGAGCAGACAAGGCGCAGCGACGCGGACGCCGCGGCAAGCAGCGCCTTGGGCACGTGGCGCACCTCGAACGGGCAGACGCTGACGCAGCGCATACATGAAATGCATTTTGCGTGGTCGGGCCGCATGGGGTCGCCGGCGTCGATAGCGCCCGTGGGGCACTCCTGCGCACAGGTGCCGCAGCCGCTGCAATCCTTGCCGGAGACTGGGCGGAGCGGCAGACCGTCATACCGGCGGTAATCATGGCTGCCGGGCATGGCGACAACGCCGAGCGCCGCCTTCGCCTCGAGCTTATGCAGAAAGTCCATGAGCTTTGCGGCGTCGCTCTCGTCCGGACGCCCCGCGCCGAAGCGCCGGTCAATGGAATGTGGGGCGATCATCTCCGCGCCGCCGACGGTGCGGAAGCCCTTCTCACGCGCGAGGTCGCTCATCTCAATGAGCGCGTCCTCCACGGCGCGGTTGCCGTACACCGCCACGAGCACCGCCGGAGTTTTAGCCCCTCGTATGCCCTCCATGCGCTTGTACATGGGCCTTGGTATTCTGCCGCCGTAGACCGGAAAGCAGAAGAAAATGACCTCGTCCGCGCCGTAGCTGAGGTCATAGTCAAAGACCGTGATGTCAAGCGCCTGCGCTTTAAGCTCGCCCGCGATGAGCTGCGCCACGCGCTCCGTGCCGCCGGTCGGGCTGAAATATAAAACCGTTGCTTTCATATGTATGTACCTGCACCTCTCCAAGTATTGTTAACAATAGGATAGCACTTTGCCATGTGTCCGTCAACTGCAGATATGCGGCATTTGCCCCATCTCAGGCACGCTTGGCGGCGAGCGCCGCGTGCTCGGCGCGGACGATGTCGCGCATCTCGTCCCAGTGGCGCTCCATGTCGGAGACGAGCTTGAACTGCGTGCGGGCGCGGTCGCGGTTCTGCTCCGGACGGTCGATGGAAAAATACACGTCGCCGTTGATGTAATCGCCGAGGAAGCGGATGCCGCACTCGGCGGTCATGGTGTACGCCCCCTGAACGAGCGCGTCTATCTCCGCGTCGGTGAGGCTGGGGCACGCCTCGAGGAAGCCGTGCGTGAACGCGCGGAACAAGTCGAGATCGAGGCTGACCTTTGAAAGATCCGGCTCATCCTCGGCGGCAGTGGATGCGCCGAAGCGTATCGCATCGCCGAAGTCGTAGGCGGAGAGCCCGGGCATGACCGTGTCAAGGTCGATGACGCAGAGCGCCTTTCGCGTGTCCGCGTCGAAGAGGACGTTATTGATCTTCGTGTCGTTATGCGTGGCGCGGACGGGCAGCCTGCCGTCCAGACGCATTTTGTGCAGAGCGCAGGCGCGCTCCTCGCGCTCAAGGGCAAAGGCTATATCCCCGCGCACCTCGGCGTCGCGCGACTTTGCATCGGCGGCTATCGCCTCTCTGAACTGGCGGTAGCGGTCCGGAGTATTGTGGAAGTTAACGATGGTCTCCTCCAGCGTCTCGGCAGGGAAGCCGCGCAGGGCATACTGAAAGTGCCCGAAGGCGCGGGCGCTCTCGGCGAAGTCCTCCGGCGTTTCGGCAGCCTGAAGGCAGATGCTGTTATCGACAAAGCGGTAGACGCGCCACGCGCCGCCCTCGCCGTCGTCATAGTAATTGCGCCCGTCGAGCGTGTCTATGTAGCTTATCATGGCTGTCTTCTCCCCCGGATGCGCGGCGAGGTAGGCTCTGATGGCGGACATATTGTTCATCAGGGCGTTCACGTTCGGGAAAACGAACTGGTTTATCCATTGGAGAATATATTTTACGCCCGTATCGGTGGTGATGAGATACGTCTCGTTTATGTGCCCGCTCTTTATCCGGACGCAGTCAACGGGCGCGCCCTCTGTCGGGAAGTGGAATATGGCATCCTTCATTGCTCATGTCCTTTCGCTCTTCTTCTATTATAATATATCTATTTGAAGCTCCCTCTCATTTCACATAGTGGTTATTTTAACAGCTTGGGGCAAAAATATCAACATCAACCTAAACTAATCTATTTGGTTAACATAACCTGTAACTGCTGCGTAAAAAAATATATATTTTTTTGAAACTTTGACTATGAATTTTGTAAAAGGTATGTTATAATTTAAAGAGTATTGTGTGTCACTATGTCCTGACGCACCCTGATATGCTTTTATAACTTCTGTACATGGAGGTCGTAAATATGAAAAAGATCCTTGTTCTTGAGGACGAAGCCAACATCCGCAGCTTTGTCGTGATAAACCTGCGCCGAAGCGGGTATGAGCCGATAGAGGCGGAAAACGGCATGATGGCGCTGGAAAAGCTGAAGGTCAACCCCGACATATGCATGGCGCTGCTGGACGTGATGCTGCCGGATATCGACGGGTTCGAGATCTGCCGCCGGATACGCGCAACGGGGTCGAAGATGGGCATAATCATGCTGACGGCGAAAAGTCAGGAGATAGACAAGGTGACGGGGCTGATGACCGGCGCGGACGACTATGTCACCAAGCCCTTCTCCCCTGCCGAGCTTACCGCCCGCGTTGACGCGCTCGTGCGCCGTCTCGGCATCGGCGAGGATGACAAGTCCAGCACCGAGATAGAGAGCGGTCCGTTCCTGCTGAACACGCGCAACCGCACGCTCGAAAAAAACGGGCAGCGGCTGAAGCTGACGCAGATAGAATATATGCTGATGAAGCTGTTCATGGAAAACCCCGGCAAGGCGATGAGCCGCGAGGACATCCTCGCCGCCGTGTGGGGCAACGACTTCACGGGAGAGCTGAAAACGGTGGACGTGAACATCCGCAGGCTTCGCATCAAGATAGAGTCCGACCCGACAGAGCCGGAATATCTCACGACGGTGTGGGGCTACGGCTACAAGTGGGGGTATTGAGCTTCCCCGCGCTCTCGCTATCTATGAAGGAAAGACAGGTGTGCGGTATATAACCTGCCGTTATATATGCGCATGGAGGATATATGTTCAAATCTCTCAAGGGGCAGCTTCTGGCATCGTCCGTGGCTGCGATCGTTCTGCTGCTGCTGAGCGTCTGGCTCATCACACGCAGTTTTCTCGGCTGGGGCATTGCGATACTGGGTATCGTGTGCGTATACATCATTCTGGTGAACATCTGGTTTTGGCGCTGCGTGTCCATGCCGATACAGGAGCTGACGGGCTTTGCAAAGCGCATCGCGGGCGGCAGCTACGGCATAAAGCTGGAGGACAAATACGTCAACGAGCTGGGCAGTCTCACCGCCGAGATAAACGATATGTCCGAAAAGGTCGCCGTGGCGGAAAAATCAAGGACGGAGTTCATCTCGCAGGTGTCGCATGAGCTGCGCACACCGCTGACCGCCATAACCGGCTGGGCGGAGACGATAGCCTACGACCCCGCCGTGCAGGGCGACTCCCTGCGCGGGATAAACATCATCTCAAAGGAAGCCGAGCGTCTGACGGGCATGGTGTCGGAGCTGCTGGAATTCACACGTATTCAGGACGGGCGCTTCAACCTCCGCGTGGAGCTTATTGACATTGCGGCGGAGCTGGAGGACGCGCTTTTCACCTACGGCGAGCTTATAAAGCAGGCGGGCATGAAGATAAACTACACCGCGCCGCCCACGGAGATCCCGCTCATCCCCGGCGATCCGGAGCGGCTCAAGCAGGTGTTTCTCAACCTGCTCGACAACGCCGCAAAGCACGGCAGCGACGGGGATACGGTGGACGTGGCGCTCTATGCCGACGCCGCCGGCGTGCACATCACGTTCCGCGACTACGGGCACGGCATACCCGAGGGGGAGCTGCCGCACGTGAAGGAGAAATTCTACAAGGGCAGCTCGAAAAACCGCGGAACGGGCATCGGGCTTTCCGTGTGCGACGAGATCATCACCCGCCACAACGGCGAGCTGAAAATAGAAAACGCCGAGGGCGGCGGGT
Organism: uncultured Oscillospiraceae bacterium; assembly: GCA_934572325.1. Lineage (GTDB taxonomy): Bacteria > Bacillota > Clostridia > Oscillospirales > Oscillospiraceae > Limivicinus. The sequence continues at coordinate 49,796 of CAKTKT010000004.1, forward strand.
GCAGGGTGTCCGTCACGCTGCCGCTCACGGCAAAGTAATCTACACATATTCAAGGACGCAAAACATATGTCAGACAAAGCAAATAATCAGTCGTTCCGTACCTCTATCGGCGGTCAGGCGCTTATAGAGGGCATCATGATGCGCGGTCCGAAAAAACAGGCGATCGTCTGCCGCACGGCGGACGGGCTCGCGGAAAAGACCGAGGAGCTGAAATTCATAAAGGACAGATACCCTGTGCTCGGGCTGCCGCTGATACGCGGGTGCGCCATCTTCCTGTCGTCGCTCGTCAAGGGGATGCAGGCGCTGACGTACTCCGCCTCGCTCGTGCCGCTCGAGGAGCAGGGCGAGCCGGACAAGCTCGATCAGTGGATAGAAAGGCACTTTCCCGAGGACAAGGCGCAAAAGCTCATCATCGGCATTGCCGTCGTGCTGGGCATTGCGCTGTCGCTGTTCCTCTTCATCTTCCTGCCGGCGTTCACGGTCGGGCTTTTCCCCGCGCTGAAGGTCAGCCACGTCGTGCGCAATCTCTCCGAGGGCGTGGTGAGGGTGATAATACTGCTCGTATATATGCGTCTTTGCTGCCTGTCGCCGGACGTGAAGCGGCTGTTTGCCTACCACGGCGCGGAGCATAAGACCATATTCTGCTATGAGCACGGCAAGGCGCTGACCGTGGAAAACGTCCGTCCGGAGTCGCGCTTCCATCCCCGCTGCGGCACGAGCTTTCTTCTGGTCGTGGTGGTGGTGAGCATACTTGTCAACTCCGTCGTGCGCGCGGACAACAGCTTTCTGCGCATGGCGTACCATCTGCTGCTGCTGCCGGTCGTGGTGGGCATAAGCTATGAGATAAACCGCTGGTGCGGGCTGCACGACAACCGGCTGTCCGCGGCGCTGTCCGCGCCGGGCAAGTGGCTTCAGCATATGACGACGAACGAGCCGGACGACGGCATGATAGAGTGCGCGATACGCGCGATGCAGCTCGTCATTCCCGAGGAAAAGGGCAGCGACGAGTGGGGCAGGTGAGGCTTTGATGAGGACATACAACGACATATATCTCTCCGCGCGCAACCTCCTGCGCCAGCGCGGCATCAAGGCGTGCAGTCTTGAGGCGAAGCTGCTGGTCGCGGGCGCGGCGGGCAAGACCGTGCCGCAGCTTCTGCGCGACATGAGCCTCTATGCGAGCAACCGCATAGAGGACACCGTCACCGACTACATCGCCCGCCGCCTTCGCGGCGAGCCGGTGGCGTACATAACCGGCACGTGGGAGTTTTACGGGCTGCCCATCATCACGACGCCGGACGTGCTCATCCCCCGTATGGACACGGAGGTGCTCGTGGACGCGGTGAAGGAGCTGCTGACGGGCAGAAAAATGGACGCGCGCATTCTCGATCTCTGCTGCGGCAGCGGGTGCATCACCTGCGCCGTCGCGCACGAGATGCCCGCGACGCGCTTCGTGTCCATCGACATCAGCGCGAGCGCGCTGGAGGTCTGCCGCCGCAATGTCGGCGCGCTGAAGCTCGTGTCGCGCGTGATATGCATGCAGGCGGATGCGCTGTCCTCTCCCCCGCTCGGCATAGGCGACTTTGACGTCATCGTGTCGAACCCGCCGTACATAGCGTCGGAGGAGATAAAGACGCTCGATGCGTCCGTGAAGGACTTTGAGCCGGTTTGGGCGCTCGACGGCGGCGAGGACGGACTGCGTTTTTACAGATCCATCATAAAATACTGGAAATCCCTGCTGCGTCCGGGCGGCTGGCTGCTGTTCGAGGTCGGCGAGGGGCAGTCCGCTGACGTGCGCGAGATGCTGCGCTCGGCGGGGTTCAATCACACCGGCACAAGAAAGGATACGCTCGGCATTGACCGCGTCGTATTCGGCAGGATATAAGGAGGATCACCATGGCAGAAAAGAAAAAAGTTCCCGCGATAGTCGCCCCCGCCAGCTCCGACAAGAAAAAGGCGCTGGAAACAGCGATAGCGAAAATAGAGAAGGACTACGGCAAGGGCACGATAATGCGTCTGGGCGACGACATTTCCATCAATGTCGAGTCGTTCTCCACAGGGTCGCTCTCGCTCGATCTCGCGCTCGGCATCGGCGGTCTCCCCCGCGGGCGCATCATCGAGATCTACGGGCCGGAATCCTCCGGCAAGACGACGCTCGCGCTGCACGCCGTCGCCTCGGCGCAGAAGGAGGGCGGCGACGCGGCGTACATCGACGTGGAGCACGCGCTTGAGCCCGCCTACGCGCAGGCGCTGGGCGTGGACATCAACAGCCTTCTCATCTCCCAGCCGGACACCGGCGAGCAGGCGCTGGACATTGCGGAGTCTCTGGTGCGCTCCGGCGCTGTGGACGTTGTGGTCATTGACTCTGTCGCGGCGCTCATCCCGCGCGTCGAGCTTGAGGGCGAGGTCGGCGACACGGTCGTCGGCGCGCTGGCAAGGCTGATGAGTCAGGCAATGCGCCGTCTCGCGGGCGCTATATCCAAAAATAACTGCACCGTCATATTCATCAACCAGCTCCGTCAGAAGATAGGCGTGATGTACGGCAACCCCGAGACCACCCCCGGCGGGCTCGCGCTGAAGTACTATTCCTCCGTGCGCATCGACGTGCGCCGCATAGAGACTCTCAAGGTCAACGGCGAGATGGTCGGCAACAGGACGCGCGCAAAGGTCGTGAAAAACAAGGTGGCTCCCCCGTTCCGCGAGGCGGAGTTCGACATCATGTACGGCGAGGGCATCTCCAAGCTCGGCGAGATAATTGACCTTGCCGTGAAGCTGGAGATAATCGACAAGGCGGGCGCGTGGTTCACCGTGGACGGACAGCGCGTTCAGGGGCGCGACGCCGTGAAGGAATACCTCAAAACCAACCCCGAGATCGCCGACAAGATAGAGCAGCAGGTGCGCGAGAACGCATACAAGCTCAGCCCCCGCGCCCAGCGCGAGGCAAAGGCGGCGGCGGCGAAGGCTGTGAACGTGAGCGCGGCGGACTTTGACGAGGATTGATGCTCATATCCGACATACGCCGGACCTCGCCGGGGCGGCTGACCGTCCGGCTCGAGGACGGAACGGAGATAAAAACGACGCTCGGCGTTGTGACGGATCTTCGTCTCTTCTCCGGACGCGAGCTTGACGAGGGCGAGGCGCAGGAGCTTAAAACCGCGTCCGTGCGGGCGCTTGCGCGGGAGAGGGCGCTGGAAATGCTCTCTCGGCGGGCGATGTCGCGCGCGGAGCTGAGGCGAAAGCTCATCGAAAAGGGCGAGGACGAGGACACGGCGGAGCACGTCACGGCGTGGCTGTGCGAGCACTCCCTCATTGACGATGAGAGCTACGCCGCGGCGGTCGCGCGCCACTATGCCGCCAAGGGCTACGGCGCGGGGCGCGTGCGCGCGGAGCTGAGCCGCCGCGGAATCGAGCGCGAGCTGTGGGAGGGCGCCGTGGACGCCATGCCCGCAAACGAGGATAAAATTGACAAATTCATTGCCTCACGCCTCCGCGATCCTGCGGACAGGGACGAGGTGAGAAAGCTCAGCAACGCGCTGTACCGGCGCGGGTACTCGTGGGACGAGATACGCCGTGCGCTGGAGCGGCACGAGGCTGAAATATACGAGGATTGACGGACTTTATGGAAAAGACCTTTTCATTGGTTTCTCTGGGCTGCGCGAAGAATCTCGTGAACAGCGAGCAGATGCTCTACCTCATGGACGAGGCGGGGTACACGCTCGTGCCGGAGGCTGACGGCGCGGCGCTCGTCATCGTGAACACCTGCGGCTTTATCGACGCGGCAAAAAGCGAGGCGATAGACGCCATTCTTGAAATGGCGGAGCTGAAAAAAGCCGGAAGGCTCGGCGGGATCATCGTAACGGGCTGTCTGGCGGAGAGATACAAGGACAGCATCACCGAGGAGCTGCCGGAGATAGACAGCGTGCTGGGCGTGGGCAGCTTCGGAGATGTCGTTCAGGCGGCGGACGCGGTGCTCGCCGGACAACATCTGCGGCGCTTTGCCGACCGGAGCGCCCCCATCGAGGAGATCCCCCGCGTCGTGTCCACAGGTCCGGGCTGGGCGTATCTGCGCATCGCGGAGGGCTGCAACAACTTCTGCGCGTTCTGCGCCATCCCCTACATCCGCGGGTGCTACCGCTCAAGGAGGATGGAGGACGTTGCGGACGAGGCGCGCGAGCTCGCCGCGCACGGCGTGAAGGAGCTTATCGTCATCGCGCAGGACATCACGCGCTACGGCACGGACATCTACGGCAGACGCAGTCTTGCGCGGCTGTGCCGCGAGCTGGCAGAGATAGAGGGCGTTGAGTGGATACGCCTGCACTACCTCTACCCCGACCAGTTCGACGACGAGCTTATAGACGAGCTCGCCTCGAACGACAAGATAGTCAAATACCTCGACATCCCCATACAGCACATAAACGACGGCATACTCAAGCGCATGAACCGCCGCGGCACGGGCGGGGAGATACGCGCGCTCTTCAGGACGCTGCGCGAGCGCATCCCCGGGCTCGTCCTGCGCACAAGCCTCATCTCCGGTCTCCCCGGCGAGGGCGAGGCGGAGTTTGAGGAGCTTTGCGATTTTCTGCGCGAGGCGCGGATAGAGCGCGTGGGCGTTTTCCCGTTCTCGCCGGAGGAGGGCACGCCCGCCGCCGCGATGGAGCACGCGGACCTCGACGAGGCGCAGCGCCGCGCCGAGATGATAATGGAGCTTCAAGCCCCGATAATGGACGATTTCTGCGCGTCCTTCGTCGGAAAGACCCTGCGCGTGCTCTGCGAGGGGTACGACGAGGATAGCGGAATGCTCTGCGGGCGCAGCTACGCCGACTCGCCGGATATTGACGGGCAGGTGTTCTTCACCGGCAGCGCCGCCGAGGGCGAGATGACAGATGTTTTGATTCAAAGTGCCGAGGACGGTATGCTCTTCGGCGAGGAGGCAGGTTTCAATGCTTAATACGACCGCAAACAAGATAACCATGTTCAGGATAGTGATGATCCCCGTGTTTCTGGTGCTGGCATACACCGGACATCTGTATACGGCGCTCGCGGTTTACATAATCGCGTGTCTGTCGGACGTTGCCGACGGGTACATCGCCCGCCACCGCAATCAGGTGTCCGACTTCGGCAAATTCATGGATCCGCTGGCGGACAAGATGCTGGTGCTGGCGGCGATGTGCTTTTTCATCGAGAACGGGCAGATGCCGGGCTGGTGCGTCGCCATCGTGCTGTTTCGGGAGTTTGCTGTGTCCGGACTGCGGCTTATCGCGGTGGAGCAGGGGCGCGTGATTGCCGCGGCGTGGTCGGGCAAGCTCAAGACCGGATGCACCATGGTGGGGCTTTCGGCAATGCTGCTGTTCTCGGAGAGCAGCGCGGTTAACATAACATTCACCGCGCTTATACTTATAACAACGGTCGGCTCGGGCATACACTATTTCTGGGTCAACCGCGACGTATTCAAATGCTGATTCAAGGAAGAGGGTTCGACAATGAAGCTGTATAATTCCGCAACACGCACAAAGGAAGAGTTTGTTCCCAACCACCCCGACATCGTGAAGATGTACACCTGCGGTCCGACGGTGTACCACTATGCGCACATCGGCAATCTGCGCTCGTACATCATGGAGGACGTGCTGGAAAAATATCTGCGCTATCTCGGCTACAACGTCAAGCGCGTGATGAACATCACGGACGTGGGGCATCTGACCTCCGACGCGGACGAGGGCGAGGACAAGATGGTCAAGGGCGCACAGCGCGAGCACAAGACGGTCATGGAGATCGCAAAGTTCTACACCGACGCTTTCTTCTCCGACTGCGCAAAGCTCAACATCAAAACGCCGGATGTGGTCGAGCCGGCGACGCACTGCATCGACGAGTATATAAAAATAATCACCAAGCTGATGGACACGGGCTACGCCTACTTTGCCGGCGGCAACGTGTACTTTGACACGTCGAAGCTGGAGCGCTACTATATCTTCAACGACTTCAACGAGGAGGATCTCGCGGTCGGCGTGCGCGAGGGCGTGGACGAGGACACGAACAAGCGCAATAAGAACGACTTCGTGCTGTGGTTCACAAAGTCGAAGTTCGAGGATCAGGCGCTCAAGTGGGACTCCCCGTGGGGCGTGGGCTACCCCGGCTGGCACATCGAGTGCTCCGGCATATCCATGAAGCACCTCGGCGAGGATCTGGACATACACTGCGGCGGGATAGACAACGCCTTCCCGCACCACACAAACGAGATCGCGCAGAGCGAGTCGTACCTTGGGCACAAGTGGTGCAGCTTCTGGATGCACGTGCACCATCTGAACACCGGCACGGGCAAGATGTCCAAGTCCAAGGGCGAATTTCTGACCGTGTCCCTGCTGGAGCAGAAGGGGTACGATCCCCTCGCCTATCGGCTGTTCTGCCTGCAAAGCCACTACCGCAACGGGCTTGTGTTCTCGTGGGAGAATCTCGACAACGCGCAGACGGCATACACAAAGCTCGTCAACAAAATAGCCGCGCTCAAGCCCGGCGAGGGCGAGCTTGACGACGCCGCCGTCAAGGCGCTGGGCGAGAAGTTCCGCGCCGCGCTGGATAACGACCTGAACACCTCGCTCGCCGTGACGGCGCTGTACGACGTGCTGAAATACAAGACGAACGACGCGACAAAGCTCGCCGTTATCGCGGACTTTGACCGCGTGCTGAGTCTGAGCCTTATCGACAGGGCGGCAAAGCGGCGCGAGGAGCTCAAGCGCAGCGAGGTCGCCGCGGGCGCGTTCACCGTCGTGTCCGAGACGGGCGAGACGGACGCCGCCGTCGAGGCAAAGATACTGGCGCGTCAGGACGCGAAGAAGGCGAAGAACTACGCCGAGGCGGATCGCATCCGCGAGGAGCTGAAGACCGAGGGCGTAGAAGTGACCGACATCCCCCACGGCGCAAGGTGGAGGAGAATATAACCGCGCAAAAACGCCGCCCGCGGGCGGCGTTTTTGCGCTAAGGCTTTAAATGGTGCTTACTTCACCATGAATGTCGTCTTGCAGCTTCCATCGTCAAAGATGAACTGTATCTCGTGCGTGCCGGCTTCAAGCGCCTTGATGACTGCGGCGGCTATCGTCACAGTGCCGTCATCGGCGACCGTGAACTCAACCTCTGCGCCGTCAATGAGAACCTTGATAACGGCGTTGGAATTGAGCACAAACTCAATGTCTCCGGCTGTCCACTGCTGACCCTTGCCCTCGATAACGAAATACTTCGCGTACAGCGGGGCGGAAGCACCCGCCGTCTCGGACCGCTCCGGCTCGGGCGGCTGCGGCGGAACATATTCCCCGACTATCGTCTTTGTCGGCTCATCCTTGGTCATGTCTCCATCGGGGGCATAATACTCTATCCTGCCGTCCTTGGTGAGCATGGATACGTCCGGATCTGTTTCGCTGCCGTCATTCCATGTAACGTTTTTAAGGATGGCACCGCTGCCGATACCTGCGCCTACACTCCCAGCAGAACCCTTGCCTTGTACCCTCACCCGCGCATCACCGGAGACGGTGATGTCGCTGACATTGCTGACAGTGGGGCTGTTTGGCTTCATTTCTGTCGTGCCGCTGCCGATGCCTGCGGCATATTGCCCTCCCTGCGCCGTGACTTCGCCGCCGGAGATTGTTATGTTGCTGGGATTGCCGACATATTTCGTTTTGTCAGCAGTGTCAAAACCGCCGCCGATGCCCGCACCGCCTCTTCCGCCCGTGGCGTTCAGAGAACCGTTATTGTCCTCATCCCTTATGGTCAGATTGCCATCATTGCCCTTTTCCACACCGGCGCGACCAAAGCCACTCTTGACCGTGTTTTCGCCGTCCAGCTCAATGCTCACATTGCCAGCGCCGCCGGTTGACACTGCGGCAGCGCCCATGTTGTTATGGTTTGTTCCCGTATTGCTCACGTCGATGTTCACGCCGGAGAGCGTGACGTTGGCAGTCGCGCCCGCTTCGGCTTTGACCGTGACCGTGTTGCTCGCGGAGCTTCCCGTAATGACGGGAGCAGCATCGGGAACATCGACCTGCGCCCCCTGCGTCACTGTCTGCTCAGTGCTCGTCGCATTTACCGTAATGTCGCCGTTGGCGACGTCCCACTCCGCCGCGAACGCGGAAACGGGCAGACCGGCGATGAACACCAGTGCGATGAGTGCTGATATTATTCTTTTTTTCTTCATATCACATTTTTCCTTTTTCTGTATTTCTTTTTTCATTATCGGTGCGTCTGTGAGAGTATAACAAAAGGCGCATTTTGCCCGTGGCAATCCACGGGCAAAATGCGCCTGATATTATTCGCTGTACGGACAGCAGAAACGGACAGACTTATCCTGTCTGTCTGTCTGTCTGACTGTCTGTCTGTCTGTCTGTCTGTCTGTCTG
>CAKTKT010000005.1 GCA_934572325.1 uncultured Oscillospiraceae bacterium
ACTCAACTATAACCCATGAGACCATATCCTTCATATCTTTTTATTCACTTGTCCAATATGTATTGTAGTCCTACACCGGCAAATTTCCTCCCGCGTGATTTTTCTCTTGAAATCTGCGCACGGGTGTGTTATACTGACGCTGTTCTTCCGGCGGGGCGGTCGCTCTGCCGCGCATATCGTTTGCAGGGCTGGTATATCGGTATTACTCCAGCTTCCCAAGCTGGCTAGGCGGGTTCGACTCCCGTGCCCTGCTCCACTTTTTGAAAACTCCCGCAGTCGTTGAGACTGCGGGAGTTTTGCATACGGGCTGAAACGCAGGGGCTTTTGTGCCCCTGCATTTTGTTCCCTTACCCGCCGAACACATCCTCTACATACCTCTCCGTGAACTCCGTCAGCGCGGGGAAGTCCATCGCCGCCTTGCAGTGCTCCTCCAGCGCGTCGTGCAGCGCCTTTGCGCGCGCCAGACGCTCCAGCGCGAGCGCGGTCAGCCGCTCTTCGAGCTGCCGCCCCTCGCGTATCTCCGCGCGGCGACCCTGCACGAGCGCCGCGTCCACCGCCGCGTCCAGCCGAATGTGCCGCGCGTCCGGCACGGCATACCCCGCCGAGACGAAGCCCACATCCAGCTCCGGCACGAGCAGCGCGTCAAGCCGCCCGCCGTCGAGCGGACTGCGGCACGCGATGCACTCCGCGCCCAGCGCCTCCGCCTCCTCCGCGGCTATCTTCAGCGCCGCATCCGCCCCGCCGTAGCCGTCGTCAAGCTGATAGACAAGTTTACATAACTTAGAGACCTCGCCGCTGAGCCACAGCTCGCCCTTGCAGGAGAGCGCGTGCAGATAGCGCTCGCCGCCGTGCACGTGTACGCCGTCGCGCTCACGACAGCGGCGCAGTATGTTGCGCAGCCGCCGCCTCAGCGCTGAGCGCTGCTCTTCGCCCCAAAGCGGCGGGAGATACGCCCCGCGCACCGCCGCCGCCGCAGCGAGATAGCCGTATGCCGCGTCGTACTCGGCTCTGTACTCGCCGTACAGGTGCGAAGCCTCCGCTGCCGCGCCGCCGCCGAGCGGGGCGCAGAACATACCAAGGTTTACATAATCTCCATCAATGCCGAAATGAGCGGGGTCTGCGCTGTGCGGCGCCGTGCCGTCTACCCAGCCGCGCCGGAGCGCGGGTATGTATACGCCGTCGAGCGAATCCGGATCGCCGGAGCAGAGGACGTACTCCGTGTCCAGCCCGCGGCGCTCCGCCGCCGCGCCGAGTCTGCGCATGAAGCCGGATTTGCCCGTGCCCGGTCCGCCCTTTATCACGCTCATAAAGTCGCCCGATGCGGCGCAGAATCCGCCGTAGAGCGAGCGGAAGCCGTCCTTTGAGTTCGCGCCGAGAAAGTAGGATATATTCATGTGCTGATGCCTCCTTTGACCACATACAATATGATATGTGCGTTTTTGCCGGATTGACATAGCCGAGACCGCCGTATATAATCACACTATATAAGCAGAATGGCTGAATGGGGCAAAAGATGTACAGATATATCCTTTTTGATTTTGACGGCACGGTTTTTGACACCGTTGAGGGTATCGCAAGATCCGTGCGCTATGCGCTCAACAAGGTCGGGCTGGACGCGCCGGAGGAGACTTTGCGCTGCTTTGCCGGTCCTCCGCTCGCCGATATATATCTTGAGAAATTCGGCGGAACGGCGGAGGATGCGGCGCGCTTCATCGCGGACTTCCGAGAGCGCTATCAGCCGACAGGGCTGTTCGAGTGCCGCATTTTCCCCGGCGTCACGGACTTGCTGGGCGAGCTTCGCGCCGCAGGGCGCAGCACCGCCGTCGCCACGCTCAAGCCGCTGCATCTCGCCGAGACGCTTCTCGCGCGCGAGGGGATAGGCGATCTGTTCGACGCCGTCTGCGGCGGCGGCGACGAGGGGCACGAGGGAACAAAGGCTGACATAGTCGCTCGCGCCATGGCGCGGCTCGGCGCTTTGCCGGAGGAGACGGTGCTCGTCGGCGACACGAAGTACGACATTATCGGCGCGCATGAGTGCGGCGTTGCCGCTGTCGGCGTGGGCTATGGCTACGCCGCGCCCGGCGAGCTTGCCGCCGCAGGGGCGGACGTGATAGTTCCGGATATGCCCGCGCTGAGGGCGTGGCTGCTGGAAAATTGAAAAGCACATATCCCCGTTCGCCCGTATTCGCACGCGCGGCGTGGTATTATTACCCTGCCAATGTTTACAGATGAAAGCGAGTTCTCATGCGCAGGGAATGACCCGGAGCTCTGCAAAAACCGGAAAGAGGCTGTGTTGAAGCCTCTTTCCGCTTTTTTAAGTCTTTTTATTTGCACCCTCAACATTTCCTCTTCCAAACGGGGCGAGGCTGTGATATGATATAAATGTATATTTGTATACATCGGAGGACAGCTATGGACGCACGGGACAGACGCTACAGAAAAGAGGCGGAGGAGCGGGCGAGGGTATACGCCGCGATAAAGCGCGGGTATAGAGCGCCCGAGGAGAAAAAGGCGTTCAGGATCGCCGAAAAGCTCCGCCGTGCCGAATGGATGGACAGCCTCGCCGCGCTTGACGAGGACGAGCGCCGCGCACGTCTGCGCGCGTTTCGGGTGTTCAGGACGAGGGTGTTCTTCGCGTCGCTCTTCGGCAAAGGGCGCGGCGCGAGACCTGCGGCGGATACGCCCTCCGCGCCGGAGGGCGGGCACATATTCACCGAAAAGTGAGGAGCGCGGCAAGCTATGAAGAATAAACTGAAATACGGCTTTCTCATCGCGCACATGACGCCGGAGGAGAAGGCGTCGCTGATGTCGGGCGCGGACTTCTGGCACACGAAGGCGGTGGAGCGCGTGGGCGTTCCGCCGGCGATGATGGCGGACGGACCGCACGGACTGCGGAAGATGACGGGTGCGCTCGCCGTGACGGGGCTGGGCAAAACCGTTCCCGCCACGTGCTACCCCACGGCGGCAGGGCTCGCCAACACCTGGGACGAGACGCTGCTGGAGGAGATGGGCGCGCACATCGGGCGCGAGGCAACGGCGGAGGGCGTTTCCATGGTGCTCGGTCCCGGCGTGAACATCAAGCGCAGTCCGCTCTGCGGGCGGAATTTTGAGTATTTCTCCGAGGATCCGCTGCTCGCGGGCAAAATGGCGGCGGCGCTGATACGCGGCATACAGTCGCAGGGCGTGTACGCCTGTGTGAAGCATTTTGCCGTCAACTCGCAGGAGCTGCGGCGCATGACGGTGGACTCCGTCGTCGATGAGCGCACCCTGCGCGAGATATACCTCCCCGCGTTCGAGCTGGCGGTGAAGGAGGGCGGCGTGAAGGGGCTGATGACGAGCTACAACCGCGTCAACGGCGTGTATGCCGGCGAGAATGAGCACCTTCTGCGCGATATATTATATAATGAATGGGGCTATAAGGGGCTCGTAGTGAGCGATTGGGGCGCGAACAACGACCGTGCCGCCGCCGTAAAGGCGGGGCTGACGCTGGAAATGCCGTCGTGCGGCGGCATTACGGACGAGCATATCGCCGCCGCCGTCCGCGACGGGCGGCTGGACGAGGCGCTTTTGGACGAGCAGGTTGACCGCCTGCTGCAATTCGTGTTCTCCACGGCGGACGCGGCGGAAAGCGGCAGGGACTACGACCGAGCACAGCATCATCTCTTCGCGCAGCGCGTGGCGGAGGAGAGCGCCGTGCTGCTGAAAAACGACGGCGGCATACTGCCGATACAAGGGCGCGGGAAAACCGTGGCGCTCATCGGCGCGTTCGCCGCGAAGCCGCGCTATCAGGGCGCGGGCAGCTCGCGCATAGTGCCGACGCTGATGGATACCGCCGTGCAGGCGCTGCCGCTTTGCGGCATGAACATAAAGGGCTATGCCCAAGGCTTCCGCACGGACGGCAGAGCCGACGCAAGACTTGCCGCCGAGGCGGCGGAGCTTGCCAGAGGCGCGGACGTCGCGCTTTTGTACCTCGGGCTTCCGGACAGCGGGGAGATGGAGGGCGAGGACAGGGCGGATATGCTCCTGCCCGAAAACCAGACGGAGCTTCTCAAAGAGATCGCGGCGGTGAATGAGAACATCGTTGTGGTGCTCTCGTGCGGGTGCGCGGTGGAGATGCAGTGGCACAGATACGCCAAGGCGGTGGTGCACGGCTATCTCGGCGGTCAGGCGGGCGCGATGGCTATGGCGCGGCTGCTGACAGGGCAGGTCAGCTTCTCCGGCAAGCTCGGCGAGAGCGTGCCGCTCAGTCTTGCCGCCGTGCCGTCCTCGCCGTGCTTTCCCGGGCGCGAGGCGACGGCGGAGCACCGCGAGGGCGTATACGTTGGCTATCGCTACTATGAGACGGCTAGAGTTCCGGCGATGTACCCGTTCGGCTTCGGAATGAGCTATACCTCGTTTGAATACAGCGATCTGCGCATTGACGGCGACGTTGTGCGCTTCAGGGTGAAGAACACCGGCGGCATGGCGGGCGCGGAGATCGCGCAGCTTTACGTTGCGCCGCACACGCACGGTATGTTCCGTCCGGCAAAGGAGCTGCGCGGCTTTGCGCGGCTCGCACTTGCGCCCGGCGAGGAGCGCGAGGCGGAAATAACGCTGACGGAGCGGAGCTTTGCCGTGTGGAACGTGGCGGAGGACCGCTGGACGGTCGAGCCGGGCGAGTATGAGATACTCGTCGGCGCGTCGGTGACGGATATACGCCTCACCGCGCGCGTGGAAAAGACCGGCGAGCCTGCGCCGAACCCGTATGAGGGCGCGCTTTTTGAGCCGTATTACGCCTGTGACGTTTTCCGCATACGCCGCGAGCACTTTCAAGCCCTGCTGGGGCGCAAGCCGCCGCGCGCAAAATGGCGCACCTCGGCAAAGCTCGGCGCGAACGACAATATCTGTCAGGGCGCATATCTCAAGCGCGGGCTGGGGCGACCGTTCTACCGCTCGATGACCGCCGTGCAGGGCGCGCTTCGCGCCGTGGGCGCGTGGAAAGCCGCAGGGAACTTCGGCTTCCTTGTGAATATGCCGTACCGTGCGCTTGGGCGTATGTCCGGCACGCTCGACGACGGGCAGCTCGACGCTGTTTTGAAGCTCGTCAACGGCGAAGCGGGCGAGGGAGAGGAGCTTGCCGCCGCGACAAAGAGGCGAATTATTAAAAAACTCGGCAAATGAGTTGACATAACAACAAAGAATGGAACATTTTTTACTTGCCCGTGTCAAAAAAAGTAGTGCAAGCGGACGATTCTCGTTGTATAATATATAACATAAGAAATGCCGGAAATGAGCGGAAGCCGGATACGGCAATTCGGAGGGTAAAGATATGAAAAAAATCACGGCAATAGTTTTCGCGCTGGCGCTGGCGTTCTGCCTGCTGCCGACATCCGCGTTCGCTGTGGGCAATCTCCCGCAGCCGGACTCCTACGGTTACGGCGGACTGCCGCAGCCGGACTCTTACTTTGACTACGGCTACAATGACGGCGGCTGGGCGCAGTCGGACGGCACCTCGCCCGACAGCTACACCTACTCATCCTCTGTTCCGACCCCGACCGTCACCTCCCAGCCGAGCGACGTCGCCGCCTCCATCGGCGGTCTCCCCGTGACGCTGAGCGTGGGCGCGATTGCCTATTCCGGCGAGCTGCACTATCAGTGGTACGCCGTGGACGCGGCGGGCTTGAGCGGGCAGACCGCGATCCCCGGCGCATATTCCGCCGCCTATACCCCGCCCGAGACGGCGGGCACTGCGTACTACTGCGTCGGCGTTTACGCCGTGTCCGGCAATATGCGCAGTGATATTGTGATGTCCGGCGTTGCCGCCGTCAATTTCAGCGGCATACGCATTATCACCGCGCCCGCCAAGACCAGCTACATAAAGGGCGAGAGCGTCAGCCTCAAGGGGCTTGTCGTGCGCGTGTACGACGCGAACGGCGGCTACTGGGATTCCTACGACGGCAACGGACTGAGCCTGTATCCGGCAAGGCTCGACTCCGTCGGGCAGACCGTTATTGAGCTGGGCTACGGTATGTCCACGGCGACGTTCTATGTCACGGTGCGCGCCGCTGCCGCCGCCGACGGCAAGGGCACGAACGCCGACGGCACGGCGAAGAACGCCGACGGCACGGACGAGGCGACCGCCGAGCACGTGCACGAATATGACGACTGGATAATCACGAAGGAAGCCAACTGCGTCACGACCGGCATCCGCTCGCGCACCTGCCGCATCTGCGGCGATGTGCAGACCGAGGTTGTCCCCAAGACCGACCACACCTGGGATGAGGGCGTCGTGACCAAGCAGCCCACCGACACCTCCAACGGCTCGCGCCTGTACACCTGCACGGTGTGCAAGGCGAACAAGAGCGAGATAATCCCCGCCGGCACGACGACCGAGCCCGCCGCCGCCATCTCCGGCACGGCGACCTCCGCCGCGCCGACCGCCGCGGGCACTGTCTCCGGCGGCGACGTCGCGGGCGTGAACAACAACCCCGCCGACAACACCGGCGTCGTCGGCAAGACGAGTACCACCGCATGGTGGCTCATCCCCGTGTCCGCGCTGCTGCTCGTCGGCTGCGGCACAGGGGCATACTACCTCATGAAGAAAAAGGGCGGGGAGTGAGCGCTCCCATGACCATAAGACGCGCTCTGTGCGCCCTGCTTGCCGCCGCCGCGCTCGCGCTGACCGCCTGCGGGCAGTCCGTGCCCGACCGCGCGGCGCTGGACGGCACGGGCGGCATCACGCGGATAACGTTCTCGCGCGCGCAAAGCGGCGCGGAATACCCGTTTGTATACAGCATTTATCAGCTCGGCGATGCGTACTATTTTGCTGACGGCACCGACGGCGACGCGCGCGATGCGGCGGACGGCGGCGACGGCGAGATAAACCTCGGCAGCCGCGAGGTGACGGAGCAGGACATGACCAACGCCCGCGAGCTTGCCGCGCAGTACGCTATAAAGGCGTACCTTGAGGCGTACAAGCCGCCGCTCATCGACCTCGGCGGCGCGGGCGGCTATCGCACGGAGCTGGAGCTTGACGACGGCACGGTGCTCGCGGCGGACACCGCCGGAGCATGGCAGGAGCCGCTTGAGCACTTTTTCAAGGAGCTTGAGCTGCGCTGTGCGGGAGAGACGGAAAAGTAAGCAATAAATCTAATATAAATTGCGAAGTGAAAGGAGAACATCACTATGGGTTTAATCAGAGCGGCTCTCGGCGCTGCCGGCGGAGTAATGGGCGATCAGTGGAAGGAGTATTTCTACTGCGAGGCTCTGCCTGAAAACGTGCTCGCCACGAAGGGCAGGAAGAAAGTCTCCGGACGCTCCTCCAACAGGAGCGGCGAGGACAACATCATCTCAAGCGGCTCGGTGATCGCCGTTGCCGACGGGCAGTGCATGCTCATCGTCGAGCAGGGCAAGATCGTCGAGGTCTGCGCAGAGCCGGGCGAATTTGTGTACGACGCCTCCACCGAGCCGAGCATTTTTTCCGGCGAGCTCGGCGCGAGCATCGGCGCGGTGTTCAAAAACATCGGCAAGCGCTTCACGTTCGGCGGCGAAGCCCCCAAGGATCAGCGCGTCTATTACTTCAACACCAAGGAGCTTGTCGGCAACAAGTACGGCACGCCCTCTCCCGTTCCGTTCCGCGTCGTTGACCGCAACGTCGGGCTGGACGTGGACATCTCCATCCGCTGCTTTGGCGAGTACAGCTACCGCATATCCAACCCCCTGCTGTTCTATACCAATATCTGCGGCAACGTCACGAGCGAGTACACCCGCGACAAGATAGACGGTCAGCTCAAGACCGAGCTGCTCACCGCGCTTCAGCCCGCCTTTGCCAAGATCTCCGACATGGGCATACGCTATTCGTCTCTGCCCGGTCATACGCTGGAGATGGCGCAGGCGCTCAATGAGGTGCTCTCCTCCAAGTGGCGCGATCTGCGCGGGCTTGAGATCGTCTCCTTCGGCGTTTCCAGCGTGAAGGCGAGCGAAGAGGACGAGAAGATGATAAAGGAGCTTCAGCGCAACGCCGCGTTCCGCGACCCCACCATGGCGGCGGCGCACCTCGTCGGCGCACAGGCGGCTGCGATGCAGAGCGCGGCTTCCAACGAGAGCGCGGGTCCCGCGATGGCGTTCATGGGCATGAACATGGCGGCGAACGCGGGCGGCGTCAACGCGCAGAACCTCTATCAGATGGGCGCGCAGCAGCAGGCGGCGCGTCCGGCGCAGGCGGCAGCGCCCGCCGCCCCTGCGGCGAACGCTTGGATCTGCCCGAGCTGCGGCGCGAGCGCGGCGGGCAAGTTCTGTCCCGAGTGCGGCGCGAAAAAGCCGGAGAGCAACACATGGACGTGCTCCTGCGGCGCGGTGAACAAGGGCAAATTCTGCGCCGAGTGCGGCGCGAAGAAGCCCGCCGGCGTTCCGCAGTACAAGTGCGACAAGTGCGGCTGGGAGCCTGAAGATCCCGCGCACCCGCCGCGCTTCTGCCCCGAGTGCGGCGACCCGTTTGACGCGGGAGACATAGTATAAAAAATACAGCATTGCGCCGCGGCGTGGGAAGCCTCACCGCGGCGCTTTTGAGAAGGAGAAGCATGAGAGCGTTTACCCGTGCGCTGACGATATTGACGGCGCTGCTGCTGTTGCTGCTGACAGGCTGCGCTATGGAGGATGATGAGACGCTCGGCGTTTACACCTGTGCGCAGCTCCGCGCCTCCGGCGAGCGCTATGACGCCGGCAGCGTGCTCGCCTCGCCCGCCGCGCTTGAGCTCAAGCGCGGCGGCAAAGCCGTGCTGACGCTCGACGGCGCGGTATATGAGGGGCAGTGGTTCAATGAAAACGGCGTTTTCGACCTTGTGACGGGCGCGGGCGTCTCCCACGGAACGCTCTCCGGCGGCGTGTGCGCGTTTGATCTTCTGGACGAGGGCGTGGTGTATATTTTCCTGCGCGAGGGCGCGCAGCTTCCCGCCGGGGATGAGCCCGTCGGCGAGGACGCGGCGCAAAACGCCGTGCAGAAGGCGTGGAACGGCGGCTGGTACGGCTGGTGGTCTATCAGCAATGCCGCGGGCGGCTGGGCGGCGCTCGACCGCCAGTGGTACGACTGCTTTGCCCGCATAGAGGTTGACGCGGACGGCGTCGGCACGCTCACGCTCTGGGATGAGAGCATGAGCGCCGCCTCGCCCATGGGCGAGATCGCCGTCGCCGTCTCTGCCGGCGAGGGCGGCGCGCCGGACACGCTCGTCTCCACGGGCGGCACATTCTGGCTCGCCGAAATCGGCGAGGGGGAATGGACGCTCGACCCAACGGCTTACGGCTTTGAAAATATGCTCGTCGTCGATGCCGCGCACTACGCCTCCGAGGAGGGCAGCTTTGACTACACCATCGTCCTGCGCCCTTGGGGCACGGTGTGGAGCGACGTGGAGAGCGCGGCGGAAGAGCTTCTCCCGTACTATTATAACGACTGGTATCTCCCCGCGATAGAGGCGGGCGAGGCGATGCCGGACAGCCTTGACGCAGCCGCTGTCACGCCGCGCGCGGACAGCGAATCAAAAGAAGAGGAGTGATATTGACCCATGGCAGATCAGGTGACAAACTATAAGTGCCCGGCGTGTACAGGTCCCATGCACTTTGACAGCGCCACCGGCAGGCTGCAATGCGACTACTGCGGAAGCAGCTACGAGGTCAGCGAGATAGAGGCGCTGTATGCCGACAAGAATGCAGCCGCAGCCGACGCCGCGGCAAAGGCGGAGGAGAAGCGGGCGAGCACCGACAGAAAGGACGGCGGGGTCGATGGCTGGCAGCTTGAGGACACCGGCACGGAGTGGAACGACAGCGAGAGCGGCGTGAAGGCGTACAACTGCCCGAGCTGCGGCGCGGAGCTTATCTGCGACGATACCACCGCCGCGACAAGCTGCCCCTACTGCGACAACCCCACCATCATCCCGTCCTCGCTCTCCGGCAGTCTCAAGCCGGACGCGATAGTGCCGTTCAAGCTCGACAAGGAGCAGGCGAAGAAGGCGTTCCGCAGCCATCTCAAGGGCAAGAGGCTTCTGCCGAGGCTCTTCTCCGAGGAGAACCATCTAGACGAGATAAAGGGGCTGTACGTTCCGTTCTGGCTCTTTGACGCGAGCGCGGACGCGGACATAACATACACCGGCAATCAGGTGCGCACATGGTCGGATGAGGACTATAACTATACCGAGACGAAGGAATATGAGCTTCGGCGCAGTGGCAGCCTTGACTTTGAGAATGTTCCCGTGGACGGGTCGGAGAAGATAGACAACAAGCTTATGGAGTCTGTCGAGCCGTTTGACGTCGCTCAGGCGGTCGATTTCAAGACGGCGTACCTTGCCGGCTACCTTGCGGACAAGTACGACGTCGCCGCGAAGGACTGCGTCGGGCGGGCAAACGCGCGTATGCAGGAGAGCGTGAAGGACACGTTCTTCTCCACGACGAGCGGATACAGCACCGTCATTCCGAAGTCCACCTATATTCATGTCAACAAGGGACGCGCGCGGTATATGCTGCTGCCCGTGTGGGTGCTCAACACCACATGGAGAGACGAGAAGTACGTGTTCGCAATGAACGGACAGACCGGCAAGTTCGTGGGCAACCTGCCCTGTGACAAGTCGCTCCTACGCAAGTGGTATTTCATCTATGCGGGTGCTTTCGCCGCGGCGCTCTATGCCATAGGGTGGCTGCTGTATCTCATGTAAGGAGGGTACGAGAATGAAGAAAAGATTTTTCGCGCTGCTCGCCGTGCTTGCCCTCGCTTTTGCGCTGTGCGCCGCGCCCGCGTGTGCGGACGGAGGGAGCTTCATATACGGCTTTGAGAACAACAGCTATGACTGGGTTGCCGAGGGCGATATGCTCGCGCAGGAGCTCTATGACGAATACGGTCTCGCCGTGTGCTTTGCGCACGAGGAGACGCTCGGCAACATGACATTGGAGGAGCTCTCCCGCAGCATCTACGACGCGAAGGCTCCTGCCGGTGACGGCTTTCTGTTGCTCGACTGCGACGAGGCAAGCTGGTATTACATATACTACTCCGGCACGGCGAACGGCATATTCACCGATGCTGATACCGAGTCTATGTGTACCGCATACAACACCGGCGGCAAGACCTACGGCGCCTCCATACGCGCCTATCTCCTTATGGCGCGCGAGATCATCGCGCGTGTGACAGCCTCCGATGTGCCGGAGGGAATGATAACCCTGCCGGACGGCAGCCTGATCCCCGCCGAGCGCCAGCTTCCCCGCGTGGTGGATAACGCCGCCATTCTCGACGCGGAGACGCTCGCCCGACTCAACGAGAGGGCGGACGCCGTGAGCGAGAAGTATCGCTGCGACGTTGCCGTCGTGCTCACGGACGGCACGGACGGCAAGACCACCGAGAACTACGCCTTTGATTTCTATGAAGCCAACGGCTACGGCTACGGCGACAATGACGACGGCGTGATGCTCGTGGTCGATGTGACCGGACGCAGCTATCGCTGCATCACGCACGGCTTCGGCGCTTATGCGTTCACCGATGCGGGTCAGGAGTACGCGGACGGGTTTTACGTGCCGTATCTGCGCGACAGCGACTGGGCGGGGGCGGCGGAGGGCTTCATCGGCATTGCCGAAACGCTCCTGACGGCCGCGCGCGCCGGTCAGCCGTATGATGTCGGCACGATCCCCAAGGATCCTCCCGGACTCACGGCAATACTCATTGCCGTTGCAGGCGGACTTATCACTGCGCTCATACCCATCGGTGTTATGAAGCGCAAGCTCAAATCCGTCTCTGCAAAGCGCAGCGCGGAGAGCTATGTATGCAAGGACAGCTTCCGTCTCAAGCACAGTGACGACCGCTTCATACGCCGCTACGTATCCAAAACACCCAGACCCAAGAGCGATGATAACGACAGCAGCAGCAGCGGCGGGACGAGCTATACCAGCAGCAGCTCCGGCAGATCCTACGGCTCGCACGGCGGCTCGTTCTGAGCGGGAAAAAATAGGGTGCAGTATTCCAAACCGGAAGGCTGCACCCTTTTTCTTGTTATTCTTCATTCTCCGCCGCGCTGTCCTCATCTGCGCGTTCAGCCTCGGTGACGAGCCCCGCGCCGTGCTTTTTGAACGCTGGCTCGGTGAACAGCGACCACAGCAGCATCAGCACAGCCGGCATGAACGCGAGCGGGAACAGCCAGCGCACGCTCAGCCGCGCAAGCTCCGCCGTCATCAGCACGAGTATCACCGTCGAGGGCAGATGCCCCACGGCGAGCTTCAGCGCCGTCTTGTTCAGCGCGATAAAGCCCAGCTCACAGCGCGAGAGCACGGGGAACACCCAGCACGCCGCGCCCAGCGGCAGCACCAGCGCCACATAGTACGCCGCGCCCGCCGCCGCTGCCGCGTCCGACGCGGCGGCGTACTGCCGCAGCAGCGCCAGCATCCACAGCCCGAGCGCGGCGACCGCGCCCCACAGCAGCGTCGCAAGCGCGCCCGTCACAAGCTCGTTTTTGAACGTGCGGAAAAAGCGCGCGTAGGGCTTGGGCTGCTTATAGCGTATGCAGCGCACAACGCTGTCATACAGCGCGGCTGTCGCCGCGCCGAGAGTCGCCGCGGGAACACAGCACAATAGCCACAGCACGCTCAGCGCCATGATGTCCGTCAGCGTGTTCAGCGCGCGCCAGAGCCAGCCCTGATAGCGGAATACGCGCCCAAGCATTATGCCAGCTCGCGCACCAGCGGCGCGAGCGCGTCGGCAAGCTGACGGTGTCCACGGCGGCTGAGATGCATATAGTCCACGCTGTTGAACTCCGCCGTGCCCTCGGCGTCGAGAAACGCCCAGCCGTGCGCGATGCAGTGCCGGCGGTACTCCTGCGCCACGCCTGCGGAGGTCGCACGGCAGGACGCGCCCATGGCGGGGTCATCGTGCCCCGCGCCTATGTGCGGCGGCGCGACGATGAGGAGGTTCGGCTTGCCGCCGCGCCACGCGGCGACGCTCTCCGCCTTCATCGCAAGGCGCTCCATGCCCAGCCCTATGCACGTCGCGTTCGCGCTGAAGCGCTCCTTCGTGTCGTTCGTGCCGAGCATGATTATCAGCAGATCCACCGGCTCGTGCGACATGAGCGTGGAGTATATCACGTCCAGTCCGGACATACACTCGTGCAGCGGGTCGCGAAAGACGGTCGTCCGTCCGGAAAGCCCCTCCTCCAGCACGAGATAGTCCTCGCCGAGCGCCCTCTGCAAAAGGCAGGTCCAGCGCTCGTCCTCGGTGAAGCGGTCTGTGCGGCCGGCGGTGTCGTTTGGGTCTGCGCAGTAGCCGTGCGTGTTTGAATCGCCGAAGCAGACGATGTGTTTTTTCATGTGCGATCTCCTTACTTTTTTATCTCCGGCAGGGAAGCTGCGGCGGCGGACTGACCGACGCGGCGGAACTTCTCATCCGGCAGCGCGAGGTGTATGCGCTTTGCAAGCTCGCCGTACTCGTCGCGCAGAACGCGCTCGCACTCGCTTATAACAAGCTCGCCGCCGCGTCCGGACATCACGCGCCCGAGCAGCAGCACATGGCGGAAGCCGTACATATCGTGGTACAGCGCGAGCGAGTGCGCCAGATACACGCCGATGCTGCGGTATATTGCGGCGGCGCGGTCGTCGCCCTCCTCCATCAGCTTCTGCACGACCTTGAGCTTTTCCGCCGGGGAGAGCGCGCCGTCAAGCGCGATGCCCGCCGCCGGGGCGAGCTTTATAACGCCGTCCTGCGAGAAGTACTTCACGCCGCACCCGACGTCGAGCGACCACTCGTCCTGCATCGCGGCGGGGTTCGCGTCCACGGGGATGAATGCCAGCTCGTTGAGCCAGCCGGTGATGTACCCGTTCTCATCGACGTAGCCGACCGCCTCGCTCGTGCCCATGGCGATGCCGAGGATGTTCGTGTCTCCGAGGCTGATCGCACCGGCGAGCGCGGTGACGTCGCCGTCGTTGAAAACGCAGAACGGCACGTCGCCGAACGTGTCGGTGATAGCGCGGATATAGATGTCCTTGACCTTCGCGTCGAAAAGCTCCTGCGGCACCTTGAGGAAGAGCGAGGCGCTCATGGTGCGGTTATTTATGTACACGCCCGCGCTCGACACGCCCACCGCGTCCACGCGCGGCATATGCGCCGCCGCCTCCTTGAGCGCGGCAACGATGCCGTCATAGTGATAGTCCGGATCGGCGGTCGTCTTGGGAAACCACACCACCTCCTCGGAGTACACCGTCTCCCCGTCCACCACGGCGGAGACCTTGCGGTCGCTCCCGCCGGCGTCAAAGCCTATGCGGCAGCCGTCGAAATGCCCGCCCGCAGGCTGGGGAGAGTCCTTCGCCTCCGGCAGCACGTCGGTGTAGACGACCTCGAACGGTCTTTCATATATTTTGGAGAAATAATCCCAGTCAAATTCCTGACAGCCGCCCGCGCCGAAGCAGGCGCGGATATACTCGCACATATCGCGATCGCCGCTTATGTACACGCGCCAGCCGCCCTTCATCCACAGCACGGACTTGACGAGGCGGCGGACATAGTATCTGTCGGCTTCGAGCATATCGGCAGTGCCGTGTATGAACGTATGAACGGCAGCCATCTCGCCGCCGCTGCGCTCCACGGCGATGCCGAGCGGCTTTTTCGCCGCTGAGAGAAAGGCGTGGTTAAACTTGTAGAGCGGGAAGAAATCACGGTCAAGCTCCGGTAGATTTCTGACGCTCGCCTCAATTCCGAGATAGTTCATGCTGTACGTCCTCCATATATAAAATTTGCTGTATACGCATGAAAACATTATATCACGGCTTTCCGCGCCTGTCACTATGTAATAAAAAATTATTTCACGTAAAATTGTTCTTGAAAATTATTTTCTATAATGCTAGTATATAGATATAGTGAGCGATTCTGAAAGGGGAGCTTATAATGGACAGGCAAAAACTGCAAAGCGCAAGAGAATGGATCAGATCCGAGCTGAAGGAGTGTATAGACTTCTGGCTCAAAAACGGCATGGACGAGGTCAACGGCGGCGTGTACACCTGCCTTGACCGCAGGGGCGAGGTGTATTCCACGGACAAAAGCGTGTGGATGCAGGGGCGCTGCGGCTGGATATTCGCGTATCTCTGCCGCGTGTACGGCGTGCGGGAGGAGTGGCTGCGCGCGTCGAAAAGCTGCATCGACTTTATGGAGGCGCACTGCATAAACCGCGCCGCAGGCGGCAGGATGTACTTCACCGTTACCGCCGAGGGCGCGCCGCTGCGCCAGCGCCGGTACTGCTTTTCCGAGGCGTTTTACGCCATGGCGAACGCGGAGTATTACGGCGTGACCGGCGAGCGCGAGCATCTTGAGCGCGCGCGCCGCGCCTATGAGCTGTACTGGGAGCTCAGCCACGGTATGCCCGACCCCACGGGGCTCGGACCCAAGACTGAGCCTGCCACGCGCACGGGGCGCGCCTTCGGCGTTCCGATGATATACCTCAACGTCACCTCCGTGATGCGCCGCGCCGATCCGGAGAACGCGGCGCTCTATGACGAGCGCGCCGCCGCCTGCGTGGACGAGATATTCCGCTATCACGTCCATCCGGAGCTGAAATGCGTGCTGGAGAACGTCGCGGTTGACGGCAGCGCGAGATTGTATTACACTGAAGGGCGCACCGTCAATCCCGGGCACGATATAGAGGGCGTGTGGTTTCTTTTGGAGCACGCGCGCCGCACCGGCGACACGGCGCTCGTCGGCAGGGCGGAGGAGATATTCAACTGGGCGATTAACGCCGGCTGGGATAAGGAATACGGCGGGCTTTTGTACTTCGTTGACGCTCTGGGCAGACCGCCCGAGGCGTATGAGCACGACATGAAGCTCTGGTGGCCGCATGACGAGATACTCATATCCTCGCTCATGCTCTATAAGGACACCGGCAAGGAGGAATACCTCGACTGGTTTTACACCACGCTCGACTACTGCAAGGCGCATTTTGCCGACAGCGAGTACGGCGAGTGGTACGGGTATCTCCGCCGCGACGGCAAGCCGACCGAGCCGCCGTGCAAGGGCTCGACCTTCAAAGGACCGTTCCATCTGCCGCGTATGCTGATAATGACGGACATCATGGCAGGGGAACTGCTCGCGAAACAGTGATTATAGGAGAAATGTATGGGGCAGAGCAGCGCAAATGTATTTGAGCGGATAAGCGCGGAGTATTATAATCTCACCGCCGCGGAGAAAAAGGCGGCGGACTACGTGCTTTCGCACCAGAGGAAAACGCAGGACATGAGCATAACCGAGCTTGCCGCGGCAAGCGGCGTGGCGGAGGCGACGGTGTCGCGCTTTTGCCGGCGTCTGGGGTGCAAGGGGTATAACGCCTTTCGCCTCGCCATCGCCAACTCCATCGCCCGCCGCCCGCAGCAGTCCAACCCGCTCTCCGGCGAGGTTCTCGACGACGACAGCTTTTCCGACGTCTGCAAAAAGCTCTATACCGCCAATGTCAGCGCCATGACCCAGACGCTTGAGCTTGTCCGGCCGGAGGATTATATCCGCGCGGCGGATATACTGGAGCGGGCGGACAAGGTGCTGTGCATGGGGCAGGGCGGCTCTATGATAATCGCAATGGAGGCGGCGCATCTCTTCTCCACCGCGAGCGGGAAGTTCTTTGCCGTGACCGATTCGCATATGCAGACCGTCGCCATTGCCACCGCGGGCGAGAACGACGTCGTGCTCTTTTTCTCCTACTCCGGCGCGACGAAGGATCTTGTCGAGACGCTGTCCTACGCCCGAGAGCGCGGGCTGAAAACGATACTTGTCACGCACTTTGCCAAATCCCCCGGCGCGGAGCTGGCGGACGTGGTGCTGCTGTGCGGCGCGGACGAAAGCCCGCTTCAGCTCGGCTCTATCGGCGCGAGGATCGCGCAGATGTATCTTATGGACGTGCTGTTTTCCGAGCTGTGCCGTCGCAATCTGGACGAGTGCCGCCAGAGCCGCGCCCGCATCGCCGCCGCGCTCGCGGAAAAGCACATATAACGCAGACGCACTGCGCTTGAAAATAATTTTCCCGCTCCTTTCTTCTCACTATCCCCCGGAAAGCGCACAGCGCCGGGGGATACGCATACCGCATTTCTGTAAATAATCTTCTTGTTTTCAAATTGAAGAAAATTTTTTTCAAAAATCTATTGACATTTGACAGGACTTTGGTTAATATGATGGTGAACAGAACGGACTCATCGGCGTCAGCCGTTGAAAATATAAAATGTATAAAAAATTAAGGAGGCACAACATGAAGAAACTGCTCGCAATGCTGCTTGCGCTGTGCATGGTGTTCGCACTGTGCGCCTGCGGTCAGACCGCAGCTCCCGCACCCGCCGCCGACCCCGCGCCCGCTGCCGACCCCGCTCCTGCGGAGGAGACCGCCGCAGAGCCGGTCAACATCACCCTCTGGACATACCCGATAGGCGGCTGGGGCAATGCCGACACCGTCGATGCCCTCATCGCCTCGTTCCAGCAGGCGAACCCCAGCATCACTGTCACCGTTGAGTATCTCGACTACACCAACGGCGACGACCAGGTCAACACCGCGCTCGAAGGCGGCTCCGCTCCCGACCTCATCATGGAAGGACCTGAGCGTCTCGTCGCCAACTGGGGCGCAAAGGGCTACATGGTCGATCTCGCCGATATGTGGGATGACGCCGACAAGGCGGAGGTCAACGCCGCCTGTGTTGCCGCCTGCTTCAATGCCGACGGCGCGTGCTACGAGTACCCCCTCGTCATGACCGCCCACTGCATGGCGATAAACTATGACGCATTTGTCGCCGCCGGTGCAGACAAGTATGTGGACATCGACTCCCACACCTGGACGACCGAGGACTTCATCGCCGCAGTCGATGCACTCTACGCCTATTATAAAGAGCCTGTCGGTGACGTTTACTGCTCCGGTCAGGGCGGCGATCAGGGCACCCGCGCCCTCGTCAACAACCTCTACGGCGGCACGTTCACCAATGCCGAGCACACCAAGTACACCGCCGACTCCCCCGAGAACATAAAGGCTCTTGAGCTTTTGCAGGGCACGGACGGCATCTACTTCAACGCGGCTGAGAACGGCGGCGAGGAGATCACCGCCTTCCGTCAGGGCATCCTCAAGATGGCGTTCTGCTGGAACATTGCCCAGCAGCTCAACTCCGACAACAACGACGCCGAGCTCACCAACGACGGCGAGAAGATAGTGTTCATGAGCTTCCCCTCCGAGACCGGCGAGAGCAAGCTTCAGGGCGGTATCTGGGGCTTCGGCGTGTTCGATAACGGCGACGCCGCCAAGATCGACGCTGCCAAGACCTTCATCAGATACTTCGCCGACGGCGAGGGCACTGCCGACGCAGTCAAGGCTGCGCAGTACTTCGCGGTTCGTGACAAGGCTGGCGACGGCATCGACCTCACCGGCATCTGGGCGGACAACGCCATCATGAACGAGTACACCAAGCTCATGCCTTACCTTGGCGACTACTATCAGGTCACTGCCGGCTGGGCGACTGCCCGCACCGAGTGGTGGAATATGCTCCAGCGCATCGGCAACGGCGGCGACGTCGCCACCGAGGTCGCAACGTTCTGCGACAACGCGAACGCCGCGGCGGATGCCGCATAATCCCGCATCTATCTGGCGTCTCCTTTGAATCACAGCGCGCACCCTCTCTGTGCCCCCGCGCAGAGAGGGTGTGTTTAAATAAGGAAGCTATCTAATGACCGCAAGGGGGAAACGACCCTATGTTCAAATCCAATAACGGCATGAGCCGCGCGCTCGTGCGGCGGGAAACAACAGCGGGATACCTGTTTTTGCTGCCGAGCCTGTTCTTCTTCGTCACCTTCGTGCTGTATCCCATGTTCATGTGCATATACACCAGCTTCTTTGACTCCAACATGGGTAAGAATACCGTGGACGTCTTTGTGGGGCTGGCTAATTATAGGGAGCTTTTTCAGGATGAGCTGTTTATCGGAGCGCTGAAAAACACCGTCATCATCGTCGTTGTCGCCGTGCCCACGGTGTGCGCGTTTTCGCTCTGGATCGCCACCGCGATATACGATATGAAGCCCGCGCTGACCTCGGCGTTCCGCTGCATCTTCTATCTGCCCGTTGTCACCGGCTCTGTCGCCGTGACGGTCGTGTGGAAGTGGATGTACAACAACCGCTACGGCGTGTTCAACTATCTTCTCAAGAGCACCGGCGTCATTGACCAGAACATCAACTGGCTGGGCGATGCGCGCTTTGCGCTGTGGTGCATCATCCTCATCCTCTTCACCACGTCCGTCGGTCAGCCCATCGTGCTCTACGTCTCGGCGCTCGGCAACGTTGACCAGACGCTCGTTGAGGCGGCGGAGGTGGACGGCGCGAACCGCCGTCAGGTGTTCTGGCGGATCAAATGGGCGCAGATCATGCCCACCACGCTCTACATACTCATCATCACCACCATCAACTCCTTCCAGTGCTTCGCGCTCATCCAGCTTCTCACGTCGGGCGGACCGACGCACAGCACGGACACGATAATGTACTATATCTATTACACCGCGTTCAAGCTCTACCGCTACGGGTACGGCAACGCCATGGGCGTGGTGCTCATGATAATAATCGCGGTGCTCTCTGCCATCCAGTTCAAGCTGGGGCAGTCGGATTAAGGGGGGCGGACGTATGCAGGGCAAATCAAAGGCGAATCGCATCATCACCCTCGTGATAATCATTATCCTCGCGCTGCTGTTCACTTTCCCGCTCTATTGGATAATCACCGGCTCGTTCAAGACCGCCAAGGAGGTCAACTCCGTCACGCCCGTCTGGTGGCCGAGCGAATGGACGATGAAGAATTACCAGACGCTCATGGGCAAGCTCAAAGCCCCGCTGTGGGAGTTTTATGTCCCGTTCAGCCAGTATTTCTCGCCCGACGGCAATCCCGTAGTGTTCTCCGCTGGACCCACCGTGCCCGGCGCGATCCGCTGGATGCTCAATACCGTCTGGATGGCGGTCGCGGCGATGCTCCTCACCTGCGTGACCTCCGCGCTCGCGGGGTACGCGCTGGCGAAGAAGCGCTTTGTCGGGCGCACGCTCATCTTCACGCTCATCGTCTGCGCGATGGCGCTGCCAAAGCAGGTCATTCTCATCCCGCTCATCCGCGAGATGTCCTCGCTCAAGCTCTACAATACGCTCAGCGCGGTCGTCTACCCCATCGTCGGCTGGCCGTTCGGCGTGTTTTTGATAAAGCAGTTCGCCGAGAGCATCCCCGGCGAGATACTTGAGGCGGCGAGGATCGACGGCGCGGGCGAGCTGAAAACCTTCAACCAGATAGTTTTTCCCATGATAAAGCCCGGCGTCGGCGCGCTTGCCATCTTCACGTTCATCAATTCGTGGAACGACTATTTCATGCAGCTTATCATGCTCTCCAGCACGAAGAATCTGACCATTTCGCTGGGCATAGCGAAGATGCAGGCGGAAAACTCGACGGACTTCGGTCTCATCATGGCTGGCGCCGCCTTTGCCGCCGTGCCTATCATCATCGTGTTCCTCATCTTCCAGAAGTATTTCACGAAGGGCATCACGATGGGCGCCGTCAAGGGCTAAGACAAGGAGTGAACCATGAAAGCAAAGGATCAGACGAAATATCAGGGCATTTTTCCGGCGTTCTACGCCTGCTATGACGACGCGGGCGAGGTATCGACCGAGCGCGTGCGCGCTTTTACGGAGTATCTTATCGGCAAAAGCGTGAACGGCGTGTACGTCGGCGGCTCGTCCGGCGAGTGCATCTATCAGTCCGTGGACGAGCGCAAGGCGGTGCTTGAGGCGGTCATCGCCCAAGCCGCAGGGCGCATCACGGTCATTGCGCACGTTGCGTGCAACAACACGCGCGACAGCATGGCGCTCGCCGCACATGCCGAGAGTGTCGGCGCGGACTGCATCGCCGCCATCCCGCCGATATACTTCCACCTGCCCGACCGCGCCGTCGCGCGCTACTGGAGTGACATCGCCTCCGCCGCGCCGAACACGGATTTCATCATCTATAATATCCCGCAGCTTGCCGGTACGGGGCTGAACAGCTCGCTTCTGCGCACGATGCTCGCCGTGCCGAACGTGATAGGCGTGAAGAACTCCTCCATGCCCATACAGGACATCGAGATGTGGCGCGACGAGGGCGCGATAGTTTTCAACGGACCGGATGAGCAGCTTCTATCGGGGCTTGCCGCGGGCGCTGTCGGCGGCATCGGCGGCACCTATGCCGTCATGCCGGAGCTGTACGAGCGCATATACGCTC
The DNA here is from genome assembly GCA_934572325.1 of uncultured Oscillospiraceae bacterium. Taxonomy (GTDB): domain Bacteria; phylum Bacillota; class Clostridia; order Oscillospirales; family Oscillospiraceae; genus Limivicinus. The sequence goes on from CAKTKT010000005.1 coordinate 21,223, forward strand.
TCGTCCGTCAGGGCGACATTGTTCCCGCGCGCGCCATTCAGGACGCCTGCTGCCGCATTATCTACAAGATGTGCTCTGGACAGGGGAATATGTACGCCATGATCAAGGAGATCCTCCGCCGCCGCGGCGCGCCGGACATCGGCAGCGTCAGAGCGCCGCTCTATCCGCTCCAGCCGGAGGATGAAGGCATTGCCGTCTCATGCGCGGCGGACATCGACGCCGCGATAGCCAAATTTTGTGGCTGAGGGCTGAGGAATATAGAGAAATAAAGACAAATACAGACGAGAGCAAGCCCACCTGCACCGGCAAAGAGGCTGAGCACTAAAGAGAAATAAAGAGGGGGCTGCAGCGAGCTTTCCTTTTCGCCGCAGCCCCGTTCGTTTTACTGCCTCTTTTGTTTTGCAGCCTCTTTCGTCTTGCAGCCTCCTTTGTTTTGCAGCCTCTTTCGTCTTGCAGCCTCCTTTGTTTTGCAGCCCCAATTGCCTCGTAGTCTCATTTGTCTCCCAGCCCGTGATACCTCGTTGAGGATTGCCCTAGCCCTTGAGGCATAAAAATCACATCGCAGAAAGCGCATGGCGGATTTCATAAAATTATTGTTGACTATTTGCCGCCGTTGTGCTAATATATTTAAGCTGAAAACAGAAAGCCATGTGAATAAGCTAGTATAGCTCAGTCGGTAGAGCAGCTGATTCGTAATCAGCAGGTCGTGTGTTCGAGTCACATTACTAGCTCCACGGAGAGTCCCGAATGACGCCGCAAGGCGCTCATTCGGGGCTTTACTGCGTCTAAAAGTTCAGATCAAGCGGCGACTAAAACCGCTTGACCCAAACCGTGACCCAAACGCGGATAGGAACGGAAAGCACCGGACAGTTTTTGCCCGGTGCATTTTGTGCGCATGTGGGTTCTTTCCCTATACACTACCTTTTATAATATTGGTTACCAGCCTCTTCTTGATGCGAGGAGAAGTGCTGCGCCGACAATCCGCCACAAAGTAACACTGACGCCAGAAATGTTTTCCAGGCTTTCCACGTTGAGTTGACCATCCTGAGATGCCAGCATAGTGACCTTCTCGCGAAACGCAACAAGCTCTTCCGCGGTAATATCATAACCTTCTTTTTGCAGGCTCTGCTGCGGCTTGCCCCGACTCCATACCAACATCAACAAGTTTTGTTATTCTTACTTGATCTGAGCCAAGGGCTTCTGCAATTTCATTTATACGTTCGTCTGTAAGCATCTTGTTCTCCTAGTGCAATACTTCACTTAAGCTCTTTTGAACCACGCGTCCAACGCGATGCTTTCTGTATGCAAGAATAGCTGAAGCACAGTGAATAACACATCATCTATTCTAAGCTTTCTTCGTGTCGTTCTACCTCAACTTTTGAAATAGAGCTTGTAGTTAATAGTGTGGTTGTGTTTACGGTTTGCAGGTAGTTATGTTGAGCACGGCGGCATTGACCGAGAGAACCAGCAGTGCCGCGACAGGAATGACATAGCCGCCAGATACCGACAGAAGCAACCCATAGCCAGAAGCCAAAAGTGCTGCGCCCATAAGGTTGAAATTCATCACCGAAAAATTCGTCGGGAAATAACGAACGCCGTAAAACTCCACAGCATACACGGATGTAATGGACGGACATGTCCCGTAGGAAAGACCGGTCAGCACAAGCGCACCGATAAGTATTTCAAGGGACGATGCAAGCACCGCAATCAGCAGCGCCACCACCGCGGCGATATTGAGTGCACTGACAAAGAATGTTGTTTTACGGCGACCAAAAGCGTCAAAGAACGCTCCTGTGATTATTCTCCCAAGCCCGTTGCACACAGAGAGCACACCGACGAGCGTTGTAGCAAGCGCTGCGGTTGCGTTAAGTGAAAGCGCTAAGTCGCGCGCAAACGCGATAACGGAGTTGCCGACGGCTGACATGAACGACAGTGCGATAAAAAGGCGCAGGAAAGACGGACTGCGCAGCATTTCACGTGTCGTGAAATCAGACGTCACAACGTTTTCGCTCTCTGCTGCTGGAGATGCTTTCAGATCCTCCGGCGGGCGGTGTAGGATAAAAGCTGCCACCGTGAGCACAGCGCCTATCCCCGCCGCGAGAACGCGGAACGCGAGACGCCAGCCGCCCGCAGGGTCGTTCATAAGCGCGCTCACGGCGTTGCCGAGCACGAGCGCAGATAAACCGAATGCCATCATCATGCAGCCGGAACTGAGTCCTTTTTTATCGGGAAACCACGCGCTGACGGTGGAAATGATGACATTATACGATATGCCTATTCCAAGACCGCCCATAAGACCGTAGCTTATGTACAGCAACGCAATGCTCTGCCCGGAAAGGCGCGATACAAACATAAAGCCCGTGAATGTCAGCGCCGCAGCAAACAGTAGCGCGATTTTTGCGCCGCAGCGCTTAGATATTGTGCCGCCGACTATGCCGCCAACGCAGAAAAAGCACATTGTCAGCGTAAAATTCAGCGTAAGCGCGGCTGTCTGCCAGCCAAACTCCGTTGCAAACGGAATCTTAAGAATCGACCACGCATAAACCACCCCGCCAAAAAACAGGCACAGCATTGCAAGCGCAAGATATGCCCAGCGCTTCCTTGCATCCATTATTCCACCATTCAGGTTGCTCATCTGTCACCCCTTATATGAATCAAAATTCTGCCAGACAGGAACACCAATATACTCCAATATCTTCCATTCCACATCCGTTGCACGTACCGCTCCCACCGCGAGGGCTTCCATCTCAAACTCACCCGCTTGAGTAACCGCTGAATAAATGGCTGTCAGCGTTTACTTGAACGGATATCGGCGCTATCCATTAGATATAGCCACTGAGGTTTTTGCCAAGATATTTATCATGCGAAACACAGCCCGTGAGTATTATCGAGTCCACTAATCGACACAAGCCTGTCGCACCTCGCGGCAAAGGTATCGACGTCGTTAAGATCAAGCCTGTCCTCACCTATGGCGCTCTCTATTGCTTCCATATGCATGGGAAGCTGATCGCGTATTTCATGAAGCTCCTTGAGCTTCTGCACATCGTGATCGACATTTTTTTGATAAATCTTATGCTCGCCCTTGAAAAGAGCAATTATTGTCGAGGTAGAGCCAGAGTTTATAACAAAAACCTTGTATGCTCTTTTCATAATATCAAATCTCTTTATAGTTGTCCATATTATTTTTGCATCCAGAGTCGTCTGCGTGTGCAGCGACAATGATTTCGTACTCCGGATATTCTGCGGCACGGTAAAAACATAGTCTATCGGTGTAACAGCGAGTAAAAAAGTCAAGCCCGGAATAGGGCTTGGGAGCTCTTCATACCATCCTATTTGCCTGCACAAATCGAATGCTGCGAACAGAAGGATGGCTGACTTACTTAGAAACGGGCGCAAAGCCCTTGAAAATTCAGACCAGACCATTATTTTCCTGTTAGAACAGCTTGGGCAACAAAACGTCTCGGCTCGTAGCTGGCGGCTACATTTCCAAGACAACTATATTGTAACAGGAAGCTCTGATTAAATGCGTCAGATGGCTGGATTACGTTTAGACGCTGACTGTCATTTATTCAGAAACTCTCTAGCGCTTGACTTCAGGCAGTACATATCGATTTTTTGAGAAGTAGACGATAACCCTCTATAGCAGTGACGGAGACATGAATAAGCCATTCTTCTTTGCGGCTGCACTATGTCAATAGTTGGGATAGAACCATATTAACATAGACCCGCCAAGATTGACAGCAAATTCAGTTCATGTTATGTGTCTAAAAGTCCTCTGCAATACTATTGGGGCTGCAGCGAGCTATCCGTTTCGCTTCAGCCCCTTTTCAGGAATATATTGTGCGCAGACTTGGAGTGCCGCCGCGGTGACAGAGGGGCGCGGCGGAAAACAACTCGGCTTCAGGCGACGGCGCTTCCCTTATCCGGCGATGCGCTCAAGGATCTCCACAAGCAGCTCGGTGGTGATCTTCACATCCTCGATCTTGCAGACCTCATTGGGCGTGTGCACGTCCATTAGAGTAGGTCCTATGGAGATCATGTCCAGCTTGGGATTTTTCTCGGCGAAGGCGCCGCACTCCACGCCGGCATGCACCGGCTCTACTACCATATCCGCTCCGGTAAGGCGCTTGTAAGCGTCACAGGCGATATGGGTGAGCCTACTGTTGGGGTTGACCGCCCAGCCGGGAACGTGACCCTCGCTGTCAAAATCGAAGCCGAAGCTGTCGGCAAGCGCGGCGCATATCACGCCTATCTGCGTGGCATGATAGGCAACGCTGCTGCGGGCAAACACAGTGAAGCGCACGGTATCCCCGTCCACGGACACCACGCCAAGATTGGCGGAGCTCTCCACAAGACCGTCAATGAACGGGCTCATGGTGTGGACATTATTGGGAACGGCGGTCATGAGCCCAGCCAGAGCGTAGCCTATTTCACCCTTGAGCACGCGCTTCGGCGCGGCGGCGGAGAGGTCGGCAGCGAACACCATGCAAGGCTCGATATTGCCGAACGCCTCCTCAAATTCCGCGCGGAACTGCCCAATGACGCAGTTGACCTTTTCCTCATCCGCCGCAGAGACGACAATGGAGGCGCAGCCGAAGGCGGGGATGGCGTTTTTCGCCTGACCGCCGCTGAAGGAGGCAATGCGATAGCTGACGCCTGCCTGCTTGAGCATGCTGAGCAGCGTTGCGATGCTGACAAGCGCGTTGGCGTGCCCCTTGTTTATGCCAACGCCGGAATGACCGCCCAGCAGCCCGCTGAAGGTGAGCGTAAGCGTCTTGCTGCCTGCGACGGGCGTCTCCCACTCCGCCTTGTGGCTGAAATTGAAGAAGTCGCCTCCGGCGCAGGAGTTGCACAGCGAGCCGAGCGTCTCCCAGTCGAGGTTGATGAGATAATCCCCGTCCAGATACTTGGGATCGAGCGCAACGGAATCCATGCCGTCCTCCTCGTTCGTGGTGAAGATAGCGCGGATTGGACCGTGGCGCAGACTGTCGTCCTGAAGCAGGTAAAGGCACATCGCCACGCCGATGCCGTCGTCCGCGCCAAGACTTGTGCCGTCGGCCTTCAGCGTCACGCCGTCGTTGATGACCCTGATGGGGTCGTTCACGGGGTCGTAGCTCACGCCGTCCTCGCAGACGCACACCATATCCATGTGCGCCTGAAGGATAACGCGCGGAACGTTCTCACAGCCGGGGGATGCGGGCTTATCTATGATGATCTCGTTCAGACTGTCCTTTTCCACGCTCAGCCCGTGACGCTTCGCCCATTGGAACAGATACTCGCTGACACGCTCCTCATGGTGCGAGGGGCGCGGAACCTTTGCCAGCTCCATAAACTCGGACAATACAATATCCAGTGCTTTGTTTTTACTCATTACGGACGCTCCTTACTGCGCAACGGAGCAGGCTTCCTCAATGGTCATATAGCCGGAGCCTGCCAGCGCGGTGTTTTTCAGAAGAGAATAGAGGATCCAGTACGCGATAAAGGAAAGTATGACGCCGTCGAGCGCGGAGGAAAACACCGTTACCACGCCAAGCGTCTCCAGCATGGCAAAGCTGCCGCCGATTATCCACGAAATGATCCCTATCCAGTTGATGCCGCGGACGGGCGCCCAGTTATCCTTTTTGCCCTTGCATATCACAAAGTAGTCGCAGATGACAACGCCCATGATCGGAGGCACGACCGCGCCCAGAATACTGATATAGGTGGTCAGGAAGTCCGCCAATCCGGCGATCGCCATGATTATGCCTAGCACGCCGCAGAGCATGGTGACAAGCGGGCGCTTGCTGTCCTTGATGGAGAACATCTTGCACACGGCAAGACCGGACATATAGGCGTTGCCGGTGTTGGTCGTCCATGTGGCGAGGATGAGCACCAGCATGGCGATGATGGGGAGACCCAGACTGGCGAACATATCGGTAATGTCGTAGTTGCCTGTGCCGACCGCCATAATTGCGCCCACCATGATCATCAGCAGCGCCGCGGGCATGACGCCGATGAAGCAAGCCTTCACAACATCGCCGCGAGTCTTGCAGTAGCGGGTGTAGTCGGAGGTGCAGGTGGCGCCCAGCGCGAACAGACCGATGACGGTGGAGACGGCGACGGGCAGGGACATGAGGTTTTGAGAGATCGCACTGTTGATGGTGCTCCAGCCGGCGGTGTTGATAGCATAAACGCCGCCGTAGGCGCACAGTATGACGAGCAGAGGCACGGCGATGTAGTTGAGCACTGCCATCCACTTCAAGCCGTACACGGCGGTGACAAACATCACGACGCCCCATATGACGCAGCTGAGCCAGAAGGGAAACTGTACGCCGAATTGCAGCACCAGCGTGTTGAACGCCAGCGCGCAGGTGGCAGTCTGCACGGCAAACCAGCCCGCCTCGCAGATGAAGATGACCAGCGCTGTGGTGAAGTTGGCGCCAGTCATGCCAAAGGCGCGCGTGGAGCACATGGAGGCGTTCAGCCCGGTGTCGGCGCCGATGGAGCCGCCGAGGATCATTATAACACAGCACACGGCAAAGCCGATGAGCGTCGCCCAGAAGATGGAGCCCATTGTCAGCGCTCCGCCGAATATGCCGCCGACCAGCAGCATGGGGATGCAGATCATTGTGCCTATATAGATAAACGCAAGGCTCCACCAGGGGCGCTTTTCATTGGGCGGGATCTGGGACAAGCCTCTATCCTGCAGATTTGCTTCAGAGACCGCAGCAGTCTTGGTTTCTTCCATTTTCTTTTTTCTCCTCTCTAATTATAGTTTAGCTTTATGTGCCGGACACAGTATAAATAGACGGCGGGAGCAGGGAGAAGCCCCTGCCCCTGCCTACGTTTAGAAATTACTTGCAGAAGGGGATGTTTCCGCCCTCGTAGCCCACATTGGCAAGGAACGGCTTCCACACGTCAAACATATTGGGATTTTTCCACCATGCGTCGGGCGCTTTTATGGCGCCGAGGCATATCTCCATGCCCTCGGTTATATCGGCATTTGTCAGCGGCTCGCCGGTTGCAGCGTTGTAGTAGCAGGTGATGTCGGGCACGGTCATGATGGGCTTGCCGTCATGCTCCACCAGAAGGTTCTCATTCTGGAAGTAGATGATCCACTGCCCGTCCTCGCCCTCGACGTACACCTTGCCGTAGTCGAAGCCCTTGGACTGAAGGTTCTCCTGCTTGACGACCTTGCCGCGGGTCAGGAAGCGGCACTCGACGCCCGCCTTTGCAAGCGCCTCAAAGGCATTGGAGCCGTCCTTGGCGCATTTGCGCAGCTCGCGCCCGATCTTCTCGCACAGCGTGACCGTGCCGCAGGGGAGAGACTCCTCAATATCGGATCTCTTGACCATCCAGCCGGAGAGCCCGGCGATCTGACCGAAGGCGGTGCATATCCAGCGTCCGATCTCCTCGCCCATGGGCGCGTCCTTGGCGTCGTTGAGCTCTATGGTGACCTTGTTGTTCTTGCCGTCCGCCATCGCCAGCGGAGAGGTGTCCAGCCCGTTGATGTGCAGCAGCAGGGTGTCCAGCGCCGGAACGGCACGGCCTGCGCCGTCGCAGTCGATAAAGGGTATGTCATTGAGCAGGGAGATGAGCATGGGGCAGAAGGTGTTGAAGCCGCCCAGCTCCACGGGAACGGAATACTCCAGCTTGCGCGGGGGATCCATCTTCGCGCCCATCTCCTTGAGGGCGTTGAAGGCGTTGACCGCGTACTGCGAGAAGTCGATATTCTTCAGCACCGTGGGGGCGCCCATGCCGGCGGTGACGGCGCCGTAAGCGTCCGGATCCATGTCGCAGGTCTCCAGCAGCGTCAGCTCCACGGGCTTCTCCGGATGCAGCTTCTTGTAGGTGTCCAGCAGGTCAGTGCCGCCGACCATGGCACCACCGCCGCCGCCGCCCATCAATGTCGCGCCCCATATGACATCAATGAGCTGCTCTTCTTTCAGGATTCTTTTTGCCATGCTACGTTCCTCCGTTAAAAATTATTATTGAGAACGGGAATCCGCTCCATGACAAAATTATAAATGCTCCGCGCTCACAGGTCATCAGTCAGCGAAACAAGTATTTCAACGCCTGCTTGTCATAAAAAACAACGGAGAACAAGATAGGTGTTCTCCGTTGTACATATTGCACAAAAAAAGCGGCGGCTATTGCACGAACCCGCCGAGGATACGGTAAATGGCGGCTGCCTGATAGACGGTAAGCGCGGCGGGTCTCTGCGCCAGATCGCATTTGAGGATGCTGCGTATCTTGTTGAGCCGGTAATTGACCGTATTTCGGTGAAGAAAGAGTATGTCTCCGGTGCGCTGGGAGTTCGATTCCGCGTCCAGCAGATAGACGCACAGCGTGTCGGTCAAAGCTCTCCGTCCACCGCCGCCTTCAGGCGGAATATCGGCAGAAGGCAGTTGTCCACACGGTGCTCTCCCTGATCTATCCACTCCATACACGCCTGCACAAAGCGCACGTCGTTGTCCGTGAACACCTGTCTTCGCGGATATGCGGCGCAGAGCGACGGGTAGCATCTGATGACGCGGCTGTATGCGTCCCGCGCCTGCGCGGTGTTTTCAAGATCCTCAAAGATGAACATCCGCACGCCGCACCTTTCGTTTGACAGCCCGGCGGCAAGCTCCTCGCCTATTTCCCTGATGCTGCCGTCAAGGAGCAGCCCGTCCGTCAGCACGATGATATGCGGCTCGTAGCTATCGACGATCACAATCCTGTGATACTCCTGCAAATTGAGCTTCAGCTTCAGTATCACATCCAGCTTTCTCTCGGGGGATAGATCTTTGCCTGTCTGAGGGTCTGTGACGGCAAGCACCCACATTGAGTGCACATCGCCAATGGATATGCCCATCTGCGCGGACAGCGCCCTCATTCTGGCGGGGTTGTCATCCAGCACTGCTTGAACCAGCGCGTCCGTACCCTCGTAGTTCGTCCCCTTATCCCATATGTCCAGAAACAGCGCCACCACCTCCGCCGCCTGCCGAAGCGCCGTCTCTTCTGGATGGGAGCTGTCATCGAGCGCAAAAAGTATCATTCCTCTGTGCGTGTTGGCGGGAACGGGAATACTGCGCAGCTCGACATGGCGGGAGTCTATCTCAAGGGAGGTCTGCTCGGTGAAGGGGATGCGGTGCAGGCTCAAGGTCTGCAATATCTGCTGATAATCCCATTGGTTGGAGTTCGGCCATGCCGCTGCGCCCTTGCGCTCAAGATACCGGTTTGTCAGCAGCAGTGTGCAGCGAAGGCGGTCTGAAAGCAGGCGCAGCACCGCGCCGATAGTCCTCTGATGCGATTCCAGCAGCGAGATCGTGTTCATTAGATCCGCGGTGTAGTAGCTGCCCTGTATGCGCTTTGTATGTATGTGCTCCACAACGTCGGTGATAACGTCGGAGTAGCGAAAGTCCATGCGCCCGTAGGGCATGACCACGAGCGGGAGGCCTATCTCGTCCGCAACGGCGATGAGAGCCTCGTCAACACGCGGAACGAACACCTCCACATAAAACAGCACCAGGCAGGAGGCGCCCCGGCTGTGCAGATGCCGCAGCAGACGGCACTGCTTGTCCACGCTGTCCTTGATAGCGACCAGCGCGGAGATTATAAGCTCGTTTCCTACGATAAGCACCTCTGACAAAAGCTGTGTATCCGGCAGCTCCAGCACACTGACGGAGGAAACGGCGCGGTCAAGCCCCCCTGCGCCCGCAATCAGCTTCGCCTCGCGCATCGTGGGAAGCTTCAGGCAATCCGCAACGGTCACATTCATAGAGCACCTCCTCATAGGCGGAACACACATCATGCTGCACCTCTCCATATTCAATATTAGCATAAGAAAAACCTGCGCGCAATATCCGCCGTCACCATTCGGCATCATGAAATTTGTGCAGCCGAACAATAAAAGCATAAAGCATATTTTTCAGCCCCCAATTATGCGCTCAAATGATACCATATAACATAACCGTTTGCATTTTGCGGGATATTCGGTATAATAGTAGAAAGCAAACTGAAAACGCGGGTGGAACGGAGGGAAAACCTATGGAAAGCTCAGGGCTTTACACCGTGATCGTCGCGGATGACGAGGACGAGCTGCGCGAAGCCGTATGCAGCCTGATCCCATGGGAGGAGACCGGCTTTCGGCTCGTGGGCAGCGCAGGGAACGGTCTGGACGCGCTGGAGCTTGCGGAAAAGCTCCAGCCGGATCTGCTTTTGTCGGATATACATATGCCCTTTATAAGCGGCACGAGCCTTGCCGGACAGGTGCGCGAGCTTCAGCCGCTCATCAGCATCGCATTTCTCAGCGGATATGATGACTTCGAGTATGCCAAGCTCGGCATAGACTACGGCGTTATCGCCTATCTTCTCAAGCCCATCAGCATGGCGGAGCTTACCGCCGCGCTCCGCGAGATAAAGACAAAAATGGACGCGCAGCTCAACTATTTTGCCGCCCCCGCGGATATGGGGGGCGAGCTGCACCTGACCGTGGCGTCGCTGCTGCTGGACGGACAGGCGGACACGGCAAGCGAGGAGGAGCTGCTCCGGCTTTTGTCGTCCGCCGGTTTTGTGGCTACGGCGCCGTACCGGCTGACGGTTCTCGCCACGCGCCTTTCATCGGCGGACATTGCACTGCGCCGCGCGGCGCAGATGTTCGACAGGCTTCTCTGCCGCTTTTTTAGCTGCTGCTCGATAGCCTCGGGAGGGCGGGTGCTGAGTCTGCTCGTGTCGGAAAACGGCTTTGACCGCCTTGGCATCGCGCTCGATGAGCTTCAGCAGGCGGTGAAAAAGGTTTTCGGCACACAGTGCACCATGGCGGACGCGCTTGCGGCGATCGTCAGCTCCGCTGATATGTACTCTCTCGCAGAGGGCATCAGCAACAAGCTCTTCGTTGCCTACGCACCCTACACCGCGTGATCTGAACGCAACACTATCCGAGGCAGCTGTCGTTCGGCGGCAGCTGCCTCATATACGGTTATACAGTATCAAGGGAGGACAAAGGTATGGCACAGGATATCCTGCTTAGGATGACGGATATCACCAAGACGTTTCCCGGCGTCAAGGCGCTGGATCATGTCTCGCTGGAGCTCGAAGAGGGCACTGTCCATGCTCTCATGGGCGAAAACGGCGCCGGAAAGTCCACTTTGATGAAGTGCCTTTTCGGTATATACAGCAAGGACAGCGGTCACATCTATCTGGATGGCCGCGAGGTCGATTTTAAAAGCAGCAAGGAGGCGCTGACGAACGGCGTCGCCATGGTGCATCAGGAGCTCAACCAGGCGCTCAAGCGCTCCGTTATGGACAACATCTGGCTCGGCAGGTATCCGCATATCGCCGGCATCATGGTCGATGAGCGCAAAATGTACAAGGACACGCTCGCCGTGTTCGAGGAGCTCGGCATCAATGTGGATCCCCGCAGGATCATGAGCACCATGCCGGTTTCACAGCGGCAGATGGTGGAGATAGCAAAGGCGGTCTCCTATAATTCCAAGGTCATCGTGTTTGATGAGCCGACCTCGTCGCTCACGGAGGAGGAGGTCGAGCACCTTTTCAAGATAATCAATATGCTCCGCGACAGGGGCATGGGCATCATATATATATCGCACAAGATGGCGGAGATAAAGCGCATCTCCGACTACATAACCGTAATGCGCGACGGCGCAAACGTCGCCACGAGACGCGCCAGCGAGCTTGAGGTGAACGACATCATCCGGCTCATGGTCGGGCGCGAGCTGGGCAACCAGTTCCCGCCTAAGCCCAACAAGCCCGGCAAGCCCTACCTCAAGGTGGAAAACCTCACCGCGCAGTATTCGCTTCTGCAAGACGTGTCCTTCGAGGCGCGGCGCGGCGAGGTGCTGGGCATTGCGGGGCTTGACGGGAGCGGACGCACGGAGACGCTGGAGAATATCTTCGGCGTGGCGACGCGAAAGAGCGGCACAATCACGCTTGACGGCATGCTCTGCAAAAACCGCAGCGCGCAGGAATCCATAAAGAACGGCTTTGCCCTCCTGACGGAGGAGCGCCGCGCCACGGGTATTTTCTCCATCCTGGATATTACCGACAACACCGTCATATCCAGCATGAAAAAGCACCTGCGCATGGGAATATGCCTGAGCAGCCGCTCCATGCACAAGGACACGCAGTGGTCCATTGACGCCATGCACACCAAGACGCCCTCGCAGTCCACAAAGATCCGCTCGCTGTCCGGCGGCAACCAGCAGAAGGTCATCATCGGGCGCTGGCTGCTGACCGAGCCGGACGTGCTTTTGCTCGACGAGCCGACGCGCGGCATAGACGTCGGCGCAAAATATGAGATATACCAGCTCATTCTCGATCTCGCCTGCAAGGGAAAGACCGTGCTCATGGTCTCATCCGAGATGCCGGAGCTTCTGGGCATATGCGACAGGATACTCGTCATGTCCGGCGGCCGTCTGGCGGGAGAGGTGGACGCCGCAACCGCAACGCAGGAAGAGATAATGACTCTTGCCGCGAAATATGTTTAAGGAGGCCGCAGCATGATAAATCCTGTTAAGAATCTCCAGAGCACGGCGGAAGAATACCGCAGAATGGACAAGAATGATAAGCGCCGTTTTTGGAGCGACGGCTTTCTGAACAACGCGCTGTACGTAATAATGCTGATCTTCATCATCTATACGGCGGTGAAGAACCCCAACTTCGTAAGACCGGGCTCGATAGTGAACATCATCTCCCTCGCCGCGGCGTCGCTCCCCATGGCGCTCGGCATCGGCGGGTGTATCGTGCTCACCGGCACCGACCTGTCCGCCGGACGATGCGTCGGACTGACGGCGGCGATAGCGGGCGCGTTCCTGCAGAGGAGCGACATCTCCCGCAAAATGTTCGAGAATCTCCCCGCGGTCACTCCGGGGTGGATCCTGCTCGTGCTGCTTATCGTGGTGCTGATAGGCGCGGTGATAGGGCTGGTAAACGGCTTCTTCGTTGCAAAGTTCAGCCTGCACCCGTTCATCGTCACCCTTGCCACGCAGCTCATCACTTACGGGCTCATCCTTATATTCTTCCTGCTCAACGGGAACAACGGGCAGCCCATCTCCGGCTTGTCCGATGAATATAAGAGCGTCGTCTCCGCCCCGTTCATCCAGTTCCAGACGCAAAAATACGGCACCATATCAATCCCGTGGTATGTGCTGTATGCGGTGCTGCTGGTGGCGCTGATGTGGTTTATCTGGAACAAGACCACCTTCGGCAAGAATATGTTCGCCGTCGGCTCGAACCCCGAGGCGGCAAAGGTCTCCGGCGTCAACATCTTCTGGACGACCATCCTCGTGCACACCCTCGCCGGCATGACCTACGGCTTCACCGGCTTTATAGAGGGCGCGCGCATCAGCTCCATCACGCAGGGCGCGGGGCTCAACTATGAGCTGGATGCGATCGCCGCCTGCGTTATCGGCGGCGTGTCCTTCGTCGGCGGCACGGGCAAGATAAGCGGCGTTGTTCTGGGCGTGTTCGTGCTGCGCATCATCTTTGTGGCGCTGTCCATGCTCGGCATTGACCCGAGCCTTCAGTACATCATAAAGGGCGCGATAATCCTCGCCGCCTGCTCGCTTGATATGCGCAAGTACCTTGTGCGCAAGTGACCCCCGCCGCAGATACCGATATACGTTTCGGGCGCACAGCAAAATAGGCTTTCACGGCACTTGACTCAACATTTTAGCGGGAGAAACCGCAGATTTCTGCGATTTCTCCCGCTATTTTCAGCTTCTCAAGAGAGCCGTATTCACGAAAACTTCATTTCGCTACAGCCCCTGAACATTATTCCCTTTCACACCCTCACGCCGAGTGCGCGGAGCTTTTCGCGCGCCTCGTCCGCCTCGCCGTGAAAGACGATGCCGGCGATGCCGACGCGCTCCGCCGCCTCAATGTTGGCGGTGGAGTCGTCGATGAACGCACATTCCTCCGGACGGAGAGAGAACCTGCTGCACAGCAGCTCGTATATCTCGCGCTCGGGCTTGACGAGCCTTACATCGGCGGAAATGAGCGTTCCGTCAAAATACTCGTTTCCCGGCACTCGCGTCCAGTATTCATGCTGGCGGCAGCTCGCGTTCGACAGAAGATACACCCCGTATCCCGCGCCCTTGAGGTCGCGCGCGAGCTGCGCCATGCCCTCGATGGGATAAATGGGTCTGTCCCACTGATCGACGAGCAGATGCACCTTCTCGTGCAGCCGCTCCGGCACGTGCGTACACATGCTTGCCGCCGCCTCGCGCTCGGTCATCGAGCCCCTGTCCATCCGCGCCCACTCGACGGAGAGATAGACATTGTTCATGAGTATCTTCCTGTCCTCGCCCTCCGCGCCGACCGCGTCAAGGAACATATCGCGGTCGAACCGGAGAAGGACGTTGCCCATGTCGAAAACTACGTTTTTTATCATCAGACTATCTTAACCTTGCCTTTCGTCGCGCGAAACACGATAACAAGCGAGATTATCGTCGTCACCGTGAGTATCGTGGCGAGGGCTGCGGCGGTGCCGTCGCTCATGCGCACGACCTCCTGATATATCGCAACGGCGATGGTGGAGGTCTTGCCGGAGTAGAGCATGATGGAGCTGGAGAGCTCATTGATGCAGGTGATCCAGCTCAGCACCGCGCCGGACATGATGCCCGGCAGCATCATGCGCGCCGTCACCGTGAAGAACGTTTTCATCGGCGACACGCCGAGGTTTATGGACGCCTCCTCAATGAACGGATCCATCTGGTACAGAAATGCGCTGCCGGAGCGCACCGTGTATGGCAGCTTGCGGATAATGTAGGAGATTATCATGATCGCGGCGGTGCCGACCAGCACGACGGGCTTGCGGTTGAACGCGACGATGAGCCCGATACCCAGAACAGAGCCGGGGATGACATACGGGAACATGATGAGCGTGTCGATAAGGCTTGCGATCTTGCCCTTCTTGCGCACAAGGATGTACGACACGAGTATGCCGACGATGATGATGAAAACGATGGCGACGATGGAGAACACATAGGTGTTGCGGATGTTGCGCCCGAGGCGGGACATTATCGTGCGGTAGTTGTTGAGGTTTACGCCCTTTACGACGCCGGAAAAGCTGCGCTCGATGAACGACTGGCACACGACGACGATCTGCGGCAGGAACGCCAGCGCCACGACGATGTATATCGGCAGGGAGGCGAAAAAGCGCCTCCCGCCGCGCAGCTTCGTCTCCTGCGGGGGACGGAGCGAGCTCATCATATAATTGCGCTTGTCAACGACGAACTTCTGGAAGCCCAGCATCGTCAGCGAGCACAGCACGATAATGACCGACAGCGCGGACGCCATGTACGGGTCGGTCGCGCTTTCGGACATATACTCGTTGTACACAAGCACCGGCAGCACGGTGTAGCCCTCGCCGAGGAGCATCGGCGTGCCGAAGTCGGCAAGGCAGGTCATGAACACCATGATGCAGCCCGCGAGGATGGAGGGGAGAATGACCGGCAGCGTGACCGTCCAGATACGGCGGAGCTTATTCATGCCGAGATTCTCCGCCGCCTCCTCAAGCGAGGAGTCGATGCTGTTCATCGCGCCGGAGGTGTAGAGATATATGTACGGGAACAGGTGCAGCGTGAACACAAAGATGATGCCCCCGCGCCCGTATATCGTCGGCGCGACAAGCCCGATCTTTGCAAACAGCTTTGCCAGCAGACCCGCGCGCCCCAGCAGGATGATCCACGAGTAAGCCCCGATGAACGGCGGGCTCATAAGGCTCATGATGATGAAGATGTGCAGAATCTTCTTGCCGGGAATGTTGTAGCGGGTCATGAGATACGCGATGGGAACGCCGACGACGGTTGTTGTCAGCACAGTGGTAAAGCACACCACCATCGAGCGCAGCAGCGTCTGATAGTAGTAGGGCTTTGTGAAAAAGCGCTTGAAGTTATAAAGCGTTATGCCATCGACCTTGTTGGAAAAGACGCTCTTCGTGATTATCGTGTAAAACGGGTACACGATGAAAAGGCACATCGCAATTATAACGAACAGCTTCGTGAAAAACCAGAAATCCGGTCTCCACTTCTGGGCGAGGCGTTTGTTCACAGGCTAAGCACCTCCTCATTTTCGGCGTAGAGACTGATGCGCAGGGGGTCAAAGCTCAGGTGCACCTTATCCCCGTCGCTGTGCACGTCGGAGGTGTCCTTGGTGTACTCGTTGACGATGAGGCTCTGCCCGTCGTCCAGCTCCACCTCGTACTCGATGAAGTCTCCGAGGAACGTGGAGAACAGTATCGTGCCGGGCATACCGTCCTCGGAGAAGAAAAGCTGCTCCGGACGGGCGGAGATCTTGCCCTTGCCGGTGTAGGCGCGGCAGACGGGAACGGTGATGCTCAGCTCGTTTTTGATGCTGACGCCGGCGTCGCCGGCGGAGGGGGCGCTGACCTCGCAGTCGAGGAAGTTACTCACGCCGATGAAGCCCGCGACGAACGGGTTCTGCGGCTTTGCATAGATCTCATTCGGCGTGCCTATCTGCATGATGTGCCCGTCCTTCATGACGGCAATACGGTCAGAGATGGCGAGCGCCTCCTCCTGATCGTGCGTGACGTATATGGTCGTGATGCCGAGACGGCGCTGGAGCTTTTTAATGACGGAGCGCATCTGCACCCTCAGCTTCGCGTCGAGGTTGGACAGAGGCTCGTCCATCAATAGCACGCTCGGCTCGATGACGAAGGCGCGGGCGAGCGCGACGCGCTGCTGCTGACCGCCGGAAAGCTCGTTGGGCTTTCTGTCCGCAAGATGCGAGATCTGCACCAGCTCAAGCGCCTCGTCCACGCGCGGCGTGATCTCCTTCGCCGGCACCTTGCGCGCCTTGAGCCCGTAGGCGACGTTCTCACGCACGGTCAGGTGCGGGAAGATGGCGTAATTTTGGAACACCATGCCGATGTCGCGCTTGTGGGCGGGAACGTCGTTGATGCGCTTGTCGCCGAAGTAGAAATCGCCGCCCTCTATGGAGTTGAAGCCCGCTATCATGCGCAGAAGCGTGGTCTTGCCGCAGCCGGACGGACCGAGAAGCGTGAAAAACTCACCCTCGTGGATGTCCAGCGACACACCGTTCAAGGCGGTGAAATCCCCGTAACGCTTGACAGCGTCCTTTATAATTACCTGATTGCTCATACAGTGCCCTCCGTTATATTTTTGACTTACATAAGTGTACGGTTCAAAGCCGCCGCGCCGCCGCGCGTCGGGGCGGGTTTCAGCCGTATCTATATACTAAATACCGCAAGGAGGCACCTTGGAAGGCGCCTCCCGCGGTAAGTAAAGTTAGGGCTTATCAGCCTGCAACGAGGTCGTTGAACTGCTCCTTGATGGTGTCGCGGTTCGCGGCGGCGTAATCAAAGTCGTAGGTGCCGACGTTGCACTCATCGAGCGGGCACAGACCCACGGGGGTGATGTCGGAACGGACGGGGCGGCGCGCCCAGTCGGCGTTCTGCGCGGTCTGGCACTCGGCGCTGGTGACGAAGTCGATGAAGAGCTTCGCGTTCTCCTCATTGGGGCAGCCCTTGATAAGAGCAACGCCGTCGGGAACTGCGGAATTCTTCTCGGGGTAGACATAGCCGACATCGGGGTTGTCGTTGTAGAGAACAGCGGACTTCTCGATGGTCACGCCGAGGGCGTACTCACCGGAGGCAACGAGCTTGTGGCAGTTGCCGGAGCTGTCCTGGAGCTTGCCGTCGAGGTTGGCAATGAACTTCTCAACGAGCGCCCAGCCGTCCTCAATGGTGGGCTGGCTGAAGAGCATGGTGCAAAGCTGGGTGTAGGCGGAGCCGGACTTGGAGGGGGAGCAGTAGGCGATACGACCCTTGAGGTTCTCATCGCACAGACCCTCCCACGTGGTGGGAACTTCCTCCTCGCTGAGCATGTTCTTGTTGTAGATGAAGACCATGGGCAGCGGGGACTCGCCTATCCAGTAGCCGTTGGGATCTTTGTACTCCGCGCCGATGAACGCATCGTTGGCGCAGACATACGGCTCAAAGTAATCGTTGTAAGCCGCAAGGGTGTCGGCGCCGCCGCCCCACAGAACGTCGCCCTGGGGATTGGCAGCCTCGGCGACGAGACGCTGGCACAGCTCGCCTGTGCCGGCGGCAATGACCTCAACCTCGATGTTGGGGTACTTCGCCTTGAACTGATTGACGCCGGCGTTCAGGGGGTCGGCGTCGTGCGGGGAGTAGACGACCAGCTTGCCGGTGTAGTCGGCGTCGGACTTCTCGGCGGGGGCGGCGTCCTCAGCGGCGGGCGCAGCTTCCTCTGCGGGAGCTGCCTCCGGTGCGCTTGCGGTCTGACCGCAAGCGCACAGCGCGAACACCATGACCAGGACCAGAAGCATTGCAAGAAACTTCTTCATTGGGATCCTCCTATAAAGTTTTGTATACGGTAGAGGCTATGGCGATATTGCGCCATGCACCCTATCTGTGAGACAGATTATAGCATCATTCTTGTTGTATTTCAACAAAAATTTGCGCCGGAGTAAAATGTTTGTGAACTATGTGTAAAATCCAGTCAATTCGCGGAACATCCCGGTTGTCGGACTGTCTCACGTACAAAAGCGTTATTGCGCCCGTGAGATTAAGAATAAAGTGTGAATAAACTGGTTTGCGGGTGAAAACAGCAAAAAATGTGATATGCTCCCCCTTGCTTTTCGTCGCGGCAGGGTATACAATGCCGTAGCCTGATATGGCAGTGATTTTTCTCGTGAGAGGAGTGCTGCTCGGTCATGAGACCGAAAACCGTTAATCTGACAGAGGGCTCGATCACAAAGAGCATTATTGAGTTTACAATACCTGTCCTGCTCACGAACCTCCTGCAGCAGCTTTATAACTCAATTGACAGCGCCGTGCTCGGTCAGTTCTGCGGGGATGAGGCGCTCGCAGCCGTCGGCTCGACCGGTGCGCTCATAAACGTGCTCATCGGGTTTTTCCTCGGTCTTGCCACGGGCGCGGGCATACTCTACGCGATGTATTACGGCGCGGGCGACCATAAAAGCCTGAAAAAGCTCATTGACTCGTCGATGGTGCTCAGCCTTGCTTTGGGCGCGGTGATGACCGTGGTGGGCGTTGTGTTCACGCGCGGGCTTCTGAGCATTATGAGCATGCCGACCGAGGCGCTCGACCTCTCGGAGGAGTATCTGCGCATCTATATGGGCGGCACGATCATCACGCTTGTATATAATGTGGGCGCGGGGCTCATCCGCGCCGAGGGCGACTCCATGCGTCCGCTGATATATCTTGCGATCGGCGGCGTGGGCAACCTCGTGATGGATATTGTCGCCGTGGCATGGCTCGGCATGGGCGTTGCGGGCGCGGCATGGGCGACGGTGCTCGCCCAGACCATCACCGCCGTGCTCGTTGTGATTCGTCTGTGCCGCCTGAATCCGGACTATGCCCTCCGCCCGCTGCACATGAAGCCGGACAGGGTCATACTGCGCGACGCTGTCGCCATCTCCGTGCCCTGCGGGCTGCAAAGCTCCATGTATAACATCTCGAATTTCCTTGTCCAGATAAAGATAAATTCCTTCGGCACTGTCGCAATGGCGGGCGTGACGGCATACGGCAAGATAGACGCCTTTATCTATATGCCTATGGCGGCGCTCTCCCTCGCCATCTCTACATTTATCGGGCAGAATATCGGCGCGGGGAAGTATGAGCGCATGAAAAAGGCGATCCGCGTGTGCCTCGTGCTGTGTCTGGCGAGCTATGCCGTCATCGGCGGCTCAGTGCTCGCGTTCTTTGAGCCGCTCATGCACATCTTCACCGACGACGAGCAAGCGATAGCCCTCGGGCGCGTGTTCCTCGGCTACGTGCTGCCGACCGTATGGGTGTACTCGTTTATTGACATCTTTTCCGGCGCGATACGCGGCTCAGGTCAAGCGACGCAGGTCACAATCATCTCCGCGCTGACCATCTGCGTGTTCCGCGTGGCGTGGATAGAGGCGCTGCTGCCCGTGTATAACGACATCCGCGTTGTGTTTTTGTGCTACCCGACCTCGTGGGCGCTGTGCACGGCGGCGCTGCTGTGGTACTATTACCGCCGCTCGTCTCTGCGCCGCACGATACTTGCCAATGCCGCCGTTTCCGCAAGGTGACGAAACAGGCGAAGCCCCGAAGGGAGATACATATGATAAGAAAAAGGATTGTCTGCGTCCTTGCCGCCGCGGCGCTGCTGCTGGCGCTGACCGGCTGCGGCGCGTCAAGGCTCTCCTCGGCGCTGGACATCGTCTCCGGCGCGGTGGACGATATGCGTGAGCTTGAGCCAACGTCCGAGCCCACGCCCACGCCCCCCGCCTCGACGGCGCAGCCCGCGCCCACGCCAGAGCCTACGCCCGAGCCCACGCCCACGCCGCCGCCCATGCCGACCCCGCGCAGTGACATTTACCTCACGGGCACGGCGCAGGCGGACTATCTGCGCTACGCCCCCGTGTGCTCCACGCCGGACGATGAGCTGCGCGACAGATTCACCGCCGCCGCCGAGAGCGGCGTTGCGCTGCGCTATGACGCGGCGAGCGACTTCTCCGCCGACTTTGAGGCGGTCATATATAACGACGCCGCCAACACCAACTTCATGCTCACCTGCGCCGACGCGAGCGGGCTTACCGACGTCGGGATGTTCGATGTTCTGCCCGACTGCGAGATGCAGTATCACTATCTCACCGAGGTCAACGGCTTCGGTCAGTGTGCGCTGACGGAGTGCGTGCCGTTCGGCGGAACGCTTCAGGCGGAGGCGGGGGATATTATCTTCTGGCTGGATGAGAGCGGGCGCGCGGTCAACTTCGGCATCGTCACCGCCGCGTCGGACACGTATTTCCGCGTCGTTGTCTGCCGCAGCGACGGCGGCAAGGCGGCGTTCGACGTCAACTGGTCCAATATCGGCGCGCGCTGCACGAGCTACGGCGTGCTCGTCCACCTTGTCTATCCCGTCGCGGAGCAGATGGTGTATTACTTCTGTAAAAACGAGCTCGGCTACAGCACCGCCGCGGCGTGCGGCGTGCTTGCGAATATATATAAGGAGTCGTCCTTCCGCCTCACCGCCCGCGCCGACGGCAGCTACGGGCTGTGCCAGTGGCTGGGCGAGCGGCGCACGGGGCTGACAAAATGGTGCGCGGCGAACGGGTACGACTACACCACCATCACCGGACAGATCAGCTATATGCAGCATGAGCTGGGCTTGATGAAGTATCTTGAGCTGGATTTTTATCTCATGGACTTGGGCGACACCGCAGACGACGCTTACAGCGCCGCGCGCGAGTGGTGCTTCAAATATGAGCAGCCCGGCGACATCGCCAATGTCGCTCGC
Organism: uncultured Oscillospiraceae bacterium; assembly: GCA_934572325.1. GTDB lineage: Bacteria > Bacillota > Clostridia > Oscillospirales > Oscillospiraceae > Limivicinus. The sequence continues at coordinate 42,501 of CAKTKT010000005.1, forward strand.
GACCGGGCCCTCGCCGCGAGAGATACCTTTTACCCCGTATATTCACAGTACAGCGCATAAAGGCAAGCGATAAAAGCAGCCTCCGGCGACGGAGGCTGCTTTATATTGGGCATAACATAATACAGGCAACATATTATATTAAACATAATTTAATAAACATAAAATAATATACTTAATATAATTTACAGAATATTATATACGTAATATAATTTACAAAAATACTAATTACATAAAATAAGCTACGTAATTTTATATACATAATAAGATTAACATAATATAACGAGAAAGACAGAACAAAGCCCTGCGCGAGCAGGGGATGAACGAGAAAACGACATCGCCGCCCCTATGGAGCGGCGATGCAAATATACGAGCTTACTTTTCTATCCAGAGCTTGTCGCGGGTGATCTCCTTGAGGCTTGCCGCGCCGCACATGGTCATCGTGGACTTCAGCTCGCCCACTATCTTGTCCATGTACAGCTTGAAGCCCTCCGCGCCGCCGCCGTATATCGCGGGGATGATCGGACGGCCGATGAGCACCGCGTCCGCGCCGAGACCCAGCGCGCGGAACACGTCCACGCCGGAGCGTATGCCGCCGTCAACGATTATCGTGAGCCTGCCCTTGACCGCGTCAACGATGGCGGGGAGCACCTCCGCCGTGGAGGGAACGCCGCCCTGCACGCGCCCGCCGTGGTTGGACACGACAATCGCCTTCGCGCCCGCCTCGACCGCTTTCTTTGCGCCTGCGGGGGTCATGATGCCCTTGATGATGAACGGCATTTTCGCGTAGTCGATGATCTCGCGCATCTCGTCAACGGTCTTGCTGCCGGCGTTGGGGTTCATTTTCTTCAGGAAGGGCAGACCCGCGCCGTCAACGTCCATCGCGGCGGCGAAAATGCCTGCGGCGTTTGCCGCGTCCAGCTTTTCAAACACCGCCTCCTTGTTCCACGGCTTTATCGTCGGCACGCTCATGCCGCCGATCTCGCGGCTGTCGCGCACGGCGGTTTTCATGATGTCGGGGTCAACGCCGTCGCCGGTGAACGCCATCACGCCGTAATCCGCCGCCGCCTTCATGAGAAGCGCGTTGTACTGCTGATCCTTGTACTTCGGACCGTAGTGCATATCCAGCGCGCCGAGCGGCGCGGCGAATATGGGCGCGGAGAACGTGTGCCCGAACATTTCAAACGAAATATCGGGGTCGGCAAAGTTGGGGCAGAGCGTGTCCATGTTCACGCAGATCTCCTGCCACTTGTCGTAGTTGCGCGCGGCGACGCTGCCGGGGAACTTGCAGCCGGGACCGGGCATGGTGTTGGCGCACGCGCGCCCGTTGCACACGGGGCATACCTTGCAGTACGGACCGACGCAGTCCTTTGCGGCGGCGAGAACTTCGTTGTAATTCATAATATGCTGTCTCCTTTGCGGATAAAATAGTACTGTATCTCCAAAGCCAATTATCCGACAAACAGCTCCGCTTGTCAAGTGGCTTCGACCCCTGTTCCGTCAAAATCAGGTATCATGTCCGCCGTGGCGGACTCCGTCTCCTGCCAGTAGCCGTCCGTTATGCCGCAGCGGCGCATATACGCGACAAACGCATCGTTCGTGCGCGCGTCCACGCGCCCCGTAAGCTCCGGAAAGCGGTCAAGCCCCGGCATGGGCGTGTACTGGCTCATCAGCGAGAACAGCACATCCCCCGACTCAAACTCGCGCTCGACAAAGTCGATGACGCTCATGCTGTTCTCGACCTGCCCGGGGAGGATGAGATGGCGTATCAGCACACCGGAGGTCATGAGCCCCTCCGCGTCGAGCCTGTACGCCCCGCGCTGGCGGAACATCTCGCGCACCGCCTCCGCCGCGACCGCGGGATAATCCGCCGCGGCGCTGTACCGGCGCGCAAGCTCGCCGTCGGCGTACTTATAGTCCGGCATATACACCTGCACCAGCCCCTCCATCCGCCGCAGCGTCTCGACGCTGTCATAGCCGGAGGAGTTCCATACCACCGGTATGCCGAGCGCCAGCCCGTCGAGCGCCTTTTCAATGACGCGCGCGTAGTGCGACGGCGTGACGAGGTCGATGTTGTGCACGCCCGCATCGCGCAGACGCAGAAAAATGTCCCGCAGTGCCGCCGCGTCAACGCGCCCGCCGCCCTGCCCGCGGCTTATATCGATGTTCTGGCAGAACACGCACCGCAGACTGCACCCCGTGAAAAACACCGCGCCCGCGCCGCGCGTTCCGCTGATGCAGGGCTCCTCCCCGAAGTGCGGCGCGGCGCGGGCGACGCGCGGCAGGGCAGGGCTCATACACACCCCGCCGGAAACGTCGTCGCCCCTTTTTGCGCCGCATTTTCGCGGGCAGTCGCTGCAAATGTATTCCATGCTCGAAACCCCATTTTTTCGTGTCGTTCATGGCGTTAAGCCATATGCAAAATGACAAGAAACAGCCCTTTTGCAATAAAGATTATAGCTCCGATTTGTCTAATATGCAAGAAATTGATATAAACGTAAAAAAGTACATGATTTTTCGGATTTTTGTGATAAAATGACTTGTAAAGCAAGAAGATATGAGATAAAATTATGACAAAAGAGGCGGCGCGGATGCTTGACATCGTACTTGTAGAGCCGGAGATACCGCACAATACCGGCGCTGTGGCGCGCACGTGCGCGGCGACGGGGGCGCGGCTGCACCTGATAAAGCCGCTCGGGTTCGATATATCCGACAGGGCGGTGAAGCGCTGCGGGCTGGACTACTGGCATCTCGTGGACATATCGGTGTACGAAAATATCGACGAGTACTTCGCCGCGCACGGCGACGGCAATATATACCTCGCCACGACGAAAGCGCCGCGAGCATACAGCGAGGTCGATATGAGCGGCGATACGGCGCTCCTTTTCGGCAAGGAGACGGCGGGGCTGCCGGAGAGCCTGCGCGAGAAATACCGCGGCAGATGCATACGCATCCCCATGATAAGCGAGGCGCGGAGCTTGAATCTCTCGAACTCCGTCGCCATATTGACCTACGAGGCGCTCCGCCAGCAGGGCTTTCCCGGGCTGCTGGGAGTCGGCTCGATGGCGCGTTAAGGCGCATTAAAAAGTTTATTATTATTTTTAGGAGGCATACCATGAACTACAACAAGAAAACTGTCTATGACGTAGACGTCAAGGGCAAGAAGGTTCTGCTCCGCTGCGATTTTAACGTTCCCCAGAACAAGGAGACCGGCGAGATTACCAGCGACAAGCGTATCAAGGCCGCTATCCCCACTATTAAATATCTGCTTGAGCACGGCGCTGCCGTCATCGCCTGCTCCCATCTCGGCAAGCCCAAGGGCGAGTGGAAGGAAAAGCTCACCCTCGCGCCCGTCGCCAAGCGCCTTTCAGAGCTGCTCGGTCAGGACGTTATCTTCGCCAAGGACATCATCGGCGACGACGCCAAGGCAAAGGCAGCCGCTCTCAAGCCGGGTCAGATAATGCTGCTTGAGAACCTCCGCTTCGACATCCGCGAGGAGAAGAACGGCGCGGACTTTGCCAAGGCTCTTGCAGACATGGCGGACATTTTCGTGTCCGACGCCTTCGGCACGGTGCACAGGGCGCACGCCTCCACCGCCGGCGTCGCGGCTTACCTGCCCGCGTACTCCGGTCTTCTCGTCGATAAGGAGCTGTCCATCATGGGCAAGGCTCTCGACGATCCCAAGCGTCCGTTCGTCGCCGTGCTCGGCGGCGCGAAGGTCTCCGACAAGATCAACGTCATCAACAACCTCCTTGAGAAGGCGGACACCATCATCATCGGCGGCGGCATGGCGTACACGTTCAAAAAGGCGCAGGGCTTCGAGGTCGGCAAATCCCTGCTCGAGGCTGACCGTCTCGACTACGCCAGGGAGATGATCGCCAAGGCGGCGGATAAGGGCGTGAAGTTCCTCCTGCCGGTTGACAACTACTGCGCATCCGAGTTCTCCGCCGACGCAGAGCCCGTCCTCATCGAGGGCAACATCCCCGACGATCTCATGGGCATGGACATAGGACCGAAGACCGTGGAGCTGTTCACCGCCGCCGTCAAGGGCGCGGGCACCATCGTCTGGAACGGACCCATGGGCGTTTTCGAGTTTGACAGGTTCGCAAACGGCACCAAGGCAATGGCAAAGGCACTGGCGGAGTCAGGCGCGGTCACCATCGTCGGCGGCGGCGACAGCGCGGCTGCCGTTGAAAAGCTCGGCTTTGCGGATAAGATCACCCATATTTCCACCGGCGGCGGCGCAAGCCTTGAGTTCCTTGAGGGCAAGGAGCTTCCGGGCGTCGCGTGCCTGCTGGACAAGTAATCAGATCATTCGCCGCAGGGGGGGCGGCTGTGCCGCCCCCTGTCCTGCGATGTGTATAAAAGGAGATAAGCTAATGAACAGAAAATACCGTAAGACTATAATCGCCGGCAACTGGAAGATGAACATGACCAATTCCGCGGTCAAGCCTTTCATGGAGGAGCTCAAGGAGAACCTCCCCAAGACCAAGGTGTGCGAGGTCGTGCTGTGCACCCCGGCTGTCATGATCCAGAACATGGTCAAGGCAGGCAAGGAGTGCAAGGTCGCCGCCGGCGGGCAGGACGTCAGCAAGCACGACAAGGGCGCTTACACCGGTGAAATATCCGCCTCCATGCTCGCCGACGTCGGCGCGAAGTACTGCATCGTCGGTCACTCCGAGCGCCGTCAGTACCACGGCGAGAGCGATATGCTCGTCAACGAAAAGACCAAGAGCCTGCTTGAAAAGGGCATCACCCCGATCATCTGCGTCGGCGAGAGCCTTGAGCAGCGCGAAATGAACCTCACCATGGAGTATGTCGCCTATCAGGTCAAGACCGCGCTCAGCGGCATCGACGCCACGGCTCTGCGCCACTGCGTCATCGCCTATGAGCCTATCTGGGCTATCGGCACGGGCAAGACCGCCACTGCCGAGCAGGCGCAGGAGGTATGCGAGGGCATCCGCGCCGTCATCCGCAGAATCTACGGCGCACGTCCCGCGCGCGCCGTCTCCATCCTCTACGGCGGCAGCATGAACGCGAAGAACGCATACGAGCTGCTCGCCCAGCCCGACATCGACGGCGGGCTCATCGGCGGCGCGTCGCTCAAGCCCGTTGACTTCGCCGCCATCGTAAAGGCGACGGTTCAGGAGTGAGTTCTCACCATGACTGATATTTCAAAAAAAGCCGTTCTCATCATCCTTGACGGCTACGGCATAGCCCCGCCCTCCGAGGGCAACGCCGTCTACAAGGCGAAAAAGCCGAATCTTGACCGGCTCTTCTCCGAAAACGCCTACACGACGCTTCAGGCGTCAGGGCTGGACGTGGGGCTGCCCGCTGGACAGATGGGCAACTCCGAGGTCGGGCACACGAACATCGGCGCGGGGCGCGTCGTGTTCCAGATCCTGCCCAAGATGAGTCAGGAGATTAAAAACGGCAAGTTCTTTGCAAACAAGGCATACGTCAAGGCGATGGACGACGCCAAGGCGAACGGCAGGGCGCTGCACATCATGGGGCTGCTGTCCTCCGGCGGCGTTCACAGCCATATTGAGCATATCTTTGCCATTCTCGACATGGCAAAGCAGCGCGGTCTTGAGCGCGTGTACGTCCACTGCTTCCTCGACGGGCGCGACGTTGCGCCCAAGAGCGGCGCGGGCTTCGTCGCCGAGCTTCAGAGAAAGTGCGATGAGCTTGGCAACGCGAGGATCGCCACGCTCCAGGGGCGCTTTTGGGGCATGGACCGCGACAAGCGCTGGGATCGCGTGGAGAGGGGCTACAACGCCATCGTCTGCGGCGAGGGCGTTACGGACGGCGACGCCGTCCACGCCGTCGAGGCGAGCTATGCAAACGACGTGACGGATGAATTTCTTGAGCCGGTCGTCGTTGACCCCGACGGCGTTATCAACGAGGGCGACAGCGTCATCTTCATGAACTTCCGCCCCGACCGCGCAAGGGAGATGACATGGGCGCTCAACCTGCCCGATTTTGACGGCTTTGCCCGCAAAAAGACGGTATATCCGCTCTCCTATGTCTGCACCGCGCAGTACGACGAGACGCTCCCCCTGCCCATCGCCTACCCGCCGGAGGAGATAGACAACACCCTCGGCGAGTATGTCAGCACCCACGGGCTTCGTCAGTTCCGCGTCGCAGAGACGGAGAAATATGCCCATGTCACGTTCTTTTTCAACGGCGGCGTTGAAAAGCAGAGCCCCGGCGAGGAGCGCTGCCTTGTCCCGTCCCCGAAGGAGTACCCGACATATGATCTCATCCCGCAGATGAGCGCCGTCAAGGTCGCCGACAAGTGCATCGAGGCTATCGCCTCCGATGAGTACGCGCTCATCGTGTGCAACTTCGCCAACTGCGACATGGTCGGGCACACCGGCGTGATGGCTGCCGCCGTCACCGCGGTGGAGACCGTTGACGCCTGCATGGGGCGCATCATGGCGGAGGTCGCCAAGCACCCCGACACGGTGCTGCTCGTCACGGCGGATCACGGCAATGCCGACTGTATGTTCGATGCCTCCGGCAAGGTCAATACCGCCCACACCACCAACCCCGTTCCGTTCGCCGTCTGCATGCCGGACATCGCGCTCAAGCAGGGCGGTCGTCTGGCGGACATCGCGCCGACGATCCTGCACGTCATGGGGCTTGCGCAGCCCGAGGAGATGACCGGCGAATGTCTCATCAAGTGACAGGCGGGCAATAACTCAGTTTTCATAAATATAAGGATAGAAGGGAGAAGATCGCAATGATCTACACCACAGAAGTCAAGAATATGTGCCCCGTGGCTAAGGGCGCGTACCACGGTCCCGCGCCCATCCCCGAGGAGGGCAAATGGGTCCAGGCAAAGCAGATAACCGACATCTCCGGCTTTACCCACGGCATCGGCTGGTGCGCACCTCAGCAGGGCGCGTGCAAGCTGACCCTCAATATCAAGGAGGGCGTCATCGAGGAGGCGCTGATAGAGACTATCGGCTGCTCCGGCATGACCCACTCCGCGGCGATGGCTTCCGAGATACTCATCGGCAAGACCATTCTTGAGGCGCTCAATACCGACCTTGTGTGCGACGCCATCAACACCGCCATGCGCGAGCTGTTTTTGCAGATCGTCTACGGTCGCAGCCAGTCCGCTTTCTCCGAGGACGGTCTCGCCGTCGGCGCTTCCATGGAGGATCTTGGCAAGGGTCTGCGCTCCCAGGTCGGCACGATGTTCGCCACCAAGGCGAAGGGACCGCGTTACCTCGAGCTCACCGAGGGCTATGTCACCCGCCTCGCCCTCAACAAGGACGACGAGATAGTCGGCTATGAGTTTGTCTCTCTGGGCAAGATGATGGACTTTGTCAAGAAGGGCATCGACGCCAACGAGGCGCTTGAAAAGGCAAAGGGTCACTACGGTCAGTTTGACGACGCCGCCAAGTACATAGACCCGCGTCAGGAATAAGAGAAGGAGGACAATGTAATGGCTCTGTTTGAAAATTACGAGAGAAGAATAGACAAGATAAACGGTGTCCTCGCTCACTACGGCATCGGCTCTGTGGAGGAGTGCAGGGAACTCTGCAAGGCGAAGGGCTTTGACCCGTATGACATCGTCGCCGGTATCCAGCCCATCTGCTTTGAGAACGTCCGCTGGGCGTACTGCGTCGGCGCTGCCATCGCCATAAAATCCGGCGCGAAGAACGCTGCCGAGGCTGCAAAGATGATAGGCGTCGGGCTTCAGAGCTTCTGCCTTGACGGCTCCGTGGCGGAGGATCGCAAGGTCGGTCTCGGTCACGGCAACCTCGGCGCGATGCTCCTCTCCGATGAGACAAAGTGCTTTGCTTTCCTCGCCGGTCATGAGTCCTTTGCCGCCGCAGAGGGCGCGATAGGCATCGTCAAGAACGCCAATAAGGCGCGCAAAGAGCCTCTGCGCGTTATCCTCAACGGTCTCGGCAAGGATGCGGCTCAGATCATCTCGCGCATCAACGGCTTCACCTATGTCCAGACGCAGTTTGACTACTACACCGGCGAGCTGAAGATCGTCCGCGAGATCCGCTACTCCGAGGGCGAGCGCGCGAACGTCCGCTGCTACGGCTGCGACGATGTGCGCGAGGGCGTTGCCATCATGCATCACGAGGGCGTTGACGTCTCCATCACCGGCAACTCCACCAACCCCACCCGCTTCCAGCACCCCGTCGCCGGCACTTATAAGAAAGAGTGCATCGAGCAGGGCAAGAAGTATTTCTCCGTCGCCTCCGGCGGCGGCACGGGCCGCACGCTGCACCCCGACAACATGGCGGCAGGTCCCGCCTCTTACGGCATGACCGACACCATGGGTCGTATGCACTCCGACGCGCAGTTTGCAGGCTCGTCCTCCGTGCCCGCGCACGTTGAGATGATGGGCTTCCTCGGCATGGGCAACAACCCCATGGTCGGCGCGACCGTCGCTGTCGCCGTCGCCACCGCCGAGGCTATGAAGTGAGCCTTGCACCGATAGAGCAATATGCAGTCATTGATGAACCCCCGAATGTCGGGGGTGTAGGTTTGTCAAACATATTGTACAGTAATCTCAGCGGGAGACAGCCAGCGGAGGGGTCTCATGGGCAAGTTGTT